>CALCJP010000112.1 GCA_937967625.1 uncultured Saprospiraceae bacterium
TCTATTATGGAGCGATGTTCATCTCCTACATACTCACCGGATGGTTTTCACTTTTCTTCGCGATGTTCTTTCATTGGATATTGGATTGGGGACTGTTTAGCACATTTGCCTTGTTGATTTTAATTTTAGGAATCTTTTTTGTGTGGATATTTAGGTTTTCAAGATCTGTTTGGATTAGTGTTAATGTAAAATACAATCCAAATGTCCTTTCGGACAAAGGCAATAAAGCCTGATCTAAACAGTTTTGAAGCACAAATACCTGATTATCACATTTTTATGATAATTTTTTTATCTTATTTTTGTAATTTATATTCAATCACTCATAAGAGGAAGACAAATGAATCAGACTCAGTATAACTATATCAATCTTGACTATTTGGACATGATGACCGAAGGCGATGCCGAAATGCAAAAAGAAATTTTAGGAATTGTCATCGAAGAAATGACCAATGACATCCCTCGAATGGTTAGTTTTTTCCGTCAAGGAGATATGGAAAATACACATCAGCTAAGCCATAAGTTTAAATCCACCTTAGCATTTGTTGGCAATGATTTGATGACCAATGCCAATCAGGAGGCAGAGTTAATTACAAAAATAGGAGGCGAGACCGAAAAATTGCCTGGTCTCTTTGACATCATAGAAGAAATGCAGCCGAAGGTGCTTGACGAACTTCGCGCCCATTATGATTCCTTGTAGGAACATCTTCAGGAGAAGAAAATTAGATTTTTTAGGGAAGACAGTCAAAAGAATTGTCTAATAACCAAAAATACTATGTGTTTCGACACATAGTATTTTTTTTGCCCTTTCGGGCAATAAGGTTGCGTTAGATTTGATTACCTTAGCGCTTAAGCCAAAGCCCACCACATACACGTTCCTGAGAAAACGAAATAATAAATTACGCCTGATTTAACTACAGGTTTGACTCACTCAAGCAAATAGTAAAGATGAATGTACTAGTCTGCGAGGTAGAAGATATAATGATGACTGCCATCCGATTTCGTTTAGAAAAAAACGGATTCAAAATGATTCCTGCAGCAAATGGTGATGAAGCCATTGCAAAAATTGAAAATGGCGAAGTTGATTTGGCCATTGTAGGCACCAATTCAGAAAATATCTCCGCTGCCGAAGTCCTCAGATATGTAAGAAAGGTGATGAACAGCGACTTGCCAATCATCGTCGTTGCCAACATCGAAGAAGGAAATACCATAATCGAATTATTGGAAGCAGGTGCTAATGATTTTTCATTACGTCCATTCAAACCGATGGAACTAATTATCAGATTGTCACATATCCTAAAAAGCCAAAAAACGGCTTCGTAAAGTAAAACCAATAATTTAGACCTATGGTAATTGTTCTAAATTTTTAACCACTTTTCACTTTGTGATGATTTTTATCCTGTTGATATAGTGTTCTCCAAAATTTTATATTAGAAAAAAGCGTATTTGCATTTTTTTCCTATATTCGCACTGCTTACTATATAGAGAAAACAGAGATTAAAAACAAAACGAAAAAAGGCAATAGCCCTCATTTTTATGTCTAACTACACAGTCTTTGACGCTTTCACGGGAATTTCTCCATTTGAAAAACTTGGTGTTATCAAGTTTTTGGAAAGTCATTCTAATCTACCCTCTGAGTTAATCCAGCATTCTGTCGATTACGCAATCAAAGATTGTCCTTCTTTTGGAGGATACATCTTAGCGGTCTTTGAAGAGAGGATGCCTTTGGCAATTGCAGTCATTAATAAGACGGGGATTTCAAGCCACCAATGCAAGAATCAATTGGTTCAGTTTGCGATTGATGAAGGCTCTCGCAACCAAGAATTTACTTCAACCTTTTTTGAAAAATTGGTAGAGTTAACTGGTGGTGAAATTTCGATTCAGTTAAGTGAAGATGATTTGAATATTGAATTGATTCGGCAAGCCGGTTTCATGCCCCACAAGGTAGAATATCGTTTTTGTGCGAAAGCACACCAGAGTCAAAAATCTCTTCACACCACGAAGAAAAGAAAGAAGAAAAACAAAAAGTCTAAGTTGCGTGTGGCTGTTTAAATAATATAAAGTCTATCGGCTTTGTAGAGAAACTGAGTATTGATTGAATTCGATACTCAGTTTTTTTTGTGCGTAGTTTAACTTTTTGAATATCAGCCTTTCTGCAAAATGTGAGTATTTCGCGAAAGCATGAGCCATCCTGAGTTTTGAAAAATAAGCCGCATGGCACTACCGGCATAACTTATGGTTTCGCAAAAGCGGCAAAAGTGTCCATGCTTTAGTACTTCAGATAGATTGTATCGCTGCGTAATTAATTTCCCGAAAGGGCATAAAAAAAGAGCTGCTCAATGGAGCAACTCTTTCTAATTATGTTTTATGATTGTATTTCCTTAGTAAGAAATACCCATGTGTCTCAAAGTCTCAAGGTTCATGTTGCCTTCAGGAAGACTGTTGTCTCTCTGGTACTGCAACATTGCATTTTGAGTTTGGATACCAAGGATTCCATCAATAGGACCTGGGTTATATCCTTTTCCAGATAAGAAAGTTTGTACCTCTCTTACTTTTGAGTCAGACTGCTTAGAAGCACAAAGAATCTCAGTCCACACACCGTAGTCACCTTTACTTACCAATTTTCTTTCAGAAACAGATTTGTAAACTGCAGGAATAGTTTCTTGAGTAGTTGACTCAGGAGAAATCAATCTCTTAACAGAAACAGTAGTGTATTTAGGCTCAACTGGAATTTCAACAACTCTTGCTGGTTCTTTAACTACCCTCTGAGTGATAGTTTTGTATTTAGCAGGAACTGTAGATTCAGAAGTAGATGCAGCAGTAGCTAACACTTTGTACTTTTCAGTTCTGTATTTAGCAGGAACTTCTTCATAACAAACGATGAAGCAGTCATCTGGATTTTCAGAGAAGCAGTTAGGACCTTTTCTCTTTTTAACCCACTGACCTCTAGCTTCGCTTACCAAAACCTGACGGCTTTCAGTGCTATATCTAGCAGGAATGGTTTTCAAAACGGTGCGTTCTGGTGCTACCATGACTGTTTCAGTCACTGTTTCATAAACAGCAGGAATCACCTTGTAGTTAGTACCACCTTCCTTAGTCATGATGGTCTCAGTAACTGTCTCGTATTGAGCAGGTACTTTGATCAATTTTGTAGAAGCCTCTTTTTCTAAAACTTGTTTTGTAACAGTTTCGTAAATATCAGCTGCTTTACATTTTGCGTAGCATTTTCCAAACTCATTGGTTGGAGGCAAATCGCCAAACGGAATATCGTTTTGAGCGAAAGTGTTCACTGAAAGAACACAGAAGAAGAGTACGAAGGGTACGAATGACGCTTTCTTCATAGTTTTTGAATTATTTTATGAAAAAATTAAGAAATATTGTTCACGCTGATAAAGACGCCTTTTCGAAAGGTTGTCACATAAATTTATGATAAATGTGATTTTTTCAAAATGTGTTGTTATAGTTTAGTCCGAACTAAAACTTCACACGTCATTTCAACGGGCGCAAAGGTATTAAATGTCATCTAAACACCAAAATTTACTTTCTACCTCGAGTTCTATTTACCCACGAATCCCACACATTAAACATCCTCATGGTGAATTCTAAGCTGTTTTTATCAAAAATTGCTTGGATTTCGCCTCTCGAATGGCGTTTCCAATTAACATTTCCTTTAGAAAAATTAGCAAATCCCAAAGCCAATGCACCAACTATGGCAGAGTTGACCTTCATGGTTTTCAAATCTACTTTGTCATAAGTGTCTGATTGGGCATGATAATTTAGTCCATAAACTTGGGGTTTATGGTTGGCAACGAGGTTGGGAACACCCTCCAACATGAAGTCAAAATTGTCGGTTCCAACGATGGGGATATTGAGTTGAGTGTAATCGCCAAAAGCAGCTACGGGTTTTAAAGCCTGATCGACGGCAGGCATTAGTTTTTCTTCGCCATTGGTGAAAAAGCCAATGATAGCACCGCTCCCGATGTCCACTGACAAAGCCATGATGTGGTCATCCAATTCTTTCTGGTGGGCTTTGGTATATGCCCAAGAGCCAAAGTAACCTTGCTCTTCTCCATTCCAAAGCGCGAAGCGAATGGTTCGCTTTCCGCGAATGCCCAATTTTTTCATCTGCCGCGCGATGTCGATCATCATGCTGACATTGCAGCCATTGTCGTTGGCGCCCGTGCCCAATGCCCACGAGTCGATGTGCGCGCCGATGACGACGACTTCTTCTGGGAATTCAGAGCCTTTGATTTCAGCGATGACGTTGTGGCTGGTGAACTGTCCGCCTACCTGCGCGTCGATTTTTGTAGAGATGTTTAACTGGTCTCCTTTCTGTAGGTTTCTGATGCAGCGTTTGGCGTCTTCGCGTGCCATGACGAGCTGGGGGAGTTTATTGTCAACTACTTTGGAAGTGATGAAACGATAGAGCAGACCTGCTGGGCGCGAAGCCATGAAGATGATTCCTTTGGCGCCGTATTTTGCTGCTTCGGTTTCAGTGGCTGCGGCTGCGGCGTATTCTGCAAATAGGCCATTGATGTCCAGGCAGAGGTCGGTTTCGACGATGAGGAATTTGCCGCGAGCGGCTTCGCCGATTTTATCGAGGGCTTCTTTTGAGCCGTTTCCGGCAAATAGGAGTTCGCCTTCGTAGGTGCCGGGGGGAGATTGGTATTTGGCAACGGCGTTTGGTTGGAATTGAACATCACCGGAGATTTGCACGAAAGTGGTTTTAGGAAGCCAAAGTACGGGCATCTCGAAGGCTTCCTTTTGGACTGGTACGCCTGCTTCTTTGAATTTGTTGTGGGCCCATTCGACGGCTTTTTTGTTGGCTTCCGAACCGGTGACCCTGCCACCGATGTCGTCGCAAAGCTCTTGGAGGTTTTCTTCAATTGGCGTGTCTGCGAGTAGGGCGCCGATGAGTTTTTGGACATCTGATTGCGCATTTGCCGAAAGGCAGAAAAATAAAATTAAAAGGAGTGAGAAGTGACTTTTCATGGTGGTTGGATTCTATAAATTGAACTTGTAATCAATTACCTTTACAAGTGTAATCATTTTGCTCGAATTTTTATACAATTTGTTACTATGGATTTTGGATCTAAGGAAGAAGAAAAGGCAATGAAATATTACATATTGTCATTGTTGATTAAACAAGCGCATTCTGATAAATACTTCTCTACGACCGAACGGAAGTACCTCAACTATGCAGCGCAGTCGCTTCAGGTGTCGGCGCAAGAGGTGGAAATGATTCGATTTGATCCTGAAAAATATTTAATCAAGCCTCCAAAAGTAGAACACCATCGCATCACGGTGTTGTATTATTTACTTTTCATGACTAAAGCAGATGGGGTAGTGGATAAGCAGGAAGAAAACCTGCTCCATGTGGTTGGTTTTCAGATGGGTTTTCGCGATGAGATGATAGAGCGTTTGCTCAATTTATTGAAAACTTACTTGAATGACGAGCTGCCGCCTGAGAGTATGTTGGAGGAGATTAAGCCTTATTTGAATTAAAGATCAACTTCAAAACTCAAACTCAAACCTCAATCACGCCGTGCACCCTAAACCGTGTACCGTCCTAAAACCGATACCCCATTCCCAATTGCAAGTACTGGTTGTTGGGCTGCCAATTGTTCATTTGGAGCAGGTTGCCGTGGTGGTAATCCAAGTTGGCAGACCATGACTTGTTGATTTGAAATGAGGTGCCAAGAGTTGCTGCAAAATCCAACCTCAATAGGCTGAAACGGGTGCCAAACAAAGGGTCATTTCCCTGAATAAAACTTGAATCCAGAGTTCTCTCATCACTCCTTTTTAGTGCAGTGGGAAAGTTAAATAAATAGGAGCTTTCTACTCCAAAAGTCAGGTTCCACTTTTTTGCAAAGCGATAGTTTGCGCTAATCGGAATACTTACGAAGTGATAGCTTTCGCGGTTAGTGGTTCGCAGCGCTTCTTTGTTTGCGTCATAATAGTATTCGTCATTGGAGGAAACTCCTCCCGGAAGGGTAGTGTCTTGTGTAGGTGTAACCCCAGCATTGTTTAAGTCAAGACCGCCGCTTCCGATATGCTGATCTCCCCAGCTGAGTCGCAGATTGTTTTGTCTGGAAAGACGGTAATTGAGTCCGGTGCTTAATGCCCATTTGGAGGAAAGCGAGAGTTCATAAATTACACCAGTTTTCAAACCGTTTATGTCGCCACCTAATGTGGATGTCATGGATGCGTTTGCCAGCCAACTTCCTTTTAATTTTTTTCTTCTTTTTACCTTTTTTGCTTTCGCAAAATGTGTTTGAGGAAGCGTCAAATCGGTCAGTTGGTTTTTGCCTTCCAAAAATGAAAGTTGTGTGGCGAGAAGTGGAATGACATCTATGGATTTAGGGGTGATTTTAGAAACAGTTGCACTTGCTTGTTCTCTAATATTTTTCTCATCGACCACTTTCGTGGAATGGTTGCTTGTGCTTGTAACTACTTGATTATCAAGTGGTTCAGAAGTGGAGATGTTTTGGATTATAGGATTTGATTCAAAAATCGTTTTAATAGCTTTTGGTTTGTTTTCGGTTGCGACTGGTTTTGATATGGATGAATTATTCGTATTCGATTTCGAACTGGTCTCAATGATTTTCGCCTCATTTTCATCTTCTTCTTGAGCGGCGGAAGGCAATTCCTTTGAGGCGATTTTTTCTTCTATCTTCTCGACGATTGGTTGTTGAGGAGTGCTATTTTCGCCTCCCCAATTCGACCATAAGAAAGCGGAAATTAGAACCACTGCGCCACCCATCCAAAACCATAAGAAGCCACGACGATTTTCCTCTTTTTCTTTTGAGGCAGGAAGTTCCTGATCCAACATCTGTTGCATCATATTCCAACCTTTATCTTCCAATTTTTTGTGCTGTCTATTTTGCATTTTGTCTATACTCATTGTTGTTCGATAAAAGCGATTTCAGTTTTTTTCGGGCTTCGAAAAGGTGCCATTTGGAAGTGCCGACACTGATTCCTAATTCTTTGGAAATTTCGGGATGGGTGTAGCCTTCCAATGCATATAATCTAAAAACGGTCTGCGAAGCATTGGGCAATCTATCCACTAATTTTAGTAAATCGGCTTCATAGAATTGTTCTAACTGCGCCGGTTGTAGTGGTTGGTCTCGATCTTCAATTTCAAGAAAATGAATCTTGTTTTTTTGACTTCTAAAATGGTCTGCTACGGCATGGTAAATAATCCGACGCACCCATCCTTCAAAAGAGCCTTTAAACTCAAATTGGTCTATCTTTTTAAAAATCCGTAAATATCCGCTATTTAAGATATGTAATGCTTCTTCTTTATCGGAAGTGTAGCGCATTACGAAGCCCAACATTTTATCAAAAAAATGTCGATACAGTTGCTCTTGACAACGCCTTTCGTTGGCAACGCAACCTGCTATCATCTCTTTTTCTAACGCTTGCTTCATGCAGGGTTTGTAGCGGTTTTATGAAACGGTCTTTCAAAAATAACCTTTTTCGATTAGCAAGACGGTTTTTTAATTGAAAGGGTTGGGTTTCGACGGAGGACGGTTGACGGTCGCTTCGCTGGACGGAGGACGGGGGACGGGGGACGGAGGATGGAAGTTGGGAGTTCATTTTCCGAAAGGAAAAAATATTTAAAAGGATTTGATCAGAAGTGAATTTCGCTTTCGCGAAATGATAACATTCCACGAAAGTGGAGAGGGTACAAATAGAAAAGTCGCTACTGAAATAGTTCAGCAGCGACCTTCCGTCTCCCGTCAGCGAAGCGGCCGTCTTCCGTTGGCCGTTTTACTTTTTCTTCTTCGCTGCCTTCTTTTTCGGTTTTTTCTTTTCTTTAAAATCAGCCAATTTTTTCACCTGTTCCAAAGTCAATTCTTTGGCTTCTTCTGGTGTCATTCTTTTTT
>CALCJP010000113.1 GCA_937967625.1 uncultured Saprospiraceae bacterium
CACGCCAAACCATCACGCCAAACCATCACACGAGAAAAAACGAATTCACATGATCCGCGCCGATCAGGATAATCAGCGTCATCAGCGTCCCATACCATCACGCCAAACCATCACACGAGAAAAAACGAATTCACATGATCCGCGCCGATCAGGATAATCAGCGTTATCAGCGTTCCATACCATCACGCCAAACCATCACGCGAGAAAAAACGAATTCACATGATCCGCGCTGATCAGGACAATCAGCGTCATCAGCGTCCCATACCATCACGCGAGAAACCCATACCTTTATAAAGTGAATCGCCTTCTCTTAAATATCATCCTGCTCCTCCCTCTCGGGGCTTTCGCCCAAATGCGGCTGCAAGTCACCCCCGTCGATACCACTCCTACCTTTTTTGAAAAATTCGAATTGGCTGCCCAGTATGAAGATTCCACGGAAGTGGTAGAAGCATTGAGTGAAGTTTTGGAGGAGCTAAAAAAGGAAAACTACCTGCTCGCTTCCTTAGATAAATTAGAGATAAAAGACTCCACCGCTTTCGCGGAAATATTCGTTGGCAAACGCTTCCAATGGGCATATCTAAAACCCGGAAATGTCGAACCCACGTATTTGGCGAAAGCCGGTTTTAGACAAAAATCATTTCGCCGAAAGGCGTTTAATCCATTGAAAATCAATAAGTTACAGGAGTCGCTTTTGCAGTCCTACGAAAACAACGGTTACCCATTCGCTCAAATAAAATTGGATAGCGTTCGAATAAGTGAAGGTAGGGTAGAAGCCGTTTTGAATGCGCAGAAAGGCACCTTGATTTATTTCAATCAACCCGAAATTGAGGGCGATGTCGAAATCTCTGAACGCTATCTCAACAACTATTTAGGCATTTCAGAAAACCAACCCTACGACCGCAGCAAAGTCCTAAAAATCAGAAACCGCCTCCGCGAACTCCCCTTTCTTTCGGAAAATGAACCCGTAAAAATCGATTTCAAATTCGACCGCGCAGCCGTCAAACTTAATCTCAAACCAGAGAAAGCGAGCCGATTCGATTTCGTAATTGGCGTTTTGCCCAACAATGAAGAATTTAATCGTCTGCTCATCACCGGTAACTTTTTGGGCGAATTCCAAAACCAATTTGGGAAAGGCGAACGCATATTCGCAGAGTTCGAGCAGTTGCGACCGCAGACCCAAGAAATCAATTTAGCATTCAATTATCCATTTTTGTTTGACACACCGATTGGTGCCGATTTCAAATTTGGATTGTATAAACGAGACACCAATTTTTTGGATGTCAACTTCGACATCGGGGCGCAGTGGCTTTTGGAAGCAGGCAATTATTTCAAAGGATTTTTCAATCAAACCAATTCGAGATTGCTTTCCATCAATCAGGCGCAGGTGGCGCAAAATCGTCGATTGCCGAGCCGATTGGACGTAAGTCGCTCGATTTTAGGAGTGGAGTATTTGATTCAAAAATTGGATTACCGATTTAACCCACGTAAAGGTTGGGAATCCAAATTGCGAATCGGCGCCGGTCTCAAAACCATCGAACCCAATTCCCAAATTTTAGACCTCTCCAACGATGATTTTGATTTCAAGTCGCTCTATGATTCCTTGCAATTACAATCCTTTCAAGGACGCCTTTCGGCAAATGCCGCGACTTATATCCCCACCGCTTCCAACCAAACCATCAAGTTGAGTTTAAATGGCGTTTACATCATTTCCGAAGCACCTGTCCTAAAGAATGAACAGTACCGAATTGGCGGAAACCGCCTCCTCCGTGGCTTTGATGAGGAGTCTATTTTTGCCACCAATTATGCCATCGCTACTGCTGAGTATCGCTTGCTGTTGGGGCAAAACAGTTTCCTATTTTCCTTCTTTGACATGGCTTGGGTGGAAGACAAAACGACCGAAACGAATTTTTCAGACCTGCCTTTTGGCTTCGGTGCGGGAGTGACTTTTGATACTGCTGCGGGCATATTTGGAATTAGCTATGCTTTGGGTTCGCAGCGCGGCAATCCGATTGATTTTGGATCAGGGAAGATTCATTTTGGGTACTTGAGTTTGTTTTGATAGCGTCATCTACGATTTATTATTTTTGACACACAGCTAAATAATTAATATTGAAAAAGATACTTATTATAGACGATGTTCATCCTCTTTTGAAAAAGAAACTGAACAAAATGGGCTTCAAGTGTGAGGTTGATCTCGAAAGCTCGAAGCAGGAGTTTTTGGACAATTTGGGGCATTATTATGGAGTGATTTGCAGAAGTCGGTTTGACTTTGATAAGCAAGTTTTGAAAAAGGCAAAAAAGCTAAAATTCATAGCCAGAGCAGGGGTAGGAGTGGAGCATATTGATACCGCTTTCGCGGAAAAACGCGGGATTAAAATCTTCAATTCGCCAGAAGGTAGTGCGGATGCAGTGGGGGAGCATACGATAGGAATGATGCTGAACTTGCTCCAAAAAATATCAAAATCTAATAACGAAATTAAAAATGAAATTTGGAGTCGAAAATCCAACTCCGCCATCGAATTAAAAGGTAAAACAGTCGGCATTTTAGGCTATGGAAATATGGGCAAATCAGTAGCCAAAAAGCTCTCAGGTTTTGGCTGCAAAGTCATCACCTACGATAAGTACAAAAAGAATTATGGAGATAAATTTGCCAAACAAGTTGATCTAAAAACCTTTTTTAAGCAAACTGAAGTTTTATCCATTCATATTTTCTATGAATCTGATAATCATCACTTTATAAACAGAAAATTTATTAACAAGTTCTATAATAACATTTGGATTTTCAATACTGCAAGAGGTTTAGTTTTGAAAACTGACGATTTGGCGAAAGCCATTAGAAAAGGAAAAGTTCGTGGCGCCGGACTGGATGTTTTAGAATATGAAGAAAGTTCTTTTAATGATTTTTCT
>CALCJP010000114.1 GCA_937967625.1 uncultured Saprospiraceae bacterium
ATACGGGGCATCTGGGAAAATATAGGCGTATGCCGATTCTTTGGTAAGTTCTTTGCTGCTTAAAATTGACCTGTTTTCATATAAATACTCAAACAATCGAATTACCTCCTGCCTCGAATTGAAATATGGTGAGCGTAAAAACAGGAAGAGTCGCTCCCAATGTCCCTCCTCAAATTTGAATACGAAATCGAATAATTTGCTTTTCTGCATAAATCAATCTTCCATTTTTTAGAAAAAAATTCAAAGCTACTCTTTTACAAATTTACAATTTAAAAATTTTATATGATTTTACTTTCGTAAAATGCTGATTATAAGTGTTTTATAATTTAACGAAAGTGTAAATTGAAAATATGTGCTTTACAAAATAGAATTTTTGTACTTGTAAAAAGGGAATAACTGAGTGAAATTTGCGTCATAAAGTTGCTGAACTTCCAAATCAGCATTTCAATATGAGATTAATTTATATAACATACTTAGTGATCTTGCTGTGCAATTCCAATATTTTTAATCTGCACGCACAAAATGTATGGCCAGGCGACGCCAATAACAATGGCATTGTCGATGGAGTAGATTTTCTCTATATATCCACTGCATACAGAGCAACTGGTGAGGAAAGAAACTCATCAACCACAGATTGGGTGCCTCAAGCCCTGCCTTCGCTTTGGTCGGGCAGTTTTCCTAATGGACTCAATTACGCCTATGCTGACGCTGATGGCAATGGAGAGATCGATGAAGATGACTTGGAAGTAGTTGAAGACAATTACGGCGAGACTCACGGCACTGTTGTTCCAGATGTTTATTCTAATGGAATAGCAGGAATGAACCCTCAGGTAAAATTAGAAATTCAAAGTTCTGATGTCAAATTTGGAGATGAAGTGGAAGTCAAAATCATCATGGGCGATTCTAATTTGCCATTCAATGATTTTTATGGTGTCAATATGAAAATTTCATACGACACTGAAATTACTGATGATGATGAAGAGTGGGAATTTGAATTTGAAGACAACAATTGGCTCGACCCTACCAATTCTTTTAAACTCGAACATCTGGTCGTCAATGATGAATCAACCGGAACTGCAGAAATTGCCTTTGCTTTAAACAATCAGACTCCGGTTACTGGTTTTGGGGAAGTAGGAAGCTTTTTCATCATTATTGAAGATTATGTTGTGGGGCGAGCTGAATTAGATACTATCCAAATTGTCATTGATAGTATTTTCACCATCAATGAAAATTTGATAACTTCCATGACTGTCCCTGACACCATCAGTTTTGAGGTCAGTCGCGAATCGACTAATTCTACCTCGATTGCTAACGAAAAAGACTTCAGTGTTTTTCCTAACCCCGCTTCTAATTCAACTAAGATTCGGTTTTCAAGAAATCTTGAAGTTGAAACAGTCACTATGAAGAACACAATAGGCATTGACATTCCAATATTCGTAACATATTCAAATCTAAGGGAAGTACTTGTCAGCTGGGAATCCAGTATTCCCGCTGGCATGTATTTTATTTCTCTACAAACCGAAAAGAATTTATTTACAAAGCCTCTCCAAATAAATATTCATTAACACTAAAAGTGATAGACTCGCTTACTAAAAAATTAAATTACATGAACCGTTTATTATTAATTGCTCTAACTATTGTAACGATATTTTCCTCTTGTCAGAAAGAAAATATCACACCTGAGCCGACTGATGGCACTAATCCGCCTCCGGTAGTCACTCAGCCAAATGTCATTAACTTTTACCTTACTGATGCACCCTTTGATGCAGAAGAAGTCAATGTTGAAATTCTTTCTGTTTTTGTAATTGGAGACGGAGGAGAACATGAATTAAATACCGTTGCAGGTATTTATAACTTGCTCGATTTTCAAAATGGAGTTGACACCTTAATTGCCAACGATACCATTCCGTTTGATTTTATTAAAGAAATCAGGTTAGATTTGGGAGACGACAATTCCATCGTAATTGATGGAGAGACCTTTCCTCTCGAAATTCCAAACGGAGCTAGATCTGGCTTAAGAATTAAAGTCGATTTTGATCTTTCGGACAATCCTGTAACTGACCTTTTAGTTGACTTCGACGCTTGCGAATCCGTAAAAAGAAGAGGGAATGGCACGTATCACCTTCGTCCAGTTTTGGTTTTCAAAGGAAACCGCAACAACCAAGGCAACGGTAATGGCAACGGCAACGGCAACAATAACGACGACGACGATGACGACGACGATGATGACGACGATGATAATTTGTCATCACTTGCTATTCAGCAATATATTGATGCCAACTATCCTGGAGCAGAAGTAGATGAGATTGAATTAAAGCTCTTTTGTGATGACACTCTGATTGTTGCAGAAATTGAAACAATGGATGACGAAGATATTTACCTTTATTTCAACCGTGATTCGGCTTTCATGATGGGAGGTGTGAAAATCAAAACCGATAGTTTGCCATCAACTGTTTTAGATTTAGTAGCAGCAGATTATTCTGACTATTACATAGAAGATAAGGCCATTCAATTAACCGATGTTGATGGAAATTTGGATTATTTAGTAAACCTTGAAAATTCTGATGATGACGAATTAAATGTTGTCATTTCTCCGGACGGTGTCTTGGTATGTGAATTTAGAGATGATAAAATTATGCTTGACGATGATGACGATGACGATGATCAAGATGATGATGATGATGACGATGATGAATACGAATTATCTGATGCTACAAAAGATTTCATTGCTGCCAATTACCCTGACTTTAAGATAGAAGAAGCTGAAAAATTTCTTTTCTGTTCCGATACTTTAATCATGGTTGAGTTGGAAGGAGATGATGATGATTTATATCTTTTCTTAAATGATGATGAGTCTTTAGCCATGGAAGGAATCAAGGTCAAAGAAAGAGACATTACTTCAGAAGCGTTGACCTATTTAAAGGATAATTATCCAAATGCAGAGGCTGATGATAAAGCTATTGAGCTTACAGACGCTAATTCAGATGTATCTTATCTTTTTGAAATGGAAAGCAACGATGACAATGAATTTCATGTAGCTGTTTCCGCAGCCGGAGATTTTATTTGTGAGTTTTAAAAACCATCTTACCTTTCGGTAAATGAAGAGCCGTGAAGCAATTGCTTCACGGCTCTTTTGCATTAGGAGTGGGTTTGATTATGATTTCGCTCATAACAATTTGCTTTGCTTTGGTAAACCATTTGCCGAAAGGCAAAAAACAATCAAACAATCCCGACAAAGTCGGGGCAACAATCCAGCAATCAAGTTTTTTTTAAATTGCTTTCGCAAAACACCTCGACTTAAAAACTCACTCGCTACCTTTGCATACCGTAACATTAGACTTTAGTCTGAAATAAGTTGTGGAGCAATCGGTGCTTAATTTTTCGATAATTGAGGCAAAAAATTCAAGCATAGCCTTAGCTACGGTTTAATTTTTTTAACGAATAGTAGCGGAAAATTAAGTGTTCGGTTTGCATACAAATTATTTTAGAATAAAGTCTTTTACAACCTGAGAATTCATGACAAAATACATCTTCGTTACGGGCGGCGTGACTTCCTCTCTTGGAAAAGGAATCGTTTCAGCCTCACTTGCCAAACTGCTTCAAGCACGCGGATTTAAAGTAACCATACAAAAGTTTGATCCTTATTTGAATGTCGATCCCGGCACTCTCAATCCCTATGAGCATGGCGAATGTTACGTAACTGAAGATGGCGCAGAAACTGATTTGGACTTAGGTCATTATGAGCGATTTCTTAATGTTCAGACCTCACAGGCAAACAATGTTACCACCGGAAGAATCTACCAAACCGTCCTCGACCGGGAGCGCGAAGGCAAGTATTTGGGCAAAACCGTCCAGGTCGTCCCACACATCACAGATGAGATCAAAAGACGAGTGCAACTCCTCGGCAATGATAGTACTTAT
>CALCJP010000115.1 GCA_937967625.1 uncultured Saprospiraceae bacterium
ACTGATTCACAACGGCTACAAAACGCCTGAGTACGTTCATAAAATACTGCTGATCAATGAGTTAGGGTTTAAAAATTCCATTGCGATTTTGGATAGCATGGCAGAATTGGACAAATATGAATCTGCTAAGAACCCAGTCAAGATTGGTATTCGCATGGCAACGGACTTGCAACCGCAATCTGATTATTACACCTCTCGGTTGGGTATAAGACCTTCCAAAATATTAGATTTTTATAAAGATAAGATTGCTGACAATCCGAAAGTGCAATTGAAAATGATGCACTTTTTTGTGGATAGCGGTATTGAGGATAACCTCTACTATTGGGGCGAATTTCAAAAGGCGATCAAAAAATTCACCCAATTGAAAAAGTTATGCCCTGATATGAAAGCCTTAAATTTGGGAGGCGGATTTCCTATCAGAAACAACCTTGGGTTTGAATATGACCATAAATATATCGTCAACGAAATTGTTCAAAACATTAAAGAAGCTTGCCTCAATGAGGGCGTAGAAGAACCTGATTTGTTTACGGAATTTGGGAAATATACAGTGGGCGAAAGTAGTGCAGTGATTTTCGAGGTGTTAGAACACAAAAAGCAAAACGATACAGAAAACTGGTACATCATCAATAATAGCTTGATGAATACGATTCCTGATGCGTGGAGCATTTTGGAAAAATTCATTCTGCTGCCCATCAATCATTGGGACAAAGAATATCAACGCGTCAACATCGGCGGTATCAGTTGCGACCATTCTGATTATTATAATTCGGAAGAACTCAACCAGCAGGTTTTTCTTCCAAAGGTAGGTTCAGAATCTAAAGAGCCGCTCTATGTAGGTTTCTTCCATACGGGGGCTTATCAGGACTCGATAAGTGGCTATGGAGGGATTAAGCATTGTTTGATTCCTTCTCCAAAGCATATTGTCATCGACCGTGATAAGACTGGCAATTTCGTGAGCAAGGTTTTTAGGAAGCAGCAGGAGCCTGAAGATATGTTGAGGATTTTGGGGTATTAATGTCTTTTGATCCTGAGTGCAATGTGGGTTTCGCTTTCGCGAAATGTGCGTATTTGCCGAAAGGCAAAAAAAATATGAAAGCGCAAAAAAAAAATCAGAATTTCTTCAGAATTGGATGTCAAGTTTGCACCAAAAAACAAATGACATGTATGTTCTTCTGAAAAAAATTAGAGAAAAATTTTATCGCCGATTTAGCGAAAGCTCGTCCTCTATTTCAATGGGGAGCGAAAATGTGGAGGACGAATTCACTGCCAACGATGATTTGGCGATGGAGTGCCTTCCTTATTGGGATTTAGAATATTTATAAAAAATGTATCGCTGAAAGAAATCTTCAAAGTTTCTTCAGAATTCAGTCCGAGACTTGCATTCAAATCAAGTTTCGGTAGAAGCACTTTTGATTTTAATAAAACTCACACCTTGCTGGGCGACGCTCAATTCCGCCCAGCATTTTTTCCCTCCCGAAGCAAGTTGTCGGGAAATGGTGAGAAAAATTATTCAAAATTTAACAAAATGATTGGCATTCAAATTATCAGATATTCAGACGCCGAATTGGCTGAGTTCAAAAAAAGAATTGATCAGAAACTTGCCTATGCGCAAGAAGATTTGGATTTCGTTTCAAATCAAATCAATGACCTTACGGAAAATATGGAAAGCGAAGGAGATTGGATGGATAGCTCTGCTTCCAATACAGATCTCGAATTGCTTTACGTCATGGCCAATCGTCAGAAAAAGCACATTGGCGATCTCCAAAAAGCATTGGTTCGAATAGAAAAGAAATCTTATGGAATTTGTGAGGTTACAGGTGAGTTGATTGATAAGAGAAGGCTTTTTGCGGTGCCTACGACTTCGAAGTCTTTGGCGGCAAAGTTGGGCGAAATTGCTCCAACAGAAGAGAAGGAGGAACAACAGCCCGCTAAGAAGAAAACGAAATCTTCTGAACCTATCATTTTCACGAAAGTGATAAAAAAAGCATCCGTGAATAGTGTCCTCAGAGATATTATCAATGAGGATCTTGATGATGAAGATTTAGACGATGACGATATTGATGTCTCAGACCTCGATTTGGGAGATGATTCAGGTGACTATGATTTTGATAGTATTCCTGATGATTCTCTCGACGACGAGGATGACCAAGATTAAGCTGGCTTGCCATAAGGTGCGTGTTTCAGGGAGATAGACCTCCAAGTTTTACTATTTCCCCGAAGCATGGCTCCTATGGAAAAATTAAATTAAATACCTCCCAAGAGCAGAATGAGTCGAGGACTTGTTCTGCTCATTTTTTTTCATCTTTGGCTTATGAAAATTCTTCTAATTGAAGACGAGCAAGGGTTGACTGATATTCTTTTGCGTTCTCTAAAGCGCGAGGGCTATGTCTGTGAGTCAGCAACTACTTTTATGGAAGGGTATAAAAAAATCACTAACTACGAATACGATGTTGCAGTAATTGATCTCAATCTGCCCGGTGGAGATGGATTGAAACTGGTGAAAGCACTTCGAGAAGAAAATACCCAAACCGGAATCATCATCATCTCCGCGCGAAACACGGTGGATGACCGCATAGGTGGATTGGATTTAGGAGCAGATGATTACCTGACCAAGCCCTTCAATCTCTCCGAACTCAATGCTCGAATCAAAGCCGTGTTGAGAAGGAAAACCAATCAATTTAGCAAGGAGTTGATTTTTGGTCCGTTGAGTATCAATCTCGACGAGCGCACAGTCATCGCAGGCGGCACCGAACTAAAACTCACCAAAAAAGAGTATGCTATTTTGGTTTACCTGACTCGAAATAAAAATCGAATCGTCACCAAAGATGCATTGGCAGAACACCTATGGGGAGACTACATGGACGAGGCAGTTTCTTTTGATTTCATCTATGCCCATGTCAAAAACTTACGTAAAAAACTTACCGATAATAACTGTGGGGAATACTTAAAAACCATTTATGGAATCGGGTATAAATTTGATGTATGACTTCCCTGAAGCAGCTTTACATTGTTCCGGTTTTGGCAGCAGTGCTGGTAGGTTTTTTCCTCATTTGGCTGATCATGCCAGTCCATTATATTTATCAAACAGCTCTTATTTTACTGGTAAGTTTATTGATTTTGGGAGTTGGCTTTAGATGGATAACTTATCAGCGAGTTACGAGGATCAGGGATCAAATCAAAGACATCATCGGGACTTTGGAGGAGTTTGATATTGATGAGCCGCGCAAGGTGACTTTTGAAAAATCGCCCTACCCCATCATTAATGAATTGAACGAATATCTTATTGAAATCATAGATCGGGTTCGGCAAAATTATCAAGCCAACAAGCAGTTTACCCAAAATGCCAGCCATGAATTACAAACCCCTCTGGCGGTCATCAAAGGCTATGTGGAGCTGCTGCTCCAATCGCCCAATATGCATGAAAAAGAGTTTGAAGCATTGGGTGCCATTTTGCAAAACACGAACCGTCTTTCTAAACTGAATGCCGCACTGATTCTACTCTCAAAAATCGAACATCAAAGATTTACTGACTTTGAAAAGGTAAACCTCAACGAGGTGACGGATGAGATTTTAGACAATTTTAAAGATCTATTATTTGCTCAGGAAATTGAAGTCCAGCGAAAAGAGGAAGGCATTTTTGAAGTAGAAATGAGTGCAGCTTTGGCTGAAATTTTAATCACTAATTTGATACAAAACGCTATTCGGCATAACGAGAGCGACTTTATCTCGATTGAAATTTCAGAGGACAGATTTCAAATTGCTAACCTTGGAAAACCTTCCAGCCTTACTCCCCTGCAGCTTTTCAAAAGATTTAAGAGGGATTCTGAAGTAGAAGAAAGTCTTGGTTTGGGGCTTTCGATAATTCAGCGAATTTGTGAGGTTTCTGATTTGGAGGTGGAGTATCAGATTGTGAGGAATCGGCATGTATTTGCCATTAAGTAGTCAGGCATAAATCCTCAAAATCCATTTCTGACAAACAGACTTTTGCTATGGGTAGCAAAAAATCCGCTTGTCAGAAGTGTATCATTTATATGACTTTAGTGTCAAGTGGCTTGTTGATTATTACTTATCTCAGTTGAAACTGAGTAGAGCCAATCAATCCAAAATTAGTGTAGATATTGGCTTGATAGTAGCCCGGATTCATTCGACTTTCTATCGGTTGCGAAAAGCTAATTCTCGTATCATTGGCAAGGCTGACAGCTTTGCTTTGTTGGGTGGTGATTTCGGTAGCAAGTGCTCCCTCTTTGTTTGGGTAGATCATTACTTGCCGAGGGTTATTCACTTTCATAGGTTCGCCTTTTGCGTCATAGACGGAGAGGTAAACCTCGTGCGTTCCTTTAAGGTCAGCAGGCAAATCTTGAATCGCAAAACTCAAATCAATTTCTTTGGCACGCTTGCTACTTCCAGTAGGCTTGTTTCCATCTTTTTTGATGTCCACTCTGATGTTTTTAGCACGTGTGCTATTGGCAGCAAATTTTTTCAATTCAAAATCTGAAACCAGATTGATTGCTTTCAATTCAGAAATCTCGTAAGCCAGTTGGCGATTTCGCTTTTGCTCCTCGCTTACTTGCTCCTGCAAAGCAGTGTTGGCTTTATCCATGATAGCCAATTGCTCTTCCATTTTGTCCATGTAGTGGTTGAATTGTTTTTTGATCTGGCGAAGTTGAGTGATTTCACTGGCCATACCTTCCATAGTATTTGAAAATTTAGATTTCATTTTGACAATCTCCGCGTCTTTTGCTTCGATGGCAGTTTTCATTTCATCATTAGAAATTTTGAGATCATCTCTTGAAGCCAAAGCGTTGTTGAGATTTATTTTCAATTCATCAATGTCTCGCAACATATCATCTCTTAGTAGTTTGAGTGAGTTGACATCTTCTTGCGAAACTTCGGTGGTAGTAGCGTTGTCTGAATTGCAAGCAGAGAAAGCGAATGCCATGACGGCAGCCCAGATAAAGAAAGTTAATTTTTTCATCGTAATGTGAATTTAAAATTTGGTTAGAAAATAAAATGAACTTGTTCAGAAATAAGATTTTGTCTTCCAAATCATTTTATTTTTGAACAAGTGTGAAAGACATGTTTTTCAAATATTCATCGCCAAAACGGACTGCTATAATGAAATGTTCAGCTATTAAGAAATGAGTTTGATTATTAATTTAAGTGGTGGCATGAATCAGAAAGGGGAGCCAAAATGGCTCCCCTTTCTTCAACTCAACAATAGAGTTTTATCTAAATCAGTAGATAGGCAATTCTATCTCAAGTAAAACTGATCTGATCCCAGCAGTCCACTTTTTGAGTAAACGAAAGCTCTATAGAAGCCTTCTTTTAGCGTTCTCTTTTTGGGATGAATTTCAAACTGAGCCATTTGACTTTTTGTCAAATTTACGCGGGTGGTTTGTTGGCTGATGATCTCTTCATCTCTTCCACTGTCAGTACCAACAGTCGTTTTTATTGGATTATCGACTGGTACATTCATTCCGTTGACGTCCTTGATGACCAAGTATAGTTCCTGATCTTGATCAGGCTGATCTTGCTTCCCTGTGACATCAAATGCTACTGAAATCTTCTGTGCTCTTCTCGCACTGCCAGTGGGACGATCCCCTTTTTTGCGAATGTCAAATTTAAAATTCTCCACACTTGCCTTTGATTTTGGAGTGCTGACGTTGCTGACATTGGGTGCCATTGGTTGATTGTTTTTGAATCCGCTCTGCTTGAGTTCAAAAACTTGACTTGCCAACTGCTCGCTTTGATCTTTCATTTTCATCAATCGTTTTTGGAGCAATGCGTTTTCTTCTTGTAGTCCGCTGTTGGCGTCATAGAGGATGACCGTTTGCTGCCTTAGCTTACTGAGCACGTAGGCATATTGCTCTCTGATGGCTCTCAAAAGCACTACCTCATCTGCTACGGTGAAGCTGCTTTTGTTGGCACGCATATCAGCCAATTTTTGTTCATTTTCGTTGATTTCGTATTGCGTGTTTTCAAAAGTAGCTTCCAATTCTTCATGGTCTGCCAACAGGGTTTCGTAGTCTGATTTCAACTGCGCCACCTCGTTGTTCAATGCCTCTTTGGTGGTGTTTAGGTTTCCTATCTCTTCGGTAAGGGCCTCGTTAGTGTTTGAAAGTTTGAAGGTTTTGAATCCAAAGAAACCACCAACTAAGATTGAAAAAAGTAAAACTGAAGATAATAAAACAGTATTTGTTGAGCTTTTAGTAGTTGAACTATTCATGGTAATAAAATTTTGATTTGAAAAATAAGGTTCAATGGCAGTGAGATGCACTACCAACATGGGGGTTCATTTCCCGAAAGGGAAAAAATCAATAAGTGAGATGAAAAAGTTATAATTCAGCAAGTATCAGCAGAACGCTTCTACTTTTCGGTTCGGGTTCTGAAAGAAAAAATGAAGGTGGCGTATCTCTTTGTCTGTGGGATATTATGATAGCTCCCACCTTCATCTATAAGCAGTACATTCTTATGCGATTGTCGTGTTTAGTGTTTGCACTTTGGTTGTTTTTTTACTTTCGTAAAATGGCATTGGGAGTAATCCCACCTTCATTAGACTCCGAGGATTTTTGCGTCAACGAAAAATTCAGAATCCACATCAATTTTGACTTCACGGTTGATCGTCTTATCAGTGACGATATTGACTCTTAGTTTGAATGCCTCTTTTTTGATATACTCAGCGAGGTTGTTTCCAGCCGGAGTTAGGGAAAGTTCCGTTCCTACCGTATCCGGGACATCGGTTGCTTCTGCAATCTTGATTTCAGCCAATCCATCAGCTTCCATATACACCTCAATGGACTTCACGAAGTCGAATCTTTGGTCAGAAGGCGAGTTAATCACGAGATCCAAACGTTCGAGCGTAATCTCCTCGATCAAATCTTTATTGGTATCATTTACCGCAAATTCTGATTCAGAATTGGTCTCCATGTCTGGGGTAAATAAATCGAAGGGTAGGTTTAATCCAGTTGCCGGACTTACTGTAATCTGAGATTTGTAAGCCATGTTGAACTGAGTGAGTTCATCCACTTTACTGCAATTGGTAAAGAAGAAAACTGTTGCTAATAAAAAAAGGATTTTGTTCATCGGGTAATAATTTTTTGAATTAGAAAGCGCCAAAACGTGCGAGGTTCTCAGAGGTTCAGGAGTTTGACGCTTTTGTTTAAATTTTTTTCTTGCCTATCGTACTTTGTAAATATCTGCTGTCGAGTTCTTTTCCTTTTTTGGCGTTTCAATTGCCTCGTCTGCGCTACCATAATAGAACTGTACGAGAGTGCCCAGGGTGATGGCAGTCAGTGTGCAAATCGCGAAGACGATTGCTATCGTCGTGGCATTTGATTTTGAATATTTCATTTCTGATAAATTTGGTAGTATTAATAAAAATCAGGCTTGGATTCCGTCCATTGGAACCAAGCAGTGTGCTTTTATGAGACCTTCTAAAAGATTTTTTTTATGCCTTTCGGCAAATGAGCTTTCTGATAATCGAGGTAAATTATTTCGCAAAAAATCAAACTCGAATTTTTGTAGGGAACGAAAAAAGAATTCGTTTTAAGAAAGAAGTTTTGCAACAGGTTTCCCTGCAATCACAGCAGCTTCTTTGTAAGCCAAACCGATGATCCAAGTTTTAAAATTCCGATTAGAAAAATCAACTTCTGTGCTCATTGTCCATATCTTCATGAATGTAGATTTCATTGCTGCGCAAGCGTCTTTTTCATTTCCTAATATTCTGTAGATAATGCCATAGATATTGGCGCTAAACTGATCGTACAGTAAAGAAATTCCTTTTACATCTCGGTTTTTCAAAAGATATAAAATGTGGTCAT
>CALCJP010000116.1 GCA_937967625.1 uncultured Saprospiraceae bacterium
AGGTCATCGTTGGTCAACATAAGATGATGGAGCGGTTGCTGCTTGGGCTGCTCTCGAGAGGACACGTACTTTTGGAGGGACTTCCCGGTTTGGCAAAGACGTTGGCAATCAATACGCTTTCGAAAGCGATTGACGCTAAATTTAGCCGTATTCAATTTACGCCCGATTTGCTTCCCGCAGACATCATTGGGACGATGATTTATAATCCTTCTAAAAATGAATTTACGGTAAGGAAAGGACCTGTTTTTGCCAATTTTGTGTTGGCAGATGAGATAAACAGAGCACCTGCAAAAGTGCAGTCGGCACTGTTCGAAGCCATGCAGGAACGGCAGGTGACCATCGGGGGAGAGACCTTCAAATTGGAGGAGCCATTTTTGGTTTTGGCTACTCAAAATCCAATTGAGCAAGAAGGGACTTATCCGCTTCCAGAAGCGCAGGTGGATCGTTTTATGTTGAAGGTCAAAATTGGTTACCCAGCCAAAGAAGAGGAGCGCGAAATCATGCGCCGAAACATGATGAAAGACCACTTTGATGTGAAGCCAATTATCAAAACGAGCCATATCCTAAAAGCACGCGAATCGGTCAAGAAGGTCTATATGGACGAAAAGATCGAGAAGTATATTATCGACATCGTTTTCGCGACTCGATACCCGGAAGAAGTGGGACTCGGTAGCTTGAAACACATGATTAATTTTGGTGGTTCGCCGAGGGCGAGTATCAATTTGGCGAAAGCCTCAAAAGCTTATGCGTTCATCAAGAGACGCGGCTATGTGATACCAGAAGATGTGCGAAATATTTGTGAAGATGTGCTGCGCCACCGTATTGGTTTGACCTATGAAGCAGAGGCGGAAAATATCACTCAGAAAGACATTATTAGCCAGATTTTGAATAAGGTGGAAGTGCCTTGATAGTAGCTAACTCATTGACAATCAGATAGTTTAGCGACAATTGGTTTTAGATTTTCGGGTATTTCTACACCGAATTTTTCATACTGCTTTTCGAAAAGGAGTATCTCCGCGTTGTTGTTCATTTTTGGATCTTGGATGACGGGAAAGGTGTATTTTTTCAGTTCTTCAAGATTGCTTTTCAATGCACTCTTGCATATATTTCCACTGACTTTCATCCTCCAAGTTTCAGCAAATGGAAGCGGCTCGGCTCCTTTGATATTGAATCGAACATAGAGTCTCGTTCTTTTCTTTTTTCTCAACTCAACGATGGTTCCTTCTTTCAAAACACCTTGTGTTGCCAGCCTGTCCTTTTTGAAAAAGTACATGAAAACGCCAAGAACGCAGATGATTATGAAAAATAAAGGGACTTTTTTCATCTGGAAAGGACTTTCAAAAAGCCTATTTTTTTAAGAACTTTTTCCGCTTTCGCTAAATCAAGGTCATTTCGCGAAAGCGGAAAGGTCAGATAAGTTTATAACTATTTTGATTTGAATAGGTATTTTTTTAAGCCACAGCGTGGCGTTCATATTTATAGAAAGTTGATACCCAATATCATAAGAGCACCAGCGGTGCGATCATAGTTAACGCACCGCTGGTGCTTCACTAATTTATGTTCATCCTCAAACCTATCAACATGATCGCCTCGCTGAGGCTTGGTATTCTTCAATTACCAAATTGATGTTATCCTAAAACCACTATTGTATTATCGAAGCAAGGTCACTTCTCCTTCAAAAATGGTATTCTCTCCAGAGGTGTATTCTATCTCTGCAAAGAAAACATAGACCGCTGAATTCATCTTCTTGCCTTTGTATTTTCCATCCCAACCAACGGATTGATTTGGCTCAAATTCGCTGGCAGAGAACATGGCGTTGCCCCATCTATCAAAAACCATAAATTGATTGATTTTAGCAACGGTTTGGTCGGTGAAAATTTCGAAGATGTCATTAATTCCATCATCATTTGGAGAGAATGCGCCGGGAACAAATACGCCCTCGCCACGCTCAACTTGCACCGTCACAGAGGAGCGGTCTGAGCAGCCTTTATCATCTATCACGACAATCGAATAGGTCGTAACTGACTGAGGCTGAACCCATTGCACCAAACAGCCATCAGGATCAGTTTCTGGGTCGCAAGGCACGAATGCTTCTTCCGGCGACCAAGCCAAAGAGTCAAATGGCGCCGAAACGGTCGCGATCAATTGCGCACTATCGCCCAGCAAAATGGCATTGCTATTTGTGGAGAAATTGACTTCTAAAGTGACATTGAGTTCGTTTGGTTCGGTGATGGTGAAATCCAATTCATCGGTGCAGCCATTAGCGTCTTCGACCATGACAGTATAGCTTCCAGCCGTCAAATTAGAGAATGTATTTTGATCAGAAAGCGTACCTCCATTTATGGAATACATAAACGGACCAGTACCTCCATCAACATCATCAATTTCAATGACGCCATCGCCATCGCCAAAGCAAGTGATTTCGACGGAAGTCGCACTTAAAATGGGTAGGTCATCATTCAAAAAGACCTCCACTTCGTCTGTTGAGGAACAGCCAGTAAGACGGTTTTCAACGACTAAAGTATATATGCCTGGCGCACTCACTTCTGGGCTTAAAATATCTGGGTCAGAAACTGTTCCGCCAGTCCAAGCGTAAATCATATTAGGATTTGAAGTAGAGTTGCCACTTGCGAAATTTGCCATGCGCATATCGCAATTTAAGGTGATGTCATCTCCAGCGTCTGCGACTGGCGTTTCGTCCAATTGAATTTCTACCACCACATTGCTTGCAGGACAGTTGCCATTTGCGCCGAAGGCATATTCAAATTGATAGTTGCCAGATTGCTGCCCGCTGGTACTGAAAGTCGCATTTGTGGCATCAAAACCACCAACTGAAGGCGTTGAGGAAATATCCGTCCAAACGCCTCCCAGATCAAAGTTTTCAATCAATGAAAACAAATTAATCAAGGTGTCTTTGCTTTCGCAAAATGAGAGATTTTGTAGTAAATCCCCTGCGACGAGTTCGTCATTGACCTCCACGGTCACGGTTGCCATGTCATTGCTGCAAGGTGCTTGAGCGGAGACTTCATATCTAAATTCATAGGTGCCTTCCGGCAAATTGGTTAGGTCTAAAATGCCATTTGCGAAGTTGGCGCCTGCGGGTGTGGCTGAGATTTCGTTCCAAGTTCCTCCTGTTGCGGCACCAGCCAATTCATCAATTAAATTGAGCGATGAGCCATCATTACAAAGTCTCAATGGCATCGCTTGACTACCTGCCGAAACGACTCCAACTACTGAAATCACCTGCGTAGATGATGCAGGGCAACCTGTTGGAGGTGCAGTACTTAAAGTGAATTCTAATGTATAATCACCTGCTGGAGAGTTGGTTGCGTCAAAGTTATTTCCCGAAAGGGTAGCGGCGCTGCCTGCCGGAGCATCCATGATAGACCAACTGCCGCTCTCTGTGGTAATGGTCAAATCATCTAAATCTAAGGTCGCATTGTCATTGCATAGTGGACCGCCTCCTGTGGTTGCGACACTTGGGCAAGCGCAATCTCTAACCGTCAATTCAAACTGATAGGTTGCTTCGCCACATGGTGCAGTTGCTGAATTGGTGGTGTATTCAAAAGTATAATCGCCCGGCAGCACGCCATCAAATTCGAGCATCGGGAAAGTGCCTGTCGCACCTGAGTTGTCTAAATCAGTCCATGAACCATTGGTATCACCTGCTGAAATCACATTTCTAAAATCGAATGTAGTTGGGTCACCTGAGACATCAGTATTACAAACCTGCGCACCTGCCGAAACGGTTGCAAATGGAGGTTCAACAACCTGAATCGTTTGCTGTGAAGAGGTTGGGCAACCTGATGGTGGTATTGTACTTATTGTAAATTCTAATGTATAATCACCTGCTGATGAGTTGGTTGCGTCGAAATTGTTTCCCGAAAGGGTAGCGGTGCTTCCCATTGGAGAATCTGTGATTGTCCAAATACCTGCTTCTGTGGTGAGTTTTAAATCATCCAGATTGAGCATGCCATTATCACTACAAAGTGGTCCTCCTGGAGACGTCGAAACGCTTGGACAATCGCAATCTCTTACCGTAATTTCGACTGGATAGGTCACATCAAGACATGGCGCATCTGCTGAATTGGTGGTGTATTCGAAGGTGTAGTCACCTGGCGTAACCCCATCAAAATTGAGATTTGGAAAGGTGCCTGTCGCTCCGGAATTGTCTAAATCTACCCATGTGCCAGAAAGGTTTCCGCCAGTCAATAAGCCGCTAAAATCAATGGTGGTCGGGTCTCCACTTGAGGTACTATTGCAGACCTCATCCGCTGCTGTTACATCGGCAAATGGAGTGATATTTACCGTTACCAATGCAGTTGAACTGCTGGTGTTTTGGCAATTATTATCAGACACATTTGTGATGGAATAAGTGGTGTTTGCAGTAGGTGAAATTGGGAAATTATGTCCATCAGAAATGCCAGTTAAGAAGATGTCAGTGGTGCCGTCATTGATAGTCACATCAAAAGTTCCTGCGCCTGAAAGTTGTAAAATGAGGTTCGAAGCGTCGCCTTCGCAAATCGTTTGATCTCCTGCAAATTGGGCAGTTGGAAGGTCTCTCCATGTTACTTCAAATCCATTGGAAATCGACAAACATGGGTCGGTTAAATCAACCATATTATTTCCTGAATCATTACCCGCTAAAGCGCAAATCGCGTAACGTGTACCTGCTGTTAAAATTCCATTATTAAATGTAAAATCGGGAGTCGAATTTGACATTAAAATGGTTCCTAAACTGGTTGCAGAACCGTCGTGCAAAACGAAAATTAATACGTCATTTGGATCTAAATTTTCGTTGCCATCGTGGGTTAAATTTGCTATTTCTCCGATGCATAAATCGAGGTTAGAACCTGTTAAATTTCCGACTTCGGTATCACAGCTGCAGCTAAAGGATTGCGCTTCTACAACGACCTGTCCACACTGATTATCATCACTTACTGTAAATGAATATCCATCGCCTGATGGGATGAAGTCACTGGTGAAAATATTGCCCGAAAGGGTGCCAGAACCGGTTACATTGTAGGAGTCAATATCACCGTTATTTATCTCAAAAGTTACGGTGTATTGGGTGTTTGTGTTGTCACATTCCACTTCTACATTTGAAACAGTTGGTGTGTCAAAAACGGAGATTTTTGCTCTGCCGCTCACTGTGCCGGGGCAGAAGTTGTTATTGACTGAAACTAATTCATAAGTAGTTGAAGTAGAAGGATTTACGTTAAGAATGAATGGGCTTGAATTGATTCCATTTAGGTCAAACGTGGTGGTTCCATCTGTGTATTGTACTGTCCAAGGTGCTTCGCCAGAAAGGTTGATAGTTAAATCAGTATCGTCTCCAATACATAAGGTTCCGTCGCCTGTTATTTCTGCTGTTGGAATTTCTCTAAATGTTACTGGAGTTCCAGCTGCAACTTTCAAACAAGGGTCTGTTAAATCGACATTTCCACCGGAGTCATTTCCTGCTATAGCGGAAATGTAGTAGGTGGTTCCGAAGGTCATATTGGTTGCGTCAAAATTGAAATCTGGGGTTGAATTGGTTGCAATGACGGTTCCTAAATTTATACCTGAATTGGTATGCAAAACAAACTGAACGATGTCGTTTCCATCCAAATTTTCATTGGCATTATTATAAGTTGCATTAGCCATTTGTGAACCACAAATATTTAATGTTGGAGAACTCATAAAGCCGACTTCTGTAATGCATGCGCAATTGACAGAGATCATGTCTGAAATTGGGAGGCATCCTGAGTTGTCAGTTACCGTATAATTGGAGGTTTGACTTGCTGGGATTGGATCGGAAGTGAAGGTATTTCCCGAAAGGGTGCCAGTTACTCCATTAACTACATAAGTGGAAGGATTCCCACCTGAAATTTCGAATGAAAAAGTATAGTTGGTGTTCGTTGCGTCACAGTTAGATTGGATATTTGAAATCGATAAAGGCGTAAACGAATTAACTACTCCAGAACCTGAGACCGTACCAACACAACCAGAATCATCTGTGACTGAAACTAAGGTATAGGTTCCTGCTTGTGAAACTGTAAATTGGAAAGGTGTGGAGTTTATGTTTACTGGAATTTGTGGCGTTCCATCTACTGCAAAAACGATTGAAAGGGGAGGCGTTCCAGTTGTTGTGATTTCGAGATCTACGGAGTTGTTTCCTCCTGGGCAAATGTCTCCATTTCCCGAAAGGGTAGCGGTGGGTGCAGCGGTGACTGTGAGGGTTTCTGTTTGGGTGTCTGTGCATTTTCCATCGGTCACTTCGTAGGTAATCGTATGAGTCCCGATAGAAAGAGAATTGGCATCTACTTGTCCTGAAGTATTGGCAACTCCGCCCCAAGTTCCACCTGTTGGACTACCTGTAAATGCTTGATTACCAGCGCTTTCGCAAAAATTTAAGTCTCCAGTTATTTCTGCATCAGGTTTTGCTTGAATTGTAACTGTGATATTTTTTGAGGAGATGCAACTATCCGGCAGAGACATAATGGAGTAGGTGAACGTATGGTTTCCGACCCCCAAAGTTGAGGGGTTAATCTGCCCATTGATATTGATTCCTGAGTTTGCCCATTCTCCTCCCGATGGACTTGCAGTTAACATTTCAGAAGTTGAAGTTTCGCAAAAAATACTGTCTCCAAAGGTAATCGGAATTGGAGGTCTAACTATAAAATCAACTGTGTCAACAGCATTACATCCGTTGTTGGTTAAAGTATAAATTGCCATGAAAGTACCTGCACCCAATGTGTCAGACAAAAAATAGCCTTCCGGCGAAACATTGCCAGACCAAGTGCCTCCTACTGGGGTTGCTTGGACTCTTGAACTGTCATTGGAGAGGCAATATGGTCCTGGTTCAGTGAAAGTAATATTGATTGGGCTTCCGTCGCTTAAAAAAACGGTTTCTGAGCCTTGGCAACCTTCGCTATCAGTTGCTATTATTTGGTATTGAATCCCGCCACTCAAGGTTCGTACAATAGGGGTGTCGTAGTTATCAGGATCCCAAAGGTATGTGAATGGACCACCATTTCCTCCTGAAGCAGTGAAAGCAGCGACCCCATCAGTGCCACCTGGGCAGGAAGGGTCTTGAGAGAAATCCAAAATTAGCTCAACCGGAGGTGGTTCAAAAAGCGTTATGAATTCAGAACCAGTGCAGCCTGCTCCATCTGTAACTTCAATTTCATAATTTACTCCTCCCTCTAAGTTGGTGGGATTAGGACCACTAAACCCATTCGGCACCCAATTATATGAATAACTGCCATCTCCTCCACTCACTGAAATCGAAGCAGAGCCATTATTGAGGGCGAAACAGGTTGGATCGGTTGTAGAAACGATCATCACATCAATTGAAGAGCCAATTGTCACTGTGGTGGAAGCCATATCATCGCAACCATTGGCATCCGTCACGACCACAGTGTAAATTCCTTGGTCATTTATAGAAGCATTCGGGATTATTGGGTTTTGATCACTTGAATTAAAGCCATTGGGACCAGACCAAGCATAAGAAACTCCGCCATCTGCTTCTAAAAAAATATCTCCTCCTTCGCAAAATGGACCCGGGTTGGATGCTACTGCGGTTGGTGGGTCAGGGAGTGTAAAAGTGTAATCGATACATAAGGTATAACTTATATCTACCTTTCCTTGAGTAAGAGCATCCGTGTTGCATGGACAATTCGGAAACCCGCCAAAATCCATTGCGGGCATAACATCAACATTGATGGTTGAAAACTGGTCAGGAACAGGATTTCCGGGACAAATCATTAGGTCTAAAGAGTAAGAACCCGGAGTTATAATTGGTGAATTCCATGAATTGCATCCTCCATTTACGCTTTGATTTACTGGACAAGTTCCTCCGCAATCGACAAAAACATCCACAAAAAAGCCAAATAGATCGCAAGTGGTTCCATCAGTGTTATCAGTGATGTTATTGATATTGCATGTTACCACTAAATTCGTGAGTGTTGCAATACCACATGAAGCAGGAACTGATACTGGAGAGAAATCATGTTGGTACCCTGTATTAACAGTCGGAGGCGATAGATTATGCAAGAATTCGTTGCGATTGTCTCCAATTCCAGCTGCGGTTTGAGTTTCGCAAACTTGCTCTGTATAGGTAGTCTGTCCAACCAAAAAAAATGGGAGTAAAAGGAGTAGAACAAATAAATTTTTCATCGACATGTTTAAATTACCACAAAATGGTTAGTTGAAAAATTTAATTTTGAAATTGTCTAAAAATAACACCGTATTCAAAATTTTATTTCAATTAACCGAGATGTACTGAATAATGATTTGGAAAAAGTAGATAATAATTATGGCAATGTCTTTTATTTGGCGACACTAAGATAAGTGTTTTTTTACACTAAGTACCATAATCATTTCAATTATGTGAAAATTTGGTATATTTGTGGCTGTTATACAATCCGATCCGTAAAGTTTAATATTCCTACCGATTTACTGAATTACATGAACTCGTGATTTCATCTGAGAATGATGTGATCCTCTTTAACCATTTTTTACAAATTATAATCACATGAAAAAAACGAATTTTACACGATTTGTAATTTTTCCTTTTGCTATGTTGGTTTTGTTATCCAGTTCACTGCGAGCGCAGTGCCCTGCTTTGACTACCAACTTGCTATCTGACCCTAGTTTCGAAACTAGTATTGGATGGAACTTTTTTGGAGCTGCATACATCGCTCCTGGAGTTTTTCCAGCTATTGATGGGGTTAACAGCGGTATGACCGAAGGTCAATTTTTTCCAGGGGTATCTGGAATGTTTTCAGATGCAGTAGTTGCCCCAGGCGATGAGGTTCAAGCATCTGGATTTCTTCGTCATAACGAATGTAATCCGCTGTTGGGAGATGACTTTTCTTTCATCTCCATTGAATTTTACAACGCCGCAGGTGTGCAACTGGCAAATTTTCCATCTAATTCTTTGGATGCTTCTTCTCCAAGAGAATGTTGGCAGTACTTGAGCGTTACAGCAACAGCTCCTGCAGGAACTGCATTCGCAAGAATTGTTGGACTTCAAATTCACTTTGGGCTATCAGGCGGAGTAAATTATGAAAACTTTTACTTGGGCCCTGTCGCAGATGACATGGCTTTGGTGGATGTTACACCGCCTGTTGTTAGTTTCGGAAGTCCTGGAGCAAACTTACTCTCAAATCCTGGATTTGAAGATGGTCTGAATGGATGGACCTTAGTTGAACCCATTCCGAACGAAAATCCACTTAACGTAACGTCGGATAAGTTAACGGCTAATGGAGGAACTGAATATGTAGGTCTTCAAGGGTCTTTCCTATATCCAATTAATTCAACAAACGCAGTCAAAAGTGATGCTTTTCCTGCTGCACCTGGTGAAACATGGAAAGCCTCCGGGCACATGAACCACCAAGGAATTACTTCTGACAACTTCGGTACTGTAGGTATTGAGTTTTTAGATGGAGCAGGAGTTGTTATTTCATCTTTACAATCAGGTCAACACAATAAATCAAACGCTGCTGACACTTGGGAGCGATATGAAATCTCGGGTGTTGCACCAGCTGGAACAGTACAAGCTAGATTTTGCTTTAATGGAAATCAAGTAGGTTGTGGTGTTGGATTTATTAATTTTGATGATGCAACATTAATGAAGATTGATTCTCTTGCTTCTGATCCTTTAGTTATAAATTTAGGAGCAGGTGAATGTCCTTCTTCGTTTTTAAATTTTGATTTTTGTGCAAGTGATGAGACTGAATTAGTTTCAGTAGTAAAAAGAGTTGTAGGTACAACTGACGATTTAGGAAGTACTTTTCTTTATGGAAACAATACTTACGAAATCGTAGCTGAAGATGCGTGTGGAAATATAACTGTTTCTGCGCCATTTACTATTGAATTTAATGCTTTCACAAATGCATCAACTTCACTTACGTGTAATGATAAAATTCAAGTTTCACTCGATGATGATGGATGTACACTAATAGGTGCAGATATGATATTAGAGGGTGGACCTTATGGCTGTTATGATGATTACGTTTTATCTCGTAGTCCTAATCATTCAGGTGGATGCGGTGCGCTTCCTGCAACAGGTTATACTTGGGCAGAATGTTCAGATATAGGAAGAGGTGATGTTATTGTTACAGTTACTGACCCAGCAACTGGTAATTCATGTTGGGGTAAAGTAGTCGTTGAAGATAAAATAGGACCTAAAGTTGATTGTTGTATTTCTTTGTTTGATAAAGCAGGAAATCTAATTGACAGAGGCGATGTAATTGATATTGATTGTAGTATTGATCCAGCAACTGTGCCTGGTCCAACTGCAACTGACAACTGCGATCCATCTCCTTTTGTTTCTTTAGCAAATGAAGAAATTACAGGTGGAAATTGTAATGTTTTGACGATTAAAAGAAGCTATAATACAACAGATATATATGGAAATGCTGGTGAGTCTTGTATGATTACAATCAATGTTGTACAGCCAGATGTTACTTTCCCTGATGATGTGACTTGGACTTGTCAACAATATAATGCTTACGCAAATGTTGTTGACGCAACAGCGATGCATCCTTTAATTATTGCAAATGCAGCTTCTATGGATCAATCTTTACTTTGCTGTATTGCAGGTTTAGATGGCGATGATGTTGCTGGAGTTGATCCTTACGGACCTGGAGCATATTGGATGGATACTGAGGACTTAGATGTTACATTGGATCCTATTTACGATGATAATGTAGATAACCCAATTACTGATGGTAACGGTGCTTGTGGAAACGCAACTGCTGAAACTGATGAGCTTGAGTGTGTTGCAAACTTTGGTTATTTTGTAGGTTGTCCATACCTACAAGATTGTGATATTGCTCCACCAACAGCTCACGCACCACAAATTATTCAAGTTCCAATTTTTCAACCACCATTAGCTCCACCTTTCCCACCAAATGATATTAAGAGAGGATTGGAGGATGCAGATGTATTGGAACTTACAGGATCAGGTGAACCTAATGTAGTAGGTTTGAATTGTAACTTCTCTGTTACGCACACAGACCACAGATTAGAGGCATGCGAAGGATTAGGTACTGATGGTTCAGTTTTCAAAATTTTGAGAACATGGCAAGTACTTAACTGGTGTACAGGTCAGGTTTTCACTGACATCCAAATCATTAAAGTACTTGATAGAAAAGCTCCAACTATTACTTTTGGAGATGATTATAATGATGAATTAGTTTCAAATGTACCATCAAGTGGAGCACACCCTGATTGTCGTTCAAATGGCTTGATTGATGTTCCAACATTTGCTGACGATTGTTCAGGTGTTGGAGTTGTAAGTGTATCTACTCCATTTGGCTCTGCTACACCTGTTGAGAATAACGGAGTAGTTGTAGGTTACAGAGTTGGAGCACCATTTTTACCAATGGGAACTCACACTATCGTCTTCACTGTCGAAGATGCATGTGGTAATAGAACCACTGCAAATAGACAAATTACTGTTATTGACGGAATTCCACCAGTACCAGTTTGTAGAGAACTTACTCAAGTTGCACTTGGAGGTGAGCCTAATGGTGTTACTTCTGTTGGAGCTGAATTCTTCGATGAGGGTTCTTATGATTACTGCTCTTCTGTTTTCTTTAAAGTGAGAAGAATGGAGCGTTTTGAGTGTGATAAAGCCAATATTGATACTCATGGAGAAATTGGTAATACTACCAATGCTAATGATGACCAAGAATGGTTTGATGATAAAGTGAAATTCTGCTGCGAAGACATTGGAAATGATGTTACAGTGATTTTAAGAGTATATGATGTAGATCCAGGTCCAGGTGAAATTAATACGAATCAAGCAGCTGCAAATGGATTTACTCATAGAAATGGTTCAAGAGGAGATGCTGGTAACCGAATTTCATACAATGATGCGTTCTTGAATGGTACTTACAACGACTGTATGATTCAAGTAACTCTTGAAGACAAAGTCCGCCCAACCTGTATCGCACCAGCTGATGTTTGGTTGAATTGCAACGACTTACCTGATAATGTAGATTACGAAGATACTGACCAATTGAATGACCTATTCGGTTCTGCAATTGCTGGTGATAACTGTAATGCAGCTATCGAAGATTTGAATCCAAACGTACAAGTTGACTTGTGTGGTGTTGGGCAAATCATCAGAGATTACAGAGCAGTAGATGATTTTGGAAACAGAAGTATCGGAAGATGTCGTCAGACCATTATGATCATGGCTCAAAATGACTACACCTTATTAGTTCCAGGTGACTTCGAAGAAGAATGTGATGACGCAACGCCGAGAGACTTCGAATACGAAGAGAGAGCATGCGACCTATTCGCTATCAACTTTGAGGACAGAGAGTTCCCTGCTTCAACAAACGGTGAGTGTAAGAAAATCATCAGATCATGGCAGTTAATCAACTGGTGTGAATATGATGGTGCTTCAAACGCATTGGTTTTACCAAGATTGGATTTGAACCTTGATGGCGAGGCAGGTGATGGAGAAGGCGGAAGTAACAATCCTGTAACAGGAGTTCGTCACGCAGCTACTCACCAATGGGTATCGAATGGAGACATCATGATTTTGAACATGAATCCAGCAAACACCCTTCCATCTACAGGTTATTACTCTTACGAACAACATATCAAAATCTTTGATAATACAGCTCCAGACGTAAGCTACAATGGACCAACTGATTTCTGTGGAGGTGATTTGAACAATGACCCATGTGATGGTCAAGTTGATATTGCTCCAGTTATAGATGACTTGTGTACTGCAACTACTCACAGATGGGAGTTGAGCGCATTCTCATCTACATTTGGAAATGCTGACTTCTCAGGAACAGGAGACTTCTCAGGAAGATATCCATTAGGAGTTCACACGGTGAGATTCTATGTAGAAGATGAATGTGGAAACATTTCTCAGTTAGATATTACCTTTGAAATTACGGATTGTAAATTACCAACACCAGTTTGTCACAATGGCTTGTCAATTGACATCATGCCTTTAGCGAAAATGGTTGAATTGTGGGCAAGTGATTTTGACGCAAGTAGCTTTGATTACTGCACGGATCAAGATGACCTACAATTTAGAGTAAATAGAGTAACTGATAGAAATAACGATGGCGTTATTACTCCAGACGATTACATTACACGTGTGCCAGCATTTGATTCAGTTCAGTTTGTTTGTTCAGATGTAGGATTGTTAGTTAACATCCAATTCTGGGTAGGAGACGCTGCTGGAAACTGGGATTACTGCGTGACTTACGTTGATGTTCAAGACAACAACAACGCTTGTGCCGGTTCAAGACCAGCAAGTATTGCAGGTTCTACTAAAACTGAAACAGGAGTTGGCGTTGCGAACGTTGATGTAACTATTAGCGGAGACATGAACAACATGTTGACAACTGCTAACGATGGTAATTTTGCCTTCAATAACCTTATTGAAGGAAATGATTACACGGTTACGCCAATGCGTAATGATGATATCGATAATGGAGTTTCTACTTATGATTTAGCTTTGATTAGCAAGCATGTAAGAAATGTAGAGTTATTGAACTCTCCTTACAAAATGATTGCTGCAGACGCTAACAACAGTGGTAATATTTCTACCTTGGATTTAGTTGCTATCAGAAAAGTAATCCTTTTCGTAGCTGCTGAATTCCCGAACAATACTTCTTGGAGATTTGTATCTAAAGATCAAATCTTGAATCCAACGAATCCATTCAATGCACCAATCATTGAGGCTGGTAACTTCAACAATATCGTTGGAGATGAATTGGCTGATTTCATTGCTGTGAAAGTGGGTGATGTAAGTGGAAACGCTGAGCCACAAAATGTAAACACAATTGATGATAGAACATTCAACGGAACGTTCTTCTTCAATGCTAATGATGTTGCATTTGAAGCTGGTGAAGAAGTAGTTGTAGAATTTACTTCTGAGCAATTGGCTGAAATCGAAGGATACCAGTTCACCATGAATTTTGACAACAAAGCATTGAGCTTAGTTGAGATTCAAGAAGCGACTGCTAACCAAGAAAACTTCGGTCAAACTATGGTTGACAAAGGAATTCTAACTGCAAGTTGGAATGGAACTGCTCAATCAGAAGTAGCATTCAAATTGGTATTCAATGCAATCAACGCAGGTAAATTGAGTCAAGCATTGAGCATTAGCTCAGAATATACTCAAGCTGAAGCTTACACTACTGGCGGTCAATTACAGAATGTTGGAATTGATTTCGGTACAACTTCATCAACTGCTGATTTCGCATTGTATCAAAACACTCCGAACCCATTCAAAGGTGAAACGATGATTGGATTTAACTTGCCTGAAGCTGCTGCGGCAACTATTACAGTATCAGATGTCTCTGGTAAAGTAATTAAAATCGTAAGCGGTGACTATGCTCAAGGTTACAACCAAGTAACATTGAATAGCTCTGAGTTGGCAAATGGAGTATTATACTACCAGTTGGATACTGACAACTACACTGCAACTAAGAAGATGATTATCATTGAATAATTATCATTCGAAGAATACCTATCCATCTAAATAGATAGGATTACAATTTGATTATTGTTAAGCTGCTCCAGTTACCTCTTGGAGCAGCTTTTTTTTATGGGTGCATTTCATCTTCTCGCTTTCGCTAAATATTGGCATTTGCCGAAAGGCGAAAAAGCGAAAGTTGAAATGCACCTTTTTTGGTTTATTTCTTTTTCCTTTCGGAAAATAAAGTTGAATTTTTGAGTTGATTAGAAGAATTGTCTAAGAAGATTTTATTTTGCTGAAAAAAGAAATAATGGCAATTGATAAATCTTCTTCTGAATATCAGGTATTCGAATCCATGTATGCCAACGATGATTTTAGCCAGTGGCTCGGTATTGAATTATTGGAAGTCCAAACGGGTGCCTGCCGATTGAAAATGACGGTAAGAAAAGAAATGACAAATGGGTTCGATATTGCTCATGGAGGAATCACTTATTCGTTTGCAGATAGTGCATTTGCATTTGCTTCAAATGGAAGGGGACGTAAAGCAGTTTCCATAGAAACCTCGATTTCGCATGTTGCAAAAGTGGAAATTGGTGATACCTTATTCGCGAAAGCGGAGGAGATGAACTTGAGCCATAAGTTAGCGGTGTACGAGGTGACGGTTACCAATCAAAGGGAGGAAAAAGTGGCTTTGTTTAAAGGGACTGTTTACAGAACCAGCAAAGAATGGTTTTCCAAAAAGGACATTTGACGAAAGTCAAAAAAATAGGTCTATTCCATTTATGCCTTTTCGCTTTCGACACATGAGTTCACTTCCTTTAGGTAGTTTTCTGAACTTGATTAAAAATGAGACGACATAGATTTAATTTCTAATCTTGCACAGGCTGCAATATCCAAGCCCCGTCATTAAATTCTCTTTTTAATTGCTTGTGCATGTCATAAAGCTCGTCTATGGAACGGAAGCCGAATTCAACTCCAACTCTCGTCAGTCCTCTCGAAAGGTCTGTGTAGGCGCTATATCCTTTGGTTTGAATTTGTTTTACCAACTTATCTGCATTTCGCTCAGATGAAAAACCTCCAACGATGATGATTCCTGTTTTTGTACCTGGAGCTGTAGTTGGATTGTCTGTTTCAGAACTCATCCTTTCATCATAATCATCTTCATAGTCGTCGTCATTTCTTTCAACGCCTTCGTTGGTTTTGTCCATTATGGCTTTCTCATCCTCATCTTCATAGACAGACTTGGTGTTTTTATCGTAGTTAGGTTTGGTATTTATTTTTCCTCCATCTTCCAACTCAGCCAATTTATCATTGAATTGCGCACTTTTGGAGTCGTTGTACATGAAAAAGCCAAAAATGGCAATGACCAAAATTCCTAACCCTAAGATAAAAGGAAGCGCTTTTGAAATAAATCTAAAGAAGGGACTTTCGGTGTCTGTCGAGGAGGCACTATAGTTGGGAGATGCTGGAATTACGGTCTCAGGAATCTCATTATGACTTTTTGTAACAGGAGGGGTTGGGGTCGGTTCCGCAACTACTTTTTGGGTGGACTGTGTTGGGGTATTTTGAACAATAGCGGGTTTGGCTTTTAACTCTGGCGAAAAATTCAATGAAGGAAGTCCAAAGGAATCTTTGTTGTAATTGACCCTTTCGGGCAAAAATTGGAGATTCTTCTCAAAATCAAGATAGAGGCGCCCCACGTCAGGAATGGTTACAATCTCTTTTCGCTTCATTTTGTCTTTCAAATCATTGACAAAATTTGTGATAGTGTCGGTAGATTGAGCTGAGGCTACTTGATATTTTTTTTGGATGAAGTTATTCAAAACTCCATCATCAGCTGTAATGTTTTTATTGAAGGTGATTTCTTTCGACGGAGGTTCAACCACACCTTGGATCTGGTCAATATTAGAGGCTTTATGGCTTGTTCTAAATAATCCCAAACCGGGTAGAACCAGTTGATTTTGCTCAAAAAGCAAGTCAGAAATACAATTTGCAACCGAAATCTCACTCATGCCTAACGGATTTTCATTAGTGTTTCGTCCATCACTTTTTCGTTATATTTTAAAGTGATGGTTTTGTAATTAATTAAGTCAACGATGGTGCCTACCAAACAAAGCCCGCCCGTAAGCAAATAGACGATGCCTAAACCTAATTGATCCATGACAATTCTATGGATTCCATTGATGCCCAAAAAACCGGCAAGGCATAAAATAAGGATCGTCTGAGGATCTTTACGTTTCGCCCTGTAAATGGTTGTGAAAAGTTGAAACTGTTCCTCATCGAGGAAATCAATATGGTTGCGCAAACTGACCAATTCCATGGCGTCTGCTTCAGGAAAGAGTTGTATTAATTCTTTTCTCATACATAGGAGGGTTTCGTCCCGGTTGCAAAAGTAATATTTTTTTGGCGAGTTGGTAAGTTGCCGGTTGTGGTAAGCTCAAAATTAAAATAGATGTTATCTCATCAAAGATAACATCTATTCTAATTCAAATTATTGAAGAAACAATCTACAATGCCAACCTACTCACATCCCAACTGATTTTTAGCCATCGGGTCATTTGCAGGAATGCAGCCACCTGAGTTAATTGATTCAGGCTGATAGCGCAAAAGGTTGTCGTCATGTAAGGAAATTTCCACGAAAGTGGTCAAGGCATCTATTTCGCTTGGCGTCAAACCTAAAGGTTCGAAGCTATCAGAAAGTTTTTCATTGGGAACATTGTCGTTCTCTTTGATGGCGGAGTTTTTATAGGCAACTACGGCTCTTACACTTCTGAAACTACTTCCATGACCATAAAATGGTGAATCAGTAAGATTGTATAGTTGAGGCACTTTGAACCTGTATTTATCTTCCTCCAGACCCGTAAATCCACCTCTACCTAAGTGTTCGCCCGCGTCAGGTGCTGTTTTGAAAACCTCTTCGGGGCATTGATGTAAATCTTTCATTCCGAGCGCATGAAATTCCATGGTGTTGAGGGCAGGACCAGTGTGGCAAGTCACACATTGACCTTTATCAAAAAAGATTAAGGCACCTTGTTTTTCGCTTTCGCTCAATGCGCTCTTGTTGCCTTTCAACCATTGCTGAAAAGGCGCTTGATTGGAGAGAATGGTTCTTTCGTAGGCAGCGATGGCTAAACCAGCAGTTTCTTTTGTGTAGCGCTCTGAAAGCCCAAAGTCTGAAAATGCAGCATCGAACATTTCTTTATATCCCAATTCGTCAACAATTTCCTCTGAGACATCCAAACGATGGACGCCCAAACCAGCAATTGCTTGTGTTTCGAGTCCTTCAAAACCCAATTCGTTGGTTTCTTTTGGAGTGCCAGGAGTGAATTGAGCGCCATAATCTAAGTTCAAGCCTGTGCCACCAAATTGCCCATTCCAAAGCATGTTGATTTGGTAAGCGCCATTCATCGCGGATGGCGTTCGGACGGGTTGCGCATCAATTTTTGAACGCTGAACCAATGGACCTCTCTGACGACCTTCGCCGTTTAATCCAAATCCAACTCCCCCTTCTCCAAGTCCCTGAAACCGTCCGGCTTGAAAACCAGCACCTGCAAAGTGGCAGGTGGCACAAGAGAAGGTTTCCATATTGAACCCATGCTCTGGTTTTAGACCTAAACCACTTTCGTGGAATAGCATTTTACCGAGTTTGACTTTATTTTCCGAAAGGGGATTTTTTGGATCTTGCGGGATGGCTTCGAAGTCATCGCTATCAGGCATGGTGTAGAAAGCAAGGCTGCCATCTGGTGCTCTTTGCTTTAAGACCTCTTCGATTTGGATATCCAATTCTTCACTTAATTGAGGTTCGTTTCTACAACTGAAAATTGTGATTGCACCGAGTAATAGTAATAGTACTCTTAAATTTTTCATAATATTCTTTTAGGAATTTCAATTAGGAGGTGCTGATATTTAGGCAGCATAAATCATACCATCCACCTTGAAATTCTACGGTTTGTGAAAAGCCTTATCTTTGCTGCATTAATTGAGAAAAACAGGTATTTAAATGGAAAAACTATTATTCTTTCATCTTTTAATTTTCTGGTGCTCTATGATTGATTTGACAGCTCAAGTGGAACGAAAAGAAATAGGGAATCTCGTTATTGAAAACATTCCTGAAATTCCTCAATCGCTTAAGGATAAGTTGTTGCAATACCAGAATGTCAGGGGGGCTTCAGTGGCTGATTGGACTCCAGATGGAGAAGAGTTGCTGATTACGACGAGATTTGGTGAGACCAGTCAATTTCATAATGTTAAAACACCGGGCGGTTTTCGACAGCAAATTACTTTTTTTCAGGAACCGGTGAGTGGAGGTGCTTATTCCAATAATGAATTACATGATGGTTTCCTTTTCAGAAAAGACATTGGAGGCAATGAAGCTTACCAGTTGTTCTTTTTTGATGAGAAAACGCGAACTTCCAAAATGCTCACCGATGGCACTTCCAGAAATGGAATGGGAATTTGGAATCACTCAGGAGATAGGTTTGTGTTCGCTAGCACGAAACGAAACCAGAAAGATTATGACCTCTACATCCACCGCATGGATGAGCGTTGGGATGATGAGATGGTTTTTGAGGGAGCTGGTTATTGGATGCCGCTGGAGTGGTCGCCTGATGACCAATATTTGTTGATTAAGAATTACATCTCAATCAATGAGAGTAGCATCCACTTGCTCGATTTGGAAATGGGGACGACTCAACGCATCACTGAATCAAAAGACCAAGTTTCTTACGGGACTGCGACTTTTTCCAATGATGGAAAATCGGTCTATTTTACTTCAGACCACGGAGGAGAGTTTAGGTTTTTGAAGCAATATGGCATCGCAAACAAGCAAATGCGCAACGTTTCTAATAAGATTCTTTGGGACGTGAACGCTTTGGAAATGTCCCCTGATGGGAAAATGTTGGCATTTACGGTCAATGAAAATGGGTCGCATAAATTGTATTTTTTGGACATCACTGCCAATCGTTTGCTTCCGGTACCCAATTTGCCGAAAGGCTTAATCTTTGGATTAAATTGGAACAAAGACAGCCGTCGGTTGGCATTGTCAATCAACAGTTCGACCAATCCGACTGATGTTTATGTTTTGGATGCGATTAGCTATTCGCTAAAACAATGGACATTTAGTGAGGTCGGTGGCTTGAATACTGAAAAATTTGTTGAGCCAACATTGATTCATTTCCCAACTTTCGATGAGGAAGATGGCAAACCGCGAAATATTCCTGCTTACTATTACAAACCAAAAGGGGCGATTGGACCTTACCCGGTTTTGATCAATATTCATGGAGGACCGGAGGGGCAGTTTCGCCCAAGTTTCAATCCCACGATTCAATATATGGTCAATGAGTTGGGCATTGCGGTCATTGGTCCCAATGTGCGCGGCTCCGCAGGTTATGGCAAATCTTACCTGCTTTTGGACAATGGATTCAAACGTGAAGATTCGGTAAAAGACATTGGCGCATTGTTGGATTGGATAGATAAACAACCCGAATTGAATTCCGATAAGGTGACGGTGATGGGTGGATCTTATGGTGGATATATGGTTTTGGCGTCGATGATTCATTTTGCCGAAAGGCTAACTTGTGGGGTAGAGGCAGTGGGGATTTCGAACTTTGTCACCTTTTTAGAAAACACAAAGTCATATAGGCGCGACTTACGTCGAAAGGAGTATGGCGACGAGCGCGATCCCGAAATGCGCAAACACCTCGAAGCTATTTCGCAAACTACCAATGCGCATAAAATCAACAAACCGATGTTTGTGATTCAGGGCTTGAATGACCCAAGAGTGCCAGCAAGCGAGGCGGAACAAATCTTAGAAAAGATTAGAAAAAACGGGGGAGACAGCTGGTATCTATTAGCAAAAGATGAGGGGCATGGCTTTCGCAAAAA
>CALCJP010000117.1 GCA_937967625.1 uncultured Saprospiraceae bacterium
TTTGATTCAGAATGGTTTATTCAACCACTGACACCGTCATTGTCTTATCAAAATCACCTTTTAGCAAGGGCGACTGTCGGTTGCCGGTGTAAGAACGAACATTCGAATTGACGAAGTCATAAAGTTCTTGAATGCTTACGATGCCGTTTTTGTTGGCGTCGCCTTCTCCTTTTAGCCCTCTGATAAGGAAGTGGCTGAAAACGCCCTGTCTCAATCCGCTTGACTCCAGTGAAGTCTCATCTGATTTGGAAGACATCAAGAGTGCCGTACCTGCTTCAGCTTGAGCCAAAGTCGAGTAGTAGGTCTCCAAAGTTTGCAACTCAGAAGTGCTTCGTGCAGCAAATAAACTACCAGAGTGGCAGGCGTCAGCAATACAGAGTTTGTATTTTGCAGGTGAATCTTCCATGATACGGTTGATTTCTTCATGCGCCAATTTATTGTTGAAGCCATCAAAATCAATCGGTAAGAAAGAGCCTTTCAATCCATGACCACTGAAATAGAGCATAATCAAATCATTGGCACCTGCTTGATTGAATACCTTTTTCATCGTGCTGGCTATTTTGGATTTAGTTGCTTCTTCATCAATTAAAACACTGATTTGATTGTCAGGCAAAGCTCCTCCCGCTGGGCTTTTCAAAAATGCGTACATGCGGTAAGCATCATCGTCAGTGTAGCGCAATGCTGGCATGTGATTATAAGAAGAAACACCAATCACTACCGCAAAGACTTTGAAACCCGCCTTTTGGCGAATCGCCTCTTTTGCGTCTTCTGGCGAAAGTACTTTTGTTGTCTTTGAAGGTTCAGAAGTATTGGTGCGTGGTTTTTTATTAGGCTTATCATTTGAGGCAAGGGCACCGCCTGTGTTTGCAGGTTTCTTTTTGCCCATGAAGGTGCCTTCTTGCCACCAACCTTTTACTTGAGGACCATCGATAGGGTAGAGCGTACCGTAACCTTCAAATGAACCATCTAACCAATCGCCAACGTACTTCTCGCCGTTGATATAGTAGATAGCACCTTGACCATTGGATTCGCCTTCTTTGAAATGTCCGACATATTTTGCCTCGCCGCCTTCGTAGATATAAGTACCGTAGCCATTTTCGCAATCACCTGCCACACACCCTTCGCCTTCAAATTCGTTGCCTTTTGCGCTGACAAATTCGCCTTCAGTCCAGTCGCCTGAAGTGACACGACCTTCTTTGTGATAGTAGGTGCCTTCGCCATGTGAGAAGCCATCTTTGAAATCTCCGACATATTTGTCTCCATTGGCAAAATTGAAAGTTCCGTAGCCGTTCAGCGCTCCGGCTCTAAAATTGCCCTCATATTTACTTCCGTCTGCATAGGCGAATACGCCCACACCATTTTTACAATCGCCGACCAGACAGCCCGTTTGGATATTGTCTTCTTCGAGATCGACTTTTTTGTTTTTGAAAATGTTTTTAATCATTTTGCCACTTCTATCCACTGGATGTCCTTTGCTCCAGTTGCCAGTCCAAGTAGTTCCATCTGCCAATGTCATCGTACCGTTTCCATCTGGGAATCGGTTTTTCCATTCGCCTTGATATTTTTTACCATCAGTATAGTAGCAAGCCCCGACGCCGTCGATCTCACCATTTTTGAATTGACCAATATATTTGGCGCCACTTGGATAGATGAAGATTCCTGTTCCGTTTTTACAGTTTCCTGACTTGCATTGTGCAGAAAGCATGGCAACAGCGAAGAAATTTAGGAAGGCTATTAGAATGAGTTTTTTCATTTATCGGATAGTTTTAAGATTTGGATTGTATAAGCGCATTGATGAAAACGCCTTTAGTCTCTGGTTTCTTATATACGACGCGTAGTTTTATGAAAAGTTATACCAGTTCATCTGTCGATGAATTGGTAGATTTTTGCTCATAGTAGGTCGAAAGGTTCTATAAGTACCCGTCTTTTGTTTATTTATTGCAAAGGTGAATAAATTATTCGAATGATACCCGTTTGGATCAAAATGAGATGGCAACAAATTTTCCGTACACTCAAGAGTGTAGGGCTTTTATTGTTGCTGATTTTTATTCCCTTGGCGGGGATCGGCGTGTTGGGACTTCTTAAGACTCTGCAAAACTGGCATTTCGGCTATTTCGTTTTGTTGATTGTGGGTGTGATTACGTCGATTCACCTCTCAAGAGGTGATGGGCGATTTTTACAACTTCATTTCGCGAAAGCGGAAATTTTTAAAATCCTTTTGTTGGAGTACTCGCTCATTGCGATCCCTTTTTATCTCATTGCTTTTGCCGCTTTCGCGGAATGGCAGGTCATACCGTTCACTCAAATAGCAATTGCGGCGCTGACATTGATCCCCTTTCGGGAAATGGGGCATCATTCCTTTCAAACCAAAATTCCGGTTGATTGGATTCCGATCCGCTTGTTTGAGTGGCGATTTGCTTTTCGCAAATTTGGTGCAGTTCTGCTGCTGACTTGGTTAATTGGTTTTCTGGGTGTTCGATTTGTGGGCGCGCCCTTGGTAAGCACTCTTTTATTTACCGTTTTTTTGACTGCCGTTTTTGAATATCTCGAAAACAAGGAACTATTTTTAGGTAGATACCACCATCGTTTTTTGAGAGATAAAATAGCGCCACATTTGAAATTTTTGAATCTGCTGTTTTTGCCGCAGTATTTAATATTCTTCATTTTTCATGGCGAATATTGGTACATCGGATTAGCTGCTGCTGTGATGGCGAATATGATTCTAACCTTCGCCATTTTGAAAAAATACGCGACTTGGCGACCCCGAACGAAACGGAGTCATATCAGTACGCAAGTGGCGTTGTTTTCACTTTTTTGTATTGTTCCGTTTTTGTTTCCAGTGGCGCTGATTTGGTTGGTGGTTTTTTATCGGAAGGCGACGGGGCGAGTGGATTACTTTTTCCCGAAAGGGTGATTAAAATTATATGGCTTCATGGTTCTATGGTTGCATTGTTCTTCGGTAACCATAGAACCATCAAACCATTCAACCGTGTTTTTTATGTTCAAAATAAACAACCTCACCTCCGGCTATGGCGAAAAGGTCATCCTGAAAGACCTAAACTTCGAGTGTCCGCGTGGGCAAATCAGAGGCGTCTTGGGCCCGAATGGGGCGGGTAAAACGACCTTCTTCAATTCGGTATTTGGCTTTATCAAACCCCTCCCGAAGCAAGTTCGGGACAAGTTTTCGGGGAATGTGACATTGGACGAAAGTCCGATAAAACAAGAGCAAATTGCCTATCTGGAAACTGATCCATATTTCTATCCATTGCTTACAGGGCAAGAGTATCTGAACATTTTCAAAATCAAAAATCCGACTTTCGATTTTGAGTATTGGAATCGGTTGTTTGACTTGCCGTTAGATAATTTGATTGATACCTACTCGACTGGCATGCGCAAAAAAGTTGCCTTAATGGGGATTTTGGCGCAAGAAGCAGAGGTGCTACTTTTGGACGAACCGTTCAATGGAGTGGATCTCGAAACAGTCGAATCCATCTATTTCATTTTAGAAAAATTGCGAGACGCAGGCAAAATCGTTTTACTGACCTCCCATGTTTTGCCCACCTTGACTTCCACTTGCGACCAAATTCACTGGCTGAAAGATGGTCATTTTTTCAAAAATTTCGCGAAAGCGGACTATCCACAATTGGAGCAAGAATTGCAACAAATGATTCGTAATCACATCGAAGATCGGATGAAGCCTGGATGACAATAATTCAGGAGTTCGAGAAACCGAGCGTTCGAGAAATGAATTGAATTTCGAAATTGGAGCCTCGTCTCTCGAAGAGGACGGCGCGATACAAAAGATCAGATCGTTTCTTCACTATAAGCGATGCTCGACTTGATTAGTTTAGAACAACTTTTACCTTGTCATTGCGTTTTTGCTAAGGAGTGGTAATTTACTCATTCACTAATTTACTCAATTACTCATTTTTATTTATGAGAATTTTACTGACGAGCCTCTTTCTTTTCATGAGCATTTTGGCGTTCAGCCAAGAAGCCCGATTGGCTCAAGAATACTATAACAACGGCGAATTCGAAAAAGCAGCAGTGCTTTATGAGAAGTTAGCCAAAGGCGGCAAAAACGATTTCTATTTCAACAGATATGTGGAGTCATTGCTCGCATTGGAAGAATTCGCGAAAGCGGAAAAAGTCGTCAAAACCGAAATCAAAAAGACCAATGCCTTGAACCTCTACGTCACCTACGGCAACATTTTGGAGCGCCAATACAAAGACGAAGAAGCGCAGAAGCAATATCGGGAAGCCATCAAGAAAATGCCACCCGACCAATACCAAATCATCAAATTAGCCAACGCATTTGTCGGTCAAACCAAATACGATCTCGCTATTGAGACCTATGAGCGAGGCGTCAAATTGATTGATAATTCGGCAGTGTTTGCCTACAATATGGGGAATCTTTACCAACGAAAAGGCGACGAACCCAAGATGGTGAAATACTACCTCAACTCACTAAAAGAGAACCCAGGGCGCCGCAGCAGTTTGCAATCCATTTTTCAAAGAAATCTCTCCGAAGATGGCTTTATGGAATTGCAAACCCAACTCTACGAACGCCTGCAAGATGACCCTGACGCGATTCAAAATATCGAAATGCTCACGTGGGTATTCATCCAGCAAAAAGACTATAACGGCGCTTTGCGACAAGCAAGAGCTTTGGACAAAAGATTGGACGAAAACGGCAGCCGAATTTACAACCTCGCGCAAGTGGCTTCCAACGATAAGGACTACGATGCCGCCATCAAGGCTTATGATTACATCGTCACTGAAAAAGGAACCAATTCGACCTACTACTTAGATGCCAAGCGCCAATCGCTACGATGTGCGCGCACCAAATTGGTATCAGGTTTTGACTATACAATTGAAGACCTCCGAACCTTGGAAACCAGCTACGAGTCGTTTGTGGAGGAGTTCGGTAGAAATAGAACCACTGCTGCCATCATGATGGAACACGCCGAGCTGCAAGGCTTCTATATCAATGACCTGAACAAAGCCATCACTTTGCTCAACGACATGATCGCCCTTCCGGGCAATAACAAAAAAATAGAAGCGGAAGGCAAATTGTTGTTAGCAGATTTTTATCTCATGCAAGGGGAGATTTGGGAATCGACGTTGCTCTACTCTCAAGTAGATAAGGCATTGAAAGACGACCTGTTGGGACACGAAGCGCGTTTTAGGAATGCGAAACTGTCTTATTACAACGGCGATTTCGAATGGGCGCAAGCACAATTTAAAGTCCTCAAATCATCTACTTCTAAATTGATTGCCAATGACGCATTAGACCTGTCGGTTTTCATTACTGACAATCTTGGTTTAGATACCACTGCCGCGCCGCTTGAGAAATATGCAGAAGCAGATTTAGCTATCTTTCAAAATAAATTTGATATCGCTTTCGCGAAATTGGATTCCTTATTGGAGACCTACCCTGATCATGGTTTGGAAGATGATGTTTGGTACTCAAAAGGTCAGATTCACCACAAACAGCGAGAGTACGAGAAGGAAATCGCCATGTATGAAAAAATCGTTGAAAAGTACCCGGAAGACATTCGTGCCGATAATGCACTTTTCAATTCAGCAGAACTTTACGAAACGCATCTCAATAATGCCGATAAGGCAAAAGAGATTTACGAAAAAATTTTTATTGATTACTCCAATAGCACATTTGCCGTCGAGGCAAGGAAGCGCTTTAGAAAGTTGCGTGGAGATGATATTCAATAATAATTGAGATATAAATCGCTTCGCTATACTGCGAACGAGATAGCCTATGTTTTCAAAGCATCGGCTATTTTTTTTTGCTTTCGCAAAATGTGCTCATTTTGCGAAAGCTTAACAAGGTGGAATGGTTTCATGGCTGAACAACTATGAGACCACGTAGCCACGAAACCATGATGCGAATCATTTCATTTATACAATTAGGGAATTTGGATTACGTAACCTGTTTTCGTTGCAAAGTCCACTAATGTCAAGATTATTGTTTTATCTATATCTGCTGTGGAAAAATATTTCAGATACCGCGATATTGGTAATTTTCGGCGCTTGTGAAATAAAAAACTGTAATTTATAGATTTTAGTACATTCTATTCTGTTGATTATCAATGTATTATAATTATTATTTAAGTTTTATGCTTTTTATAATATTTTTTATTGGCTTGGAATTGGGATGACAAAAGAAAAGATTAACGATTTCTTGATTTTGTATTATACTTAAATCGCATACATTTGCGTCAAAATAACAAACATGCAATCAGACTATCAATTCATGGTCGATTTCACACTCCCAGAAACATTGACCGAAAAGTTTTTACAAAACATCCCTCATCAAAGAGCTAAAGTGAATAGACTCTTCCGAGAAGGGAAATTAGTAACTTATTCGCTGTCCCTTGAAAACTCAAAAATGTGGGCAGTATTTAACGCTAACTCTGAGTTTGAAGTAAAGGAGATGATTTCAACCTTGCCGCTTTCTGAATTTATGGAAGCGAAAGTGAGTTCACTGACTTTCTTTAATTCAATGGCAGAAGAAGCGCCAGTATTTTCTATGAATTAAAATTTTTTCCCTTTCGGGAAATATAAAAGGGGTAACGATTCGTGCGTTACCCCTTTTTTGATGCGCTGACTTTCCGTTGCTTAGATGACACTCCTTTCGATTTTAACAGTTTCGCTCTAATTCTGAATTTAAGTAAAGCTAAAAAAATAACCTTTCGATTAGAAGCTGTTCTTTTTCCATTATACTTCCCCGATTAAAATCGGGACACGCGTTAAAAATCCTCGCCAATGCTAAGGCATTGTCTGCGGTTTTTGC
>CALCJP010000118.1 GCA_937967625.1 uncultured Saprospiraceae bacterium
TGGGACTGGTTGAATCCATTCGATATTTAGATTACCAGATGTGGGATTCGGAAAAATCACTGCTATTGAGTTGAAATCAGTTGGTTGTTCGGTTTGATTGGTGCAGTCAGAGTCTGGATCGGTTTCGATAAATTGTTCATACATCGCAATGCACCCTGTCAATGTATCGGTAACAATGAGTCGATATAAGGCAGTATCGCGAGCGCAATAAGTTGGAGTGGTTTCTCCGATGATGTCAATGCCGTCACGTTGCCATTGTAATATTTGATTTGCCGAAAGGCTAATATCAGAATTAAGAGTGAGCCAGTTCTGGTCGATGCTAAAAATGGGTTCCTGAGGGAAAACCAAATTAGGCACTACTGCCGTATCGGAAGTTGCTGAGCAACCATTGTTGTCATCAGTGAAAGTCACCCAATATCGTCCTGGTTCATCTGGATAGACGATGGAGTCATTGCTATATGAATTGCCTTCAAAAAACCATTCAATATTTTCGGGTACAGAGGAGCGAAGTTCTAAAGTATCCTTGCAATTTACCCCAATTTGAACGGGAGTTATACTTGGGACGGGAGCTGATTCGTAAATCACCACGGTGTCTATTTTAGTGATTGAAACCAATGGATTAAAGAGGTCCGCTGCAACTGTTAGAAACGTAGAATCTTTTAATATGGTAGAATTCTCTTTAATCCACACTTCGCCACAGAGGTCGTCATCGCCCGCTAAGACATCATCTTTATCAAAGACTTGAAGCAAGAGGCTATCAAATTGTATCGGAAAGTTAACTGGAAAATTCTGAGGAAAGTCCGCATTTTCGATCACATTGGAACGAAGCAGTTCATCCCCATTAGGATTTTGAAGAACGATGTACAAATCCGGTTTTCCCGAAAGGATGGGAGGCAGTGCGAAGTCATCGCAGGTGCTCTCAGTGACCAAAACATTGCTCAACTCAACATCAGCTGTATCAATTCGAACATTATAGAAAACCGTGTAGGTACCAGGTTCTTGATACAAAACTGGCTCGGGATTTTCTTCTTGACTGATGGTGAGATTGCCAAAGTCCCAGATGTATTGAAACCCGGGATGACCATTGGAAGGGATGTTATTGTAAAAAGTAACCTCAGTTGGTCCGCAGCCGTGATTGCCAAAAATATTGAACGGAACGGTATCATTTGGCTCAGGATAAATCGTGATTGGAAAATCGAATGAGGTTGGGATTTCCAAACCAAACACTCCTGCTATCATCTTGACTTGGACTAAAAATTGGCCGGTTTGTGTGGGTATCCCACAGATTTTTGCACAACCATCGGTTTTGTCCGCAGGGGTAAAAAGCGTATCGCTTACTGACCAACTCAAGCCCGGAGGCAGATTGGTCAATCCAACGATCTTTAATTCATTTATGTCGAAACCAGGAGGGGTTACGGAATCAATGGCATAAACTGGGTCGGTGGTTTTTGGTAAACGAAAACTGATGTCTGAATCATAGCTACGATTCACAAAACCAGCATCTGCCTCGGACATAAATAGTGTGTCATCAGACAAACTATCCAATTGAATCAGACAGTCAGGACATGAGTTTTGAGCATTTACAGTTAGTGCGCAAATGCCAAAAAGTATATAGATTGAGAAGAATTTTTTCATAATAATCGGCTTTAAAGTTGTGGTGTAAATAGTTCTATACCAAGGAATTATGTAATTCCTGAATAGTAGAAGCCAACCTTACTCTTTGGGAAAAGACCCAGTCCTCCGAAGGGAGGAGAACTGGGTGCTAAATCAATTATTGTTGTGGATAGTGTGATATTATTTTGCCACTACAAATTTGCCGGAAACGGCTCCGAACTGATTGCTCAAAACGTAAACAAAGAGTCCGCTTTTAAAATTTGAAGTGTTGATGTCAATAGTATTTGTGCCTTTATTCAAATTCACTTTTTCAGTAAAAATCACGGAACCGGTAAGGTTCATGATTTCTATAGTGGTGGTGCTGGTCACTTGCGAATTGACATTGAGGTTTGCTCTGTCTTGAACTGGATTTGGAACCATTGAGGTCTGTACCAGTTCACTTAACACATCGTCAGTGCTTGATGGAGAACAATTCCCTACTTCCAAATTGTATTCACCTGGAAACAAAAGCGGATTAGGCAAAGTAACAGGCAAAGCTAATCCCGTATTCGCGAAAGCGGTTACAGTCAATTCTAAAGGAAAAGTTCCGGCAGATACTGATTGGTCAACCATTCCGCTGACATAAATACACCCAAGTTCATTTGGAATAAAAACACAGCTTGGTGGGTTACAAGAATATTCCAATCCCATTGGTAAGCCAACGATAGCGCCGGTAGGTGCCATTCTGATGGAGTCCAAGACCAAAGGAATTGCTCCTAAATCGAGGGTGTCTCCCACAAATGCAGAAAAAGTAAAGTCAAAAAACTCACCGATACAAGCCGTATCTTGAATGCCTCCATCTGGATTATCGGCAGTGAGTGGTAAAGGTTGAACTGGAAAATCTGCACCAATTACAGTTGAGTCAGGTGTGCAGATTTGACCGAAGGATTGCGTGATTGCCCAAAGGGTAAATGCGAAGAGGGTAAAATTCTTTTTCATTTAAAAAATTTTTATTGTAACGATGAAATCCATTCTCCGAAAGGAGATTTAATTTTTAAGTTTAACTTAACTCTAAATGGGCAGGCAAAAAAAACGGAAAGGCAAAGATTTTGCTTATTTCCTTTGATGAGATTTGCTAATTTTGATGGAGTATGACAAAAGTAAAAGTAATTTCTAAATTTCAATAACTCTGCAAAACTTTAAGAATTCATTATCAGTTTAACCAATAAGTGACTCTCACTTTTTAGCACAAATTCCATTTATGAAAAAATATATCTATTCTCTTTTGTTTGCCGCTGTGATTTTTGCAGGCAGTGGCTGTTTTTATGACAATAAAGAAGATCTCTTCCAGCTTGATGATGATTGCTTGACAGAAAACATGTCCTACGAATTTGACATTGAGCCAATACTCAGCACCCGCTGCTATCAGTGCCATGATAACAACACTGGTTTTGGTGGTTACGTAATTGAAGGTTTTTCAAACCTAAAACCCCATGTAGAAATTGTCCTG
>CALCJP010000119.1 GCA_937967625.1 uncultured Saprospiraceae bacterium
AAAAAAGGCAATCCGTCAGCGCTGGAAAAAAGAAAACAGCAAAAAATTAGATAAAAAATCCATGCTCCGCAAAATGGAAGCTGGTGATTCAGGACAGTAAACGAAGTTGGTTTTAACCAGTAATTGGCTAAGAATTAAAGCCCTTTGAACTTGACGGTTCGAAGGGCTTTTTTTATAACTTTTCGGAGGTTAGCAGGTTCTACAAAAACGCTTTTCCTACATTTGAACCTCGATGCAAGAATCTGCTCAATATCATCCCACTCAGACTTCCGACCGCTACGTGGAAGTAGTGCTGCCATTGGCGCTGCCCAATACGTTTACCTATTACGTGCCGGAAGATTTGATTGCGCAGATTCAATTTGGCGTGCGGGTCGAAGTGCCTTTCGGCAAAAACAAATTATACAGTGGTCTTATCGTCGGGACGCAGGCAGCTCCTGCTCCTAATCAGCGGATAAAAGCTATTTTTTCGGTGTTGGATAAAGAGCCAATACTTGCCGAAAGGCATTGGGAATTTTGGCAATGGTTGGCTGCCTATTATGGCTGCACAGTGGGGCAAGTAATGACTGCCGCACTTCCGAGCAATCTTAAATTGACCAGTGAAACGCGCATCATGCTTAGTCCACTCTATGATGAAAATTACGATGGGCTGAACAATAATGAATTCATGATTGCCGAGGCTCTTTCATTTCAGGAAGAATTGTCTTTGGATGAAGTGCGAAAGATTCTAAATCTCAAATCGACCTATCATGTCATCGCTGGGCTATTGGATAAAAAAGTAATTTACCTCAAAGAAGAACTGAAGGAAAAATTTAAACCCAAAACGATTTCTTGTGTGCGTTTATTGGAGCCATATGTTTCGGAACCGGAGGCTATAGAAGAAGCATTCAAGTTGTGTAAAAGATCTGCGAAACAGCAGAATGCGATTTTGGCTTATTTGCAATTGGACAAGAAGCAGGAGTTCATCCGAAAGCAGGACATTTATAATAATGCGGGGGTGGATAGTGCGGTCGTCAAAGCGATTGCGAAAAAGAAAATTTGGGAAATCTACGACCGCGAGGTTGATAGAACAGGCGGCTACACGGGCGACATTATCGATGCTCATCCGCTGACGGAGCAGCAGCTTCGCGCGCTTAAAGAAATTGATTCTTCCTTTTCGGAAAAAAACGTGACGTTGCTCCACGGCGTGACAGGAAGCGGCAAGACGCGAGTTTATATTGAGTTGATTCAAAAAGCCATCGACCGAGGCGAGCAGGTTTTATATCTCCTTCCGGAAATTGCCTTGACCACGCAAATCATTACGCGACTTCAAAAAATATTTGGCGACCAAATAGCCGTTTATCACTCACGCATGAACAATAACGAGCGTGTGGAAGTGTGGCATCAAGTCGTTCGAGGGCAACGCAAATTGGTGTTGGGAGCGCGGTCGTCCTTGTTTTTACCTTTCCAGAAATTGAATATGATTGTGGTCGATGAGGAACATGATCGATCCTTCAAACAGCATGACCCGGCACCCCGCTACAATGGTCGCGATGGGGCAGTTTACTTGGCAAATTTATTTGGCGCGAAAACATTGCTCGGTACAGCGACGCCTTCTGTGGAGACTTTCTACAATGCTCAAAAAGGAAAATACGCGCTCGTCCAAATGCCAGAAAGAATCGGTGGTCTGGAAATGCCTGATGTTGTCATCACTGACGCAAAAAAGGAAATGAAGCAACGGAAATTGCAATCGCATTTCACCACGAAGTTGTTGGAAGAATTGAAAACGACGCTCGAAAATGGAGCGCAAGCGATTCTTTTCCAAAATCGTCGTGGCTATGCGCCGACGATGCGCTGCACGACTTGTGGCTGGCATCAGGAGTGTATTCATTGCGATGTGAGTTTGACTTATCATAAGTTCTTCAATAACCTGCAATGTCATTATTGTGGGTATTCGATTTCGTTACCTAAAATATGCCCAACGTGTGGATTGGCGGAATTGAAACTGCAAGGTTTTGGTACTGAAAAAATTGAGGACGAGTTGAAAATCTATTTGCCTGACGCCAAAATCGGGCGAATGGACTTAGACACCGTTCGTACCAAAAATGCACTTGGGACAATAATCAATGATTTCGAAGAAAAGCGAATCGACATTCTCGTTGGTACTCAGATGGTTACGAAAGGATTGGATTTCGAAAATGTAGGCTTGGTAGGGGTGATTTCAGCAGATCAATTATTGCAGTTCCCGGATTTTCGCGCAAGCGAGAGAGGTTTTCAATTGATTACGCAAGTGGCAGGTCGAGCGGGTAGGAAGAAGAAACAAGGAAAAGTCATCGTGCAAGCAATGAATACAACGCACCCTGTTTTGAAAGAAGTGATTGAGCATGATTACCTACAATTTTATAATCGGGAGATTATGGAACGGCAGGCGTTTCGGTATCCGCCGTTTGCGAGATTGATAAAAATTACCTTGAAGCATAAGAAACCTGATGTGCTCAATCATGGGACTAAAATATTTGCCGATTTTCTGCGAAAGCAGTTGGGAGATCGGTTGCGTGGGCCGGCAGTGCCGCATCCGGCGCGAGTGAGGGGACAATACCTTTTGGACATTTTGTTGAAACTTGAAAACAATGGAAAATTACTTGCTCAAACTAAGGCATGGATTCAAGATGCTGTTTCGCTATTGCGAAATGAGCGTGGTTATTCAGGCGTTCGGGTTAATGTGGATGTAGATCCGTATTAATTTTTTTGGAAAATTTTGCAGCATATTTGCCGAAAGGCGTATCTATTTAGACGGTATTTGTCGCTATTTTCAAATAGTAAAAAAATTACATTTAATAAATACTTGGTATTCAGCCACTTTGGCAAGATTTTATCACCTTTGAGAAAGGATTTTAATGGCAATTGGTTTGACAATAAAGAATTTGATTGCCCGTTTTCAAAAATTCGGGTAAACTCTCGAATTTAATATAAAAACGATAGCTACTTTTGTCGGACTGAAATCCTCACAAAAAATAATTTGAATATAAAATGATATCACGTCTCACTATTCTGGCATGCTTGCTTTTCTGCGCCTTTTCCATGTCAGCTCAAAAACCGGAAAACATCACTTCTGAACGTAGCACCAATTCAATGGCTGCTCTTGAGATGATGTGCGATCAGCAGGATGCGGGAACTATTTCTTCAATCACCGCTATCACTGCGCAAAGTAATCAGATTGGTTTGGGTGATGTGACTTTTCTCTGTGTTGGAGATGAGATTAGTGTTGATCATGCCAATGATTTTAATTTATTGGATGACCCAACACCTTCTACTCCTCCTGGAATTGGCTATGTGTTTTATGATTGTGCACCAAGCGCGACTGGTCCAGCTTTAAGCCTTGTTCAGGATGACCCCTGTACCAATACCAGATCAACCATTTATGACTTTGCAACGGACAGGATTGTGAATCAAACGAATGGCGTTTGGTTAGCTGCTGGCAATATGAATGGCGATGTTGATTTTATTAATGATGGAAACTTGAGTCGTTCTTTCGCAGGTTCGAATCAGTCAAAAGAATTTTGGTTTGCACCAATCACCTTAGATGATTTTGCAAGCAGAGGTTTCTTTGTTGATCCGGGTACTGGCGAATTAGGACCTTGTGTGAATTTGAGAGCGGATCAGGCTTTTCAAGTTGTTTATTTAGCTCCTATTGAGGCGGGTCAAGTTGAGATTTCTGAAAATGATGGTTGTGTTGCAACCTTTGGGGTTAGTGGAGGACTTCCTGAATATGACAATTCAGATTATACAATTTCTATAACAAAAGTTGGAAGTAGTAGCGTTACTGGACAAGTTACTACAGGAGCCGCAAGTCACAGAAGCATGGTTTCTTTTACAGTACCAGAACAAGGAACATATCAAATCACCATTGAAGATGGAAAAAGTTGTAGTAGTTCTTTCAGAGTAGATTTAATTGGCTGTGATGGAATCGCATCTAATGCAGGGAGTGATGTGGTGGCACCGGGTGATAGAGTTTGTGTTGATGTAGTTGTTAACGATTTCGTAGGTATTTCTAGTGTCCAATATACGATAGAATGGGACGAAACGATTCTTCAATTTGATGGGGTTGAGGCAACAACGCCACCAGTACCTGGATTGGATGTCAATGGTAGTTTTGGAACCACATTCTCCAATGATGGAATGATAACTTTCTCATGGAATAGCCCTAATTTTCAAACAGGAACAACATTGCCAGATGGCACTGTATTTTATAGAATTTGCTTTATAGCTTTAGGTCAAGTTGGTGATTTTAGTACTGTAGAGTTTAATAGTGAACTCACTCCCGTTCAGATATCTAATAGTAATGGAGATTTGATAGGAATGGATTTATCTGCAGTAGGAATTGTAACGATTACCAATTCCGCTATCGATTTGCAGTTTGAAGTTGATACTGCCTGTCATAGTGCGAGTGATGGAGGATTGCGAATTTTCCCAATTGGAGGAACGCCTCCTTATGACATCACTTATCGACTCACTCCAGGAGGCATGGCTATCAATGGACAAGTCAACGCCTCAGGTGGTTTTTTAGATGGTACTATGCTTCCCGCAGGTACCTATTCAGTTACAGTAGAAGACAGTTCGACTCCACAGGAGACTTTGACGACCACCGTAGATTTGATAGAAAGAGTTGAGCTTGCAGTCAATATTGATCCAATTCAGCAGATTACTTGTTTTGGCGAAACAGATGGAATTTTAATCGCAAGAGTATTCGAAGATGGAGTAGAAGTAATGAATCCCGGAACGGAATACGAATATCTATGGAATTTTCAGAATCAACGAACAAGAGTAATTTCTGATCTGCCATCTCGTCTATACGCAGTTACGCTAACAGACGGATTTGGATGTGAGGCAGAAACTAATAGGAGATTAGATACACCGCCTGGTGTTACTATTGATGCTACAATCACTCCTGCTTCTTGCTCGGGTGTCGATGATGGAGGAATGACTTTCGACGTGATGGGTGGAACAGCACCTACCAGTAATTATACAATTGACATCACAGGACCAGGTTCATTTACTTTAAATCAAACTGGCGATAGAGTAAATATTAATACTGGTCTGATTGCAGGTCGATATGATATTACTATTGATGATGAAAATAGCTGCTCTTTAGACACCTTTTTAATTGTTGGCGCAGCAAAAGAGCTTTCGCTAAATATTTCGATCCTTGATCAACCAATGTGTAACGGAGCCGCAGATGGACAGATCTTCGTCAATGGAATCACCAATGGCGGACCTGCAGCTACACCATATACCTTTACATGGATTTCTAATCCTCCCGTCGGAGCGGGAAATACGACCAATACGCCAACTTCAAGTAACATTCAAAATTTAAGAGCCGGAAGTTACCGCCTCCGGTTGAGTGATACTGATGGCTGTGAAATCGATACCACTTTCATGATTGGTCAACCTGATGATTTGACTATTACATTGGTAGATAAACAAAATGAATCATGTGTTGGTAACGATGGTAGTGCAGAAGTAAGTGTAAGTGGAGGAACCGAAATAAGTGGTTACACTTATGATTGGGGCGTAGCTGGTCAGACAACCAACGTCGCAGTTGGACTTCCAGCAGGTAACTATGAATTAACCGTAACTGACGATAACAGGTGTATGGCAATGCTACCTTTCAATATAGCTGCCGCCACCCCACCTCAAATAACAGAATTAAGAAATGATACATTAGATTGTAGTACTGACCTGAGTGGGGCACTGACAGTTGTAGCGATAGATGGAAGTAGCCCAATTGATGCTTACAGATGGTCAGAGACCTTAAACGGACCTGCGATTCAAACTGGTCCCATGGCCACTACGCTTAGACCAGGAACGTATTATGTGACAATTACTGATGACGTAGGCTGTACAACTGTTGATTCAGCTGAGGTTTATGCACCAGAAGATATTTTCCTCGAAGACTTCTTAGTGATTTCACCAACCTGTCCGGGCGATCCCAATGGAACAATTATTTTAACTATTGAAGGAGGTACCGAACCATACAGCATATTCTGGAGCAATGCACCTGCAAGCCCTGGAGGTTCTGTCTTAGCAGGAGTTGAGGCAGGGGTTTATGGTGTCACAGTTACAGACGCTAATGGCTGTATGCCTAATATCGATACGGTATTTACTTTAGAAGACCCTCCATCAATTACAATTGATTTTGATATTTTGGAAAATGTAAGTTGCTTTGGTTCAACCTGCGATGGTTCTGTGATGGCATCTGCCGCATTTGATGATGGTTCTGCTGGTACCTTTGATTTCACATGGGCGTCAGGAGAAACAGATACTGGTGTCTTTGAAAGCACAGCAACTATGCTTTGCCAGGGAGGTCAAACTGTATCAGTTACTGATGGTGTTTGTCCACCTGAAGTTGCCTTAGTAGAAGTACCTGTCAACGACCCCTTAACAGTAATGGCTTCTTCTACTCCTGTAAGTTGTTTTGGCAGATCTGATGGAACAGCTGAAATACAGCCTATGGGTGGTGAAGGACCATATCGTTACCAATGGCTTCCACCGCTGAATAGCAATGGTCCAAACGTAACTGGGTTAGCAGCAGACACATTCTTTGTCGATATCTTGGACGCTAATGATTGTCCATTTTCAACTTCAGTAATTGTAACTGAACCGGATGAATTTACTGCTGATATTGATTTACTCAATACTTTTGACGTTACCTGCCCTGCTGGTGATGATGCTCAAATTGCAGTAACCATCATGGGTGGAAATCAAACCAATGTAACCTATACCTGGACACCAGGCGTAACACTTGGCAACTCGCCAATTGCAACAGATTTGACTTCCGGTGACTATCGAATTGATGTTGAAGATGGAAGGGGATGTACTACATCCGTAACGCATTCCATCAGCGAACCGCCACCGATTACGTTCTCTTTAGATGACATTCCTGAGATTGAATGTTTTGGATTTACAACTACAATTACAATTGATGATGTGCAAGGAGGTAATGGTCCATCTTATGCCTATTCAGTTGATGAAGCACCAAATCAAGACATTACTTTTGGTACTAATGTCTTCTCAGGCCCTCATAGAATCGAAATTTTTGATAGCCGAAATTGTGTAATTGATACCACAATCAATATTACACAACCCAATCCGGTGACTATTAATATTGACCCAGTAATTGAAGTAGAGTTGGGGGATAGTTTGACACTCAGACCAATTTACAACCCCGGAGGCGTTCCGATAAACCAAGACAGCATATTCTGGGAACCACCATTGTATCTTTCTTGCGATAGATGTCCAAATCCAATCGTAAGACCATTTGAAGATCAAAATTATTTTATCACAGTTTATGATGAAAATGGCTGCTTAGGCGAAGCAGAAGTATTGATCGAAGTTGATAAAAATAGAAATATCTTTTTGCCTAACGCCTTCTCTCCCAATGGTGATGGCGTCAATGATGAGTTCAGAGTGTTTACTGGAGTAGGTGTTCAAAAAGTGAATTATGTGAAGATTTTCGACCGCTGGGGGGGGCTTATGTATGCGGCTGAAGACTTAGATCCAGACATCAGCGGAATCGTCACTTGGGATGGTTTCTACAAAGGAGATAAAGTAGATACAGGTGTTTTTGTTTACTTAGTAGAAGTTGAATTCGAAGATGACATTACATTGCTCTATCGCGGTGATCTGACTTTGATTAGATAATTTTCCCTTTCGGGAAATAATAACGCGATACATCATTTCCCGAAAGGGAAATTAAAAACCATTTGGCTTTCCACAGTCAAATGGTTTTTTTGTTGGTAAAATGATTTTTGATTTACTGCGTTATTAGCAATGCATGCTTAACTTTGTGTAAGTGAATGGTGAGAGTAAATGATAGCAAAAGTTGAAATTCATTTTTTTCTCAATCGAGGCAAATTTTATTCTCGTAGCCTGAGCTACGGGAATAAAATTTAACGAAGAGTGAGGTGAAAAGGGATTCAAATTTCTTATGATTTACTCTGAACATTCACTTAAACATTAAATACACTATGTTGCCAGTCAATACTCCCGAACTTAAAGCTCCTCAAACGCGCTCTACTATGGCTGATGTCAAACTCTTCTCCGGTACCAACTCAAGTTATTTATCGGAAAAAATCGCTGACTATTATGGTCAAGACTTGGGCGATTACACCCTGCACCGTTTTAGTGACGGTGAAATGCAGCCAGTCATCAATGAATCAGTACGTGGTGCTTACGTCTTTTTTCTTCAATCTACTTTTGCTCCATCTGAAAATATGATGGAATTATTGCTAATGATTGATGCCGCGAAACGCGCTTCTGCGGGCTATATCACTGCTGTGATTCCTTATTTTGGCTATGCGCGGCAAGACAGAAAGGATAAGCCAAGAGTTCCAATTTCAGCAAAGTTACTTGCGAATATATTGCAAGCTGCCGGCGCCAATCGCGTGATGACGATGGACTTTCACGCCGATCAAATTCAGGGATTTTTTGACATTCCAGTGGATCACTTGAAGAGCGAGGCGATTTTTATTCCCCACTTGCAATCAATGGATTTATCCAATGTGATCTTTGCGTCGCCTGATGTGGGAGGTGTGAAGAGAGCGCGAACTTATGCCAAGCACTTTGAGCGTCGCCTCGTGATTTGTGATAAATACCGAAAACGCGCCAATGAAATAGCGAGTATGACCGTCATCGGAGACGTCATCGGAGCAGATGTGATTTTGGTTGATGACTTGGTCGATACTGCCGGAACGCTTTGCAGAGCGGCTGACATCATCATTGAAAATGGCGCGCGCAGTGTCCGCGCATTATGTACGCACCCGGTACTTTCAGGCAAAGCCATCGAAAATATAGAAAAATCGAAGTTGGAAGAACTCATCGTGTGCGATACGATTCCGCTTCATGAAAAGAAAAATTGCTCTAAGATAAAAGTGCTTTCGACAGCAAAATTATTTGCCAGAGCTATCAGGAATACGCACGAACATCGCTCTATTTCAGCCTTGTTTGTGGAAGGATAAGATTTTTAGAATTTAGTCCAAAATAAGTTTTGATTAGGAGTTGATCGGTTTCGATCAGCTCCTAATTTTTTTGTCTATTTCAATTTTTCCGAAAGGAAGTTTTCCATTTCGCCGAAAGGCATATTGACGGCTATAATCTCCCCTTGCGGGGAAATGAGGAATTTGGTAGGCACCTCTTTCACGCCATAAGAATTAGCAATTGGCGAGTCAAAAAAGCGAAGGTTGGTAGCGAGATCGAGCACTTGATGTTTCCACGGCAATTGCAACCTATCCATTGCTCGTTGCCAATTTCGCTCTTTGCTTTCTACGGCAACGCCAATAATTTCAAAATCAGAAGCGTCAGAAAATTGCTGCGTATCAAATTGCTGATGAAGTGCTTTAAGTTTCGGAACGTCTGCCATGCATGGACCACACCAACTGCCCCAAAAATCCAAAAGCACATATTTACCCTTGAAGTCTGATAGCTTCAAGTTTTCATTAATAGAAAAATCGTGGGCTAATTCTCCCCCAGAGACGTTAGGCTGCATATAAAAATATTTGCCCCCGGTAAATAGAAGATAAGCTACGATGAAAAAAAGAATTGACTTGATCCATTTCATACTTGACCAACGTTTTTTGTGATAAAATGCACTTTGGTAATAAACCCACAACATGAATTTATTTTTAAAAATCCTGCTCTTTTTTGTGTCGTTTGTCCTCGTCGCTACTTCTCTGCTTTCGCAAAAAGTGCTGATCCTCGAAAAACGCAGCTCCTTAAAATCACGCCGCTATTACCAAGGAGATGAAATTACCTTTCGGAAAATGGGCGATAAAACCTGACACACTTCCGAACTCATCCGTTTAATTCCAGAAGATGGAATCATCGTTCTGGACGGCGATTATGTAAGAATCAATGAAATCATCGCCATCAAAAGAAAACGAAATCGACAAAGAAGAAAGATGATTGGCAATCAATTCTACTTTTTTGGAACGGCTTGGGGCGTTTACACCGGCATAGATGAATTGGTCGCAAAACGACCAACAGATTGGGAAGCAGCAGCTTACGTCAGCGGCAGTTCTTTCGTTTTAGGAACGCTTTTGAAAACGCTCTTCAAAACGAAGACGTATAAAATCGGAAAGCGCCGCTGGTTGAGATTGACTGATTTAACGCCTATTCCAGCTCAGACGTAAAGTGGAACTTGACCTCAGGGTGATTTTCTTGGGCACTACTAAGCATCCAATCTGACTCTGCCATAAAAACATATCGGTCATCCTTATCTTTTGCAATGTCGCGACTCCGCCGTTGCCTGAAAGCCTTAAAAGCAACTGGATCATCACAAGTAATCCAACATGCTTTTCTAAAATTAGTCGGTTCGTAGCTTACGCGCGCCCCATATTCCTTCTCCATACGGTATTGAATAACTTCAAATTGCAGTGCGCCAACAACCCCGATAATCCGTCGCCCATCGACTTCTCTTTGAAATAATTGCGCAACTCCCTCGTCCATCAACTGAGTCAACCCTTTCTGAAATTGCTTGTATTTCATCGGGTCTTTATTATCCACATATCTGAATATCTCCGGTGAAAAACTCGGAATTCCTTTGAAGTTTAATTTTTCTCCCTCAGTCAGCGAGTCACCAATCTTAAAGTTACCGCTGTCATATAAACCCACCACATCTCCTGGGAATGCTTCTTCTACAATCTCTTTTCGTGAAGCCATAAAAGAAGTCGGGTTCGAGAACTTCATTTTTTTGCCTTGACGGACATGGAGGTAGTTCGTATTTCGCGCAAACGTCCCTGAACAGATTCGCATAAACGCAATTCGGTCGCGGTGACGTGGGTCGATATTCGCATGAATTTTAAAAATGAAACCTGAAAATTTGCTCTCGTCAGGTTGGACAATTCGCTCCTCCGTTTCTCGCGGAAGCGGGGTTGGGGCGATATTGACAAAGCAATCCAAAAGCTCTTTTACTCCAAAATTATTAATCGCACTTCCGAAAAATACGGGCGAAATCTCTCCTTTCAAATATGCGTCGTGATCCAAATCAGGATAGACTTCATGAATGACTTCTGCTTCTTCGCGCAATTCATCTGCAAGGTCGCTGCCGACTTGATCATCAAGCGTTTGGTCTGTTAAGTCTTCAATTTGAATCAATTCTTCAGGCAGGTCTTGTTTGCTATGAGGACGGAATAGATTGAGGCGTTTTTCGTAGATATTATAAACTCCTTTGAAGCGCTGCCCCATGCCGACCGGCCAAGTCATTGGCAAAACATTCAAGCCCAATTTGGCTTCCAATTCATCCAAAAGGTCGAAACCGTCCTTTCCTTCTCTATCCAATTTGTTGATGAAAACGATGATGGGTGTGCTGCGCATTCGGCAGACCTTTACCAATTTTTCGGTTTGTTCCTCAACTCCTTTTGCTACGTCAATCACGACAATCACCGAGTCCACTGCCGTCAAAGTTCTAAAAGTATCTTCTGCAAAATCTTTGTGACCGGGCGTATCTAAGATATTGACTTTTATGCCTTCATAATCAAAAGCCATGACGGAAGTTGCCACGGAGATTCCTCTCTGCTTCTCGATTTCCATGAAATCTGAGACGGTGGTCTTTTTGATTTTATTGGACTTCACTGCGCCTGCTACTTGGATGGCACCACCAAAAAGCAAGAGTTTTTCCGTAAGGGTAGTTTTGCCTGCATCAGGGTGGGAAACAATGCCGAAGGTGCGGCGTTTACTGATTTCTTCTTGTAATTTACTCATGATTCTTCTTTAAAAAGGCGCCGCAAAGGTAGTCAAGCAAAGAATAAAGAACTGAATTGAATCAGGTATTTTCCGAAAGGAAGGTTAACATTTATTAGAAACAATGCGTCCCGTAATTGTCATCAAAAAGCAAGAAGCGAATAAAGTTTTTAAATAGACTTGCTTTTTAGATTCAAATACTTTTACCTTTGAGTAGTAATCCGAAAATTATTATGCGGCGAAAATTAAAGAACTGTTAATAAATGTTTTTTAATTGCGACCGACACGAATTAATATTTTCTTTGGCTTACATTTTGAGTATTACTCAATATCCTTTCAATAATTTTTTCCTTTAATTCATTTTAAAAACGTTTGATTATTCGATAGCAACTTCTACACTAAACCATAAGTCTTCTTTTTTAACCTAAAAAATAGGTTTAGTTATGCAAGTTACACAATTGAATGATCAGCAACTGATCGCCCAATACTTAAAGGGCGACGAAAAAGCTTTCGAAACACTACTCGGACGCTATCAGGAAAAAATCTTTACTTCCATCTATCTTTTTGTCAAAGACACTGCTCTTGCTGAAGATATATTTCAGGAAGTTTTCATTAAAATAGTTCGGACACTTCGCGAGGGTAAATACAATCACGAAGGCAAATTTGGACCATGGGCAATGCGTATTGCGTACAACCTTTGTGTGGATTACTTCCGCCGAGGCAAACGTCGCTCCGTGGTGCAGCCAACCGAGACCTTTGATATCTTTGATGTGCTTTCTTCCAATGATTTGAATGTGGAGCAGCAAATTATCAAAAGTCAAATGCATGAAAAAGTGCGTCAGTTGGTCGATATGTTGCCTCCGGAGCAACGCGAGGTGGTGATTCTTCGTCACTATGCAGATATGAGCTTTAAGGAAATTGCGGCTTTGACGCGAGTGAGCATTAATACGGCATTAGGAAGAATGCGCTATGCTTTGATTAATATCAGAAAAATGGTGGAAGAGCGCGAAATCGTTTTTCACTAAGCCTGAAAGAGAATGAGAGGGTGCCTTGAAAATTATCTCCCAAAACACTTCCCCTTCAAGTCATCTTCTCACTTTTTCATCATCCCAAAAGCCACGTAGAGTTGCTTGCGAAACCGGAGGCCACCCAAAAACTGCTCAATCTCCGTTTGCCACATTTCCCAACCTGAGTCAAATGACTCCCATCCTTTTTCAAAATCGAGATTTAATTTTGGATTGATGCGATACGTAGCATTCTGAAGCAAATCTTTGTAGTGCCAAGTGGACCAATCAAATCCCTTGAGTTCGCTAACGTGTTTTTTTAAAGGAAGCAAAATCGAGCGAGAGAGGTCATCTTTCCAAAACTGCTTTGAATATTTTAGGAAAAGAAAAACGGGTTCTTGCTCGTGTAGTAGCCGCTCTTCCTCTGGGAGGTGGGCTTTCGCCAAATGATTGAACGCCTCATCTGGTAGTAGCGGAATCAGGTCTAAAATTTTGTAATCGAGCCACTTGAGATTGCTTTTTTCTTTGAGCCAATAGTCGAGGAGGGCAACAGCCCAAGTTTCATTTTTTTGCAATTGTGTGGCTTCAATCAGCCTTTCGGCGAAAGCCGCTCGATAATCACTCCTCAAAAATAACTGAACTACCGACGGTTCATCTAATTCGAAGTGATCAGCCCATTTTTTTAAATCTGTATTAGCAAACAACTGGGCCAAAGCCGAGGCTCTTATTCCTTCTTTCAGCCTTGCCTTTTTTGAAAAACTGATAGCATCTGCAAAAGGATTCTTATCTAAGTTGGGCAATTCAATTTTTAGTTTTCCTGATTGGTAGGCGATATGATTTGTCAAGTACTCGAATAGGTTTGTTGAAATTTCACTTTTAGGAATTTGGAGCAGTAAGTTCATCGCGAGTTGGCGCAGTTCTTTTCTTTTTTCTTTTAGGACTTTCGTCAAAAACGGTTCATCGGATTTCGATGAGCCGAACTCGAATGGTTTTAAGAGTTCGAGACGTCTTTTCCAATCGAGGTCTTCCCAAGTGTCGTTAAGAATTTCGATGGCAGCGTTTGGAGTATTTCCTCTTCTGATTTGAGCAATGTAGCGAACTCGTTGGGTAGGAGATGCTTGTTCCCATTTTATTTTTTTTTCAGTGAGCCAAATGGGTGCCCAATCTTCATTTTGATGTAGGAGCCATTCGCCGAAAGGCGGCATAAAATTTTGGATCTGCTGCCACAACGTGGCGTCAGTCAGTGATTTTTCAAACAAATCAGGAAGTGACGAAGGCGGTAGGGTTTGTTCCTTTTTTGAGAGCAAATAGAAAAATTCAGGCAGTGCAGCGGCATAAGTTCCCTTCAAAACCAATTGCAATTTTTTAGCTGCTTCCGCAGAACAGGGTTGCGTTTCCTCTTTTGTCTCAACCGGTAGGGAGACGTCTATTTTTTGAGTTAGGATTTTGGATTTTTTTGCAGTCGCATAGATGGAAAGCAATTGGAGCAACTCTTCCTCAGAAGACTTGGCGGGAGCAAGTTTACATTGCTTTAAAAAGGACTCTAACTGGTCAGAGACCTCCGTTCGTTCGGTTCCTAATAGAGTAGTTTTGACCAATTCCTTCCACATCAATTTATTCTTTTTTGAGGTCGGTTTCCTCGATTTTTAGGCTAAACCGTCCTACTCCTTTGATGGGGTTTTCGCGCATGAATTGCTCTAAAGTAATTTGATAATCACCAGTCTCTTGAAAGTAAATTTGTTCTTGAATCGGAATCAAGGTGGTGCAATCGGTGCTATTGCAATCGCCTTTCCACTGGCCCATTTTAGATGCTAATTCCAGCGAGAGCGTTTGACTTTCTCTTTTCCCTTTCGGGAATGTGGTTGAAACCTGCACGTATAGATTTTGGAAGCGATAATCAGTTAGGTGATCTACTTCCAAAAACAAGTTATAGACTTTCGTGGTATCTACGATTTTGAAATCGAAATTTAGCGTATCAGAATAATTCCACACGCCCCCTTCTATCGAAACTTCATCTTCATAGATATAGTTTTTGCCACAACTGCTTAGCAATAGGACTACAAATGCGCAAAAGAAAAAATTGACCGAAAACTTCATTTATTTTTTATTTGATTCTCAACATCATGCCTCTTCTGATAAAATTACTCTGTAGCCCATTTAGTGATTTGATTTGCTCAACCGTTGTTTTGTATCTTCTGGCAATGCCATAAAGCGTATCGCCGTCGATAACGGTATAATATTGAGCAGATAGTTCATCAGGCAAATCATCTGAGCTTGTATTCGTTGTCGTTGGGTTTGGAGTAGTTGAAGAAGGTCTATCTGTTCTGACAGGTGGCTCAATCAAACCGCCTGGGTTTGTGGGTTGAGAAGTAATTGTTCCTTCTGTTGTCTGGGACGTCCCAGATCTAAAATCATCTGTCGTAGTTGCAGGGATGGATGGTTTCGTAGTTTGTCCCTGAAAATCAGAGTCAAAACCTGTAGTTGAATTTTGAACATCCGGTTCTTTCCTTGGAATAGTCGGTTTAGCAGGGTCAGTTGGTCTGAGGCGTTTTGTTGGCTTTGTTTTTACAGGTGGTGGAACAATTTCTCCATTTTCATCTTCCAAGTCAATCATGCCGTCATTGTCTTCATCGGGCAGGAAGGCAGATGGCTTATTCTCTCGTGGAGGCACTTCATTTACTAATAAAGGCTTATTAATCGGCTTAACTTTCCATCCTCTCAGTTTTATTTTTTGCCCTTCAGCTGGTTGGGATCCGGATGCCATTCTATTTCGTGTCTGTAAGCGTTTTAGGCGCAAGCCATATAGTTGAGCGATTTGATACATCGTCTCCCCTGCTTTCACATAATGATATTTTTTGCGCTCTCGATACGACCTTCTTTTTTTCTGGAGGTACACACGTTCTTTGGGGCGTAACTTTTGATTTTCCTTGGTGATGCCTTCGTTATAGGAAAGGATTCTTTTTACGGGGATATTCGTCAATTGAGCGATTTGACCGGGCGTTTGTCTGGCTTTCGCCAAAACCATTTTGACATCATTGTTTAGAAAGATTCCACCAAGAGGTCCCGTTGGTTGTTCGGTGCTTGTTGGTGGTTCAGGTCTTGGGTCTGTTGGGTTCGTTGGATCAGTGGGAATCGTTCCTGCAATCAAATCTGTGGAAGTGTAATAATCATATTGATTGAGATTGTAAGATTCAATTACGCGAATTAATTTTTCAGCATAAGTAGCGCTGGTGGCATACCCTGCTCTTTTGAGTCCATAGGCCCATCGTTTATAATCTCTTGCGTCGAGATAAAAAAGGAAATCGTATCGCCGATTATCTCTCAAAAATTCTGAATGAGCGACATAACTTGCGTTGGCGTTTCGATATTTGCGGAAGCATGATTTAATTAATTTTCCGGTAACGGGATCTCTATCGTCGTCTTTTCTGTAGTGAGTTTTACCAGTCCATTTGGAGCCGCATTTAATGCCAAAGTGATTGTTGGCTTTGATAGCGAGTGTGCTTGTTCCGCCGCCTGATTCGAGGAGTCCTTGTCCTAATTTGATGCTGGCAGGCACGCCTGCGCGTTCCATCTCTGTGATAGCTATCTCTTTAAAACGTTCTATGTATTCGAGATAATCCGCGTTTTGCCCGACAAGGGAAAAAGAAAAAAAGAAAAGGGCAATGGATAGAAGATTACGTGTCATGGTTCGTGTTTCTGTTCCTAAATTGATCTGAGGGTCGGCTTTCGAAATCAAAGGTAGCTAATTCGTTTTTTTTCGAAAGAAAAAACAATCAATGAGTGCATTTCATTTTTTTCGCTTCCGCGAAATGAATTCATTTGCCGAAAGGCAAGTGAAAAATTTTGAAATATGGTTGTCTTATTAGCGCCATCCGTTATTTGACTTTTAAGACTTGCCCAACGTAAAGATTAGTATTTTTCAATTGATTAATAGCAACCAATTTTTCTACAGAAGTATTGTATTTGAGGGCGATTCGATAGAGGTTTTCACCTTTTCGTACCTTATGAGCGCGCCCTGCTGCAAGTTCAATTGAATTCCGATCAATAGGTTTTTGCAAATCTATTTGTTCATTCGGGAACTTCCATGTTGGTGCATTTTTTCGCCTGATTTTTCTTCCGGTCAATTTGATTTTTTGACCCGGATCTGGAATTGCTTCCATTGCCATTCGATTGCGTTTTGCTAATCTTTTTAATCGAATGCCATACCACTGGGCGATATCATAGAGTGACTCACCTTTTTGGACATAGTGATAGCGCAGCCCTTTTTCGTACTCTTTTCTCTTTTCTTCGATGTAAACACGTTCGCCTTTTTCGAGGACTTGATAAGCGGTCGTAATGGCTTCATTGAATTCCAATATTTCCTCAACGGCTACTCCTGTCCGAGCAGTGATGGTCAGTGGTGTTTCGCCAGCCATTGCTTCAATGACTTTAATGTCATTCACTAAAAAAAACATCGTTGGCAAAGACGGCATGACAACAGATGGCTCTTCTTCAACAAGCGGTGCGAGTGGCAATGCGGAATCAAATCGATCCAGATTCCACTTTTCGATGGTATTAATGATTTTTGAAGGATACTTTGGATCAGTCGCATAGCCAGCTTCTTTCAGTCCAAATGCCCATGCTTCATAGTCTCTGATATTCAGTTCAAAAAGAAAGGCATAACGCCCCCTGCCTTTTAAAAAATCGGAGTGGTCTCTAAAGCTTTCTTCCGGTATGTCGTATTTCCGAAAGGGAGAAGGAATCAGCTCTCCTGAATCATCGCGATCATCATCAACTCTAAAATAAACTGCTCCTTGCCAAGTGTCGTCCAAGGCTTTTACGCCAAAGTGATTGTTGGCTTCGGTAGCCAAAACGCTTCGACCAACTGCTGACTCATGAAGTCCTTGAGCCAGTTTAATGCTGGCAGGCACGCCCGCTCGCTCCATTTCCAAAAGAGCAATCTGTTTATACTGACCGATGTATTCCTCGTGTATGCTCTGAGAAAACATAATCGAAGGACTCAAAAGGAGCAATATGAAAATCGGGAGGTGTTGCATAATTTTTGTTTTTCAGTTTTTAAGGTCAATGAAGATCGTCATTTGGTGATTTTTGTTAACACAAAGGTATATTTGCCTGCGTACAAAACGATATTCATGTTCGATTGGCTATTTCAACCATTTCCGTTTCAATCTGATTTGCGTAAGCAAATCAAGTCAAGTCCCTTAGGTGGCGTTGTGGTGTTATCAGTGGCTTGTTTTTGATGGGCGCTGCAATTTATGTTCAATTCTTCACCAATAGTAGCGGAGAAATCGTAATCCTCTTTGGTGCCTTTAGTTTGGTTTGTCTTTCAGAAATTTACCCTTCCTTGAAGCGCTTTAAAAATCCAAAAGAAGTGAATTGGTTTAGAATTCATATTGGGTCTATGATGGGGGCATTTATTGCTTCGACGACTGCATTTGTAGTCAATGCACTAAAATTTCTTCCACTCTTGGTGCAATGGTTTGTATCAACGGTAATCCTGGTTCCATTGATTATTTATTATCAACGAAAATTTGCGCCGAAGAAGAAAGGGCAAAAAGCTTAGCGATGGTTAAAGATTGCTACTTGATTTTTTTTTGCTTTCGCGAAATAAGGTCATTTCGCGAAAGCGAAAAGAATTTATCCTTCTGAGGAGGTTTCCTCTGCTTCTTTTTCTTCGGCTTTCTCCACGACGCCTTCCAGCTTCAATTTATAAGGAGTTTTTCGAGCATTGGTGTAGATAGTGACGACTGGTGCTT
>CALCJP010000120.1 GCA_937967625.1 uncultured Saprospiraceae bacterium
GGGTTTGTTGTCAAGATATAAATGCACCTTCGGATTGCTGTACATTTCGAACATGCCTTCGAGGTCGTCGTGGGTCATTTCTCGTAAGAGGAGTCTGGAGGTTTCTAAGAAGATTTGCATGAGGGTCAAATTTGAATGAGAGAATGAGAGAATGAGAGAATGAGAGAAATCTTACTTTGTTTTTTGTAATTGGTTACTCCGCTCAAACCGCCGCATTGCCAAGTCCAACAACTCGTCAATCAAATCAGAGTATTTCAAACCTGCCGCTTCCCACAATTTCGGATACATACTGATATTCGTAAAACCCGGCAAAGTGTTGGGTTCGTTGACGTAAATTTCTCCGGAAGGAGTCAAAAAAACATCGACGCGCGAGAGTCCTTCTAAGCCTAAAAGTTGATATGCTTTGATGGCAGTTTTTCGAATATTTTCAGTGTCTTTTTTACTGACTCCCTTGGCGGGAATGACCACCTTCGCTGCGTCGGGGGAAATGTATTTAGACTCATAATCATAGAAGCCTTTTTCCATGACTATCTCACCAATGCCGGATGCTTTTACTTCTTCCAAATTGCCCAGCACAGCCGTCTCGATTTCGCGACCGACGATGGCTTGCTCTACCAAAATTTTATAATCAAATTGAAAAGCAGTTTCGATAGCTGCTTTGAGTTCTTTTTCGTTGTCCGCTTTACTGACGCCGACGCTACTGCCCATGTTGGCGGGTTTGACGAAAAGAGGCAGTCCAAACTGTTTGATTAGGGCTTTGTATTTTGGTTTTTCATGATGATACAAAACCGCTCCGGGGGAGACGTTGACCCCACCCTCTTTCAAAATTCGTTTGGTAAAGTCTTTATCCATGCCCACCGACGCACCCAAAGTGCCCGGTCCAACAAATGGCAAATTCAAAATCGAAAGCAAGCCCTGCAACGTTCCGTCCTCTCCCATTGGTCCATGTATGATAGGAAAAACTATGTCAATCTTAGGAAAGGTATTTTTGCCTGATTTGTGCACAATCGGATTGGACTGACCAGGCATGAGTGCCAATGCTCGCCCCAGTTTCTTATCGAGGCTTTTGACCTTCATGAACGCCCTTTCGGGCAAATGTTGCCATTGTCCCTTTCGGGAAACGCCGATGACTTCCACCCGATATTTTTTTCTATTGATGGCGTTATAAATATTTCTTGCTGAGTTAAAACTCACCTCATGTTCGGGGCTGACACCACCGCAAATCAACCCAACTATTAGTTTTTTTGACATACCACTTTTCTTTGCAACAAATATAAAAATGAATATTAATTAGCAGTACTGTTAACCTTTTTTACGTTAATAACGTTTTAATAATGGAACAACAGATACTTGACTAATAACAAGTTACGCATTATCAAAAAAATTAATTTGAAAAAAATTGAAATGCGTAATAATTTTAATTGTATCTTTGGTCTTGAAGTAATTAAGTTCTTAAGCTACAAGCATTAACCATCATTTAGTTTTTCGATTTTAGCATTCCTTAATTTTTCAGTATTTATTTTATTTTTCACTTTGTTTCTGCCCCTATGGCAGACTTTTTTAAACTTTTTTTTATGAACATTTTTGTTGCAAAATTAAATTTTGACACGAGAGAATCTGATCTTCAAGAAGCATTCGAAGCTCATGGAGACGTTGATTCAGTAAAAATTATTATTGACAAATTTACTGGACGATCTAAAGGATTCGGATTTGTTGAAATGCCAAATGATGATGAAGGGCAAGCAGCTATTGATGCCCTTAATGAGCAGGAATTCGATGGAAGGCAAATTGTAGTTAAGAAAGCTGAACCACGTGAGAATCGCGGCGGTGGCGGCGGCGGTCGCGGAGGTTACAACCGTGGCGGTGGCGGCGGTGGTGGTTACAATCGCGGCGGTGGCGGCGGCGGCTATAATCGCGGCGGTGGCGGCGGTGGTGGTTACGGCGGCGGCGGTGGTCGTTACTAATCTTAACCACATGGCAATTTAATTGCCAGCTACAATTTTTAGAAAAGCCTCGGCAGTTTTGCCGGGGCTTTTCTATTTTACAATTCTATTACAATCCAAATTGAACAGGTCAGGGCATTCAAGGTTAAATTTGTAGCATGATTCGACGACTACTCATTTACACTCTTTTGATAGTTTGCCTCCCGATTTTATCGGGACAGGTTCCGACAAATACACAATTCGTAGAGATTGAATATGGCGAAGGTTACATCTACCAAACCTACTATCAACTCAGCGATGACGCCAAAACCCAAGTTCGCAACAAAACATGGGACATCGCTTTCAGCACCGCTGCTCAAGACGCCGCCATCTTTCACAATGAAGCAACGGGTTTAGCAGAAAATCGAATCGATCTTTATGCCACTGGCGTTTCTGAATTTGACATACACTTCAATCCTGATGCCTTCTCAGATTTACTTTTCAATGAAGAAATCACTTGGACAAAAGGCGCTTTCAATAGTATCGCAGACCCCAATTCGCCATTTGATTTTGGATGGGGTGAATACAATCCCACGACACACGAAGTGGTAGGCAATCAAGTCTTTATTCTCCAACTTCGCGACGGCACTTGGCGAAAACTAAAAATCGAATCCCTCAAAGGAAACACTTACGAATTCCGATTCGCCAATTTGGAAGGTTCTAATGAAATATCACAAACCATAGATTTAGCTGACTCCCCCGATGGGCAGTTCGTCTATTTTTCGCTTTTGAACAACGAAACCGTTCAGACCATTCCGGCTGAGTGGGATTTGGTTTTTACGCGCTACATCACGCCCCTTGATGACAACGAGGGTGGCTTACTCGACTACTCCGTCAGTGGCGCCCTTTCGGGCAATGGCCTTCAAGTAGCAGAAGCACGAGGCATTGATCCTCGTACCGCACAGCATGTCAACTACCCTTTCGAGTCTCAAATCGATGTCATCGGTTTTGATTGGAAAGATATTGATATCGACAATGTAGTTTGGTCGATTTACGAAGACCGTGCTTATTTTGTGCTAACGGAGCAAGGCGATCTTTGGAAGATTATCTTCATCGATTTCGAAGGTTCGAGTACCGGTGTTGCTGTTTTTGAAAAAGAATATTTGGGTACGCTCACTTCTTCAACTGATGAGACTTCGTTTATTGAAGGATTTGAGATTTTTCCAAATCCGGTTTTGGCAGAAGCGAATATTGCATTTTCCGTAAGGGAAAAAAGTCAGGTTAATTTGCGACTGTTTAATGCGTTGGGGCAAGTGTTTTGGCAGCAAAGCATGACTGCTCAGCAAGGCTTGAATGGGTTGGTATTGCCTGATTTATATTTGCCGAAAGGCAATTATTTTTTGAGTTTAGAATCAGCAGAAGGAAAAGTGCAAGCTAAAAAACTTACGATCCAGTGAATCAGTTTCTAAAATCTTTGAACCATAAAAGAATACACATAAGGTTTATGTGGCTCTTATGTGCCTTATGTGGTTCAATCAATCTTTCCTCACAAACCGATACAATTCCTTGGTCAATTTCCCTCGACGACATAGTGGTTACTGCCCAATTCGCCCCTACTGATAGTCGCAATGCCATCCAGCAAATCAAAACTATCAAACGCGCCACAATTGAAAAACGAGGCGCTACCAATCTCCAACAACTCCTCTCTCAAGAAGCCAATATCCGAATCAATCAGGACTTAGTTTTAGGCAGCAGCATGAGCCTACTCGGTGTCGATGGGCAAAATGTCAAAGTGATGATAGACGGCGTGCCAGTCATCGGCCGCTTGGATGGCAACGTCGATTTGAGTCAAATCAACCTCAACAACATCGAACGCGTCGAAATCGTCGAAGGTCCTCTCTCCGTCAGTTACGGAACAGACGCACTCGCTGGCGTAATCAACCTCATCACCAAAAAATCACAACTCAAAAAATACCGCCTCAATGCCGCCTCTCAGTTAGAAAACAGAGGAGAAAATACGCACTCCGTGAGTTTAGGGAGCTGGCTTTCGCCAAATGTGTTGATACAAATCACGGGCGGCTACGATGATTTCAAGGGATTCGGAACCGACTCGACGCGCTCGGTCTTGTGGAACCCTAAAGCTCAAAAATACACAGACGCACAGCTCCGCTGGAACTTGAAAAATTCCAATCTTCGATATGCCTTTGGCTACTTCGATGAGTTGGCGACCAATCTTGGTGACGTGCGTCGCCCTCAATTCAAACCCTACGCGTGGGATGATTTTTATCAAACCTATCGCACCAATCACTCGCTCACATACGAAGGTGATTTTGGAAAAACGCATACCCAAACCATCATCGGGTACAATCAATTCAAGCGATTTAAAAATACGATTCGCACCAATTTTGAGGAAGACACCCAAGAGGAAGTCAACGGTCAGCAAGACACTTCTCGATTCAATGGGGCGATGTTGCGTTCGACTTGGGCGCGCGAGTTAAGCGGTCAATTCAACTTGCAGGTCGGTTTGGACTTGAGATATGACAACGTGAGTGGTGCGCGCATTAACGATACCTTGAGCGCAAAAGAGGGATTTTCAAAAATTGGAGATTATGCGATTTTTAGCACCTTGCGCTATCAGCCAACTCAACGACTCGTGCTCGAAGGTGGCGTACGTTATGCTTACAACACGCGCTATGCCGCTCCTCTGACGCCTTCCCTCAATCTAAAACATGACCTTTCAAAAAATTGGAAATTACGCGCCTCCTACGGGAAGGGCTTCCGTAGTCCTGATCTCAAGGAGCTATTTTTCAACTTCGTGGATGTCAATCATTTCATCATCGGCAACCCAAATCTGGGGGCAGAAGAGGCAGATAATGTGCAGGTTGGGTTTCAATTTTCCGCAAGGAAAAAAAATCAGAAATGGACAGCAAGCATCAAAGGTTTCTACAATAATATTTACAACAAAATCGGGCTTTTCGAATTTGAAGAAGTCAATGGCGAGTTGATTCCTGCCACTGGAAAATCAACTGGCCAGTTCGCCTACTTCAACCAAGAAGTCTTTAGGACTCACGGGGTCAATACTCAAATTGGCTGGCAACGTGGCGGCTTCAATTTCAACGGCGGGCTATCGCTTGTAGGCTATTTCAATTCGGATAGTGAGCAATTTGAAGATGTAGATGATTACAGCTATGCCTTTGAGTGGAGCAATGAGTTGAGCTATAGTTTCGTAAAATCTGATCTCAACTTCTCCCTTTTCACCAGAGCCAATGACCGACTCATCACCTACTTCCCAGAAATCAACGATGATGGCGAAAAAGTCATTTCGCAGCAAATCACTGATGGGTTCACGCTGATGGACTTTACTGCAACAAAGTTATTTTGGAAAAAGCGAATCACCTTCTCAGCGGGCGTAAAAAATCTATTAGACATCCAACAAATCAACGTGCAAGGTGACGGAGGCGGTTTTCATAGTGGCGGCAGCGGAGTGGCACAAGTGGGTACGGGGAGAAACTTCTTTGTGCGGACTGCCTTCAATTTTGATTGGAAGTGAAAACGGTGGACGGGTGACGGTCGCTTCGCTGGACGGAGGACGGAAAGGTCAACGTATAAAAGCAAGTCCATTTGCCGAAAGGCGAAGTTTTAAATTAGTCCAAAAAAAATGCCTCATCGAAATTTTCGATGAGGCATTTTTTATAAGCAAAACAGTTTTGATTACTGCTCCATGCTGGTTCTAACAGCCTTCGCTTCTTTCAAGTCAGCTTTTGCTTTTTTACCAGCGCAGCATGCTTTTTGGCAAGTGCCTTTGGCACAACAGCCTTTCTTAGCGCTTACGCTTGTAGCTTTTGCTCCTTTTGAGCAGCCAGCTTTTCCTTTAGCACCTTTCGCACATGACTTCGCGCAAGACTTCTTGTCGTTGCTTGAAGGAGACATGTTTACGAATTTGTTAGAGTTGGTACACCATTGTACTTCACTAACTTTAGTAGCGCCACTTTTAGCACAAGTAGAAGATTGGAAGTAAGAAACTTTTCCGCTTTTCTCGCAAACTTTTCTGTCGATGTTTTCGTCCAAAGAAGCCGCTTTTGCAGCAAATGCTTCAGCGTCAACAGCAGAAGCTTCAACTGATGTTTTAGAATATTTGCATGCTTTCTTTTGAGCTTGAGTAGTTCCGATAGAAACAAAACCCACTAAAGCGAATAATAACAAAAATCTTCTCATGAGAAATTTTATTTTTAAGATTAGAAATGAATATTTTAGAAACCCTCTAAAAGGTCTTCAAAGTTAACGCCCTTAGGACGCGATTACAATTCCAGAGACGGATCTTTAGGCTTAATTAACAAATTTTTAAATCGATTGTCCTTTCCATGACCCCGTGATAACTTGAATAACTGTTAGTAATAAGATAAAGTTGTCAACCTTTCGATTTGAGTCCGATTAGATTTATAAATTTGAGGTAAGAAAATCACCTTTATGCGCCTGTTATTGATTCTTTGTTGTTGGGCCTTTTTTGCGCCTTTCGGCGAAAGCCAGACCCTACTCTCCAAGAAGATGGACTTCCAAGTCCATGAACAGCCACTTGCCAACGCCCTCCAACAACTCAGCCGCTCTTCTGAAATCAACATCGCTTTTTCGACCAAAATATTTGATGCCACTCAAGTCATCTCGCTTGATGCGAAAAATCAACCCGTAGAAAATATCCTAACCCAACTGCTCGAAAACACGGGTGTGGGATTCAAAGTAGCCGCTGGGCAAATCATCCTTTTTGTGAAACCAAAAAGACGCTTTGTCATCAGCGGATTTGTAGAAGATAGTCTCTCCGGCGAGCGGCTCATGGGCGCTAATATTTTTGAGCGCCTTTCGGCAAATGGCGCTGCTACCAACGAATACGGATTTTTCAGTCTCGAACTGGAAGAAGGCGCTTCTCAATTGCAAATCAGCTACCTCGGCTATCAAAACTATGAGCAAAAAATCAGCATTGATGAAAATAAAGAACTGGTCATTCAGCTAAAACCATCGCTTACTTTGCGGGAAGTAGTTATCATTGCCTCAGACTCTATTTCGAGCACTACCAGTGAAGGCAGAGCAGGAACAGGCACTGAGCGAATCAATCTTGACCAAGTGGCGCTACTGCCTTCAATCGGTGGAGGAACTGATATTATGAGATTGATGGATATGTTGCCAGGCGTACAAACCGGTTCGGATGGCATCGGCGGACTACATGTGCGAGGGGGAAATGCAGATCAAAATCTCGTTTTGTTAGATGGCGTACCCGTTTATAATGCAGGGCACTTAGCAGGTTTCTTCTCCATGTTTTCAGACATGGCAATTCAGAATGCGTCCTTGCAAAAAGATAATTTTGACACTCGATATGGAGGTCGCACCTCGTCCATCATGGACGTCCGAATGCGCGAAGGCAACCGCAGAGAATGGCATGGTGGGGTGGCGGCAAGCATGATTTCGGCGAAAGCCAATTTAGAAGGCCCAATCGTGAAAGATAAGGCGTCGTTTTTCATTGCCGGAAGGCGATTTATTTGGGATGTCATCTTTAGTCCATTTACCAATTCGTTGTTTGACCTATCAGAGAATAGAGATTTCGTGGACTACGAATTTTATGATTGGAATCTCAAATTAAACTACTCCCTTTCGGAAAAAGATAAATTTTACTTCAGCTACTTTCAGGGAGGAGATGACTTCAAATTTCAAGACAGCTACAGTTCTATCGGACCCGACACTTTGCCCCAACCAGTTTTGGAAGGAGGTAATTTCACATCAGTAGGATGGAAAAACTCCATCACCGCTCTGCGCTGGAATCATATCTACAATCAAAAGCTCTTTTCAAATACCACGCTCACCCACAGTAGATTTGATTTTGGCTTCAAACAAGCCGATGCAGTCTGGGAAACTTTTTCGGAAAAACTCAATAATTTAGACCTGACCTACAATCAGTCCCGCATAGAGGATGTCGGTCTTCGATTCGACTTTGATTATTTTTATTCACCTCAACATTTATTCAAGTTTGGAGGAAATTTTACGTTTCGACAATTTCGCGCTGCTGCGGAAAGTATCCCTGAGACAGATCCCAGACTCCCCTCTGATTATAGTTTTTTGATCGACGACAAGAAATTGAGCCAAATCTTACCTGGAGAAAAAACAAGGGCTATTGAAAATGCTTTTTTCTTCGAAGACAATTATACCCCTTCCAAAAAGTGGCAAATCAAAGCGGGACTTTATACCGCTTTCTTTTTTGTAAAAGACAAAACATACCTCTCTCTTGAGCCGAGACTTTTCACTAATTATTCGCTTTCGCGAAATGTCTCAATAGAAAGTTCGCTTTCGCGAATGTCGCAGTTTTTGCACCTCATCTCTGGTTCGAACATCGGGCTTCCCTCTGACTTATGGGCACCTGCTACCCAGAATATCAAACCCCAATCCGCATGGCAAATCAGCAGTGGCTTAAATTGGAATCTCTCCAAAGGCTACCATTTCAAAACCTCTGGCTATGGAAAATACATGACCAATATGCTCAGCCTGCTTCCGGTAAACTCAGACAACCCATTTGACAGCAGCAGTTGGCAAGAAAAAGTAGAGCCTGGCAAAGGTGCCTCCTATGGCATGGAGTGGATGCTGGAAAAGAAACTGGGTAAAACCACAGGTTGGGTAGATTACACCTTGAGTTGGACGTGGCGCCAATTCCCCAATGTCAATGGCGGCGAACGCTTTCCTTTCAAATACGACCGGCGGCATTATGTCAAGGCAGCACTGATTCATCAATTTTCTAAAAAATTCCAGATGGGATTCAACTGGGTCTATGGCACTGGCAATCCTACTACCCTATCGGAAGGAAAGGTTTTCACGCCTGATGGTCAAAGCTTTAATATCTACACACCAAAAAACTCCATCAGAATGCCCGCCTATCATCGGTTAGATTTAAGCTTCAATTTCGTGAAGCATAAAAAACGCGGCATCCGCACTTGGAATATCAGCATCTACAATGCTTACAATCGCCAAAATCCGCTTTACATCTACTCCATGAATGTGAATGGACAAAGACAAGTGTATCAATTTTCATTGATTCCGATACTTCCTTCTTTTGAGTATAAGTATGAGTTTTAGGGTTTATTTAAATTGCTTTTACAGGAAATTTGAACATTTTTGAATAAAAAACCGTTACATTTGTAATAACAAGACTTGCCACGCTTCTCGTCAGACCAGCGCACCCGGGTGAGTTTTTTTATTTATATGACTATGAGATATAAAAAACCTCCCATTTCTATAGCTGCTCAAATTCAACTACTAGAGCAAAGAGGTCTTATAATTGAAGACTTCGAAAGAGCCAAGCATTACCTTTCTACGATAAGCTTTTATCGATTTAGAGCATACACTTATCCATTTCAGAATAATACTGCCAGAAATCATCGTTTCAATCAAGGGATTACTTTTGAGCATTGCTTGAACACCTACCTTTTTGACAGAGAATTAAGGCTATTAGTTTTTGATGCTATTGAAAGAATAGAAATAGCTTTAAGGACACAACTTATTCACAAATTGGCAATGACTCATGGAAGTCATTGGTATGAAGAAGCTAGCCTGTTTAGACAAACTCATCTTTTTGTCAAAGATCTAAACTCTCTCTATAAAGAAATTGACCGTTCGAAAGAAACATTTATTGAACACTATAGGACCAAGTATAATCAACCTGTAAAACCTCCAGCATGGATGTCTTTAGAGGTTGCGACACTGGGAGTGTTGTCGAGAATTTATGAAAATCTGAAGAAAAGCCCAGAGACAAAAAGCATTGCCAACTTTTTTGGATTACCTATTGTAGATTTGCTTGAAAGTTGGATGCATGGACTTAGTTATGTAAGAAATATTTGCGCTCATCATGGAAGGCTTTGGAATCGAAAATTAACTAAAGCTATAATCATTCCTAAGGGACCACAAAATGTATGGATTCAAAATAAGGAAATTTCAAACGAAAAACTATACATAATCCTTTGTGCTCTTGTCTATTTACTCAATATTATTAGTCCAAATCATAGTTGGAAAAACAAACTTAAATCACTGCTTTTAAAATACCCAGAAGTTGATATTGTGCAAATGGGATTTCCTATTGATTGGGAACAAGATTCTTTTTGGATTTAGGTTTGATTCGCCCTTTTTGCACTAAGTGATAAAAAATCAATAAATCACGCCTTCAACCGAAACCCAACTCCATGAATATTCTCAATCTTCAAGGTCTCGTCCTTTTTCAAATATTTGCGCAAGCGCGAGATGAAGACATCCAAACTCCTACCTAAAAAGTAGTCGTCTTCCCCCCAAAGTTTGATTAAAATTTCAGAACGTTTCAAAACGTTGTTTTTATTTTCCACAAACATTTTGAGCAAGTCCGCTTCCTTTTGAGTGAGGGTGCGTTCCTCATCGCCCAGAGAAAGTTGTAGATTGGGATGGTCGAATTGGTATTCACCAATCATGAAAATATCGCCCGAAGAGTTGGGGGCAATTTGACTACGACGCAGGAAGATTTCGATTTTCAAAATCAACTCTTCGATACTGAAGGGCTTGGTGATATAGTCATCGCCTCCGATTTTCAGTCCGTGGATTTTATCGTCTTTGAGAGATTTGGCGGTCAGAAAGATAATGGGAATCTGCTTGTCATATTTGCGAATCTCCTCCGCGACCTGAAATCCATCAATTTCGGGAAGCATCACGTCCAAAATACAGAGGTCGAAGCTTTGGGCTTTGAATTGCTCTAATGCCACTTTGCCATCTGCACAATGCACCACCTCATAGTCTTGCAATTCGAGATTGTCGCGCGTGACGAAGCTCAAACTCGCGTCATCCTCAACATAAAGTAACTTGGCTTTCATACAATCGGTATGTTGGTTAGCAATATTAGTTTTAGAACTTAAATCTTTGTCGTAAAGTAGGGATTTTCTGTAAAAATTCATCATTGTAGAATATTAGATAGGTAAAATAGTTTTAAATTGGATAGGAATTGAAAGCTAATAAGCTATTAAATTGGCGCAGGTATTTTTTCTTTTATCAAGGCAAAAAAATTTAGCATAGTCGATTCTATGGTCAAAATTTTTAACGAAGAGAAAAGGAAAAACAACAAGTCAATTTATTTAGATTATTATCTTTTAATTCCTAAAAAAATTTCACCCGATGAAAATCCGTTTACGGCTGCTAATTTATACATTTTTGTTGCTTGTCCTAATTCCTCAAAAGGGGATTTTTGCGCAAGTGGAGCGCTGTGCAGCAGAACGACTTCATCTGGAAAAATATCAAGCGGCTGAGCGAGAGGAACCGCGACTCCAAATTTATGCTCCAATAAGCACCGAGGTATCGAATGATTTGCAAACGATTTCACAAAGAAGTGTTGCTACCCTCCCCGTGGTGGTGCACGTGGTCTGGCATGAGGAAGAAGAAAATGTTTCTGATGACCAAATCTACTCTCAAATCGAAATCCTCAACGCAGATTTCCGAGCTAAAAACTGCCAAATCCCAGAGGTTTTACCTCAGTTCAAAGAACTAATCGCTGATATGGAACTCGAATTTTGCCTCGCTTCCATTGACCCCGACGGCAACCCTACCGACGGTATCACGCGCACCTATTCCGTCTTTCCTTTTCATTCGAATGAGACCATTTTTTTCAGCAGCAAAAATGGAAAAGATGGCTGGCCATCAGAGGACTATATCAATATTTGGGTCACCAATCTGGGTTCGACTTTAGGCTTCGCTTCGTTTCCTTCCAACGTCGCTCCCAGAGAAAAGGAAGGAATCGTCATCAATTTCAAAAACTTTGGCAATATCGGCACAGCAATACAAAACCGCCCCTATCATCTGGGGCGCACTGCCACTCATGAGATGGGGCACTATTTTAACCTACTGCATGTCTTTGGTGATGATTGCACAGAAGATCATGACCTCGTTGGTGATACGCCTGCCACCAAGCGCACCTACTCCGAGCAATGCCCCACTGAGGAAGAATCCTCCTGCGGCACAGTGGATATGTATCAAAACTTCATGCACTACACCGACGACGCTTGCATGGCACTTTTCACCAAAGGACAAAAGACGCGCATGCTCAATACCCTCATTAATTTCCGCGCATCGCTGCTTCAATCCAATAAGTGCTCCTCCCTTTCGGGAAATGCCAATTTCGACTTCACCCTCCTCCCCAATCCGACAAAAGACATCATACGGCTTTCGCCCAAAGGCAATACGACTCCATCCGGCTCGATTCGAATTTTTAGCCCTTCCGGGCAAATATTGATTCAAGAAGCCGACTGGCCAATTCGTCAACCCATTCCACTCACGGGGATTGGTCATGGCTTGTTTTTTTTGGAATTGACCTGTGGGGAAGAAAGATGGGTCGGGCGATTTGTGAAGACGTAATGCTCTATTTGCCGAAAGGCATCTATTTTTTGACTTATGGCGGAGCCTCGTTTAAGTTAATAAAACAGTAAGTCCCGCCTGCTCAAATATATTTCCTAATTACAATTCGTACATTTGATTTCTCTTTTGTCGCTTTCGCGAAATGAGCGTATTTCGCGAAAGCGAGTCCCGAATTTGCTTTGGGAACAAATTCTATTTTATCCAAAACGAACACTTCCTTACCTATGAAAAAATTTGCGTTCTTTTCTTTTCTATATATCCTTTTGATGGCTTCCACCTGCTCCGAGCAACCACGCCCGGGAAGCAAGACTGTTGACCCTGTCCCACATTCAGAGTGGGAAGGATTGGACATCTCTCTAAAATTAGATGGTCCTGCGCTTTTTGATTATTGGCAGCATGAACCATTTCATCCAGGCAACAATCAGCCTATCACATTTCGCGCAAGCGTGACAGACAATGATGGCATCAAAAAAATCGAACTCATCGTCCTCGAATACGAACTGTACAAAAACGCCGAGGGACTTCCGTCCAAAAAACGCAGGCAAGGGGGCAAATGGAACGTGGTGCAAACTTGGGATCTGCCAACGCCTGTGACCCAACGAGAAGTAAGCTATCGCTTGAGCAGCGGCTTTCGAGCCAAATCAAACGTGGAATACATCTTCCGCGTCACCAATACGCGTGGCAGACGAACGGATCGGTTAGCGATTTTTGACGCGGGAACTTCGCCTTGGTCAAAAGATAAGGTGTTGCTTTATAGCACCTCGCGCCAACCGATGCAACGAACGATCAATATTTGCTTTTTTCCAGATACAGATTATGGAGGCGATTTTAATCGCTTCAAGGCTGACATGTCGAAACTCATCTACAACGGCTACATGAAAAACGACATGATTTCTAACCACAGTGAAAAGTGGGCATTCTATTACACTAACTATCAGATGGACGGACGCGAAGCGCTCAATAAAACCACAATTGGTGCCGCTGATTTCCCTGATTTTATTTCTTCCAATCGCATTGAGGGAATCGACGCGTTTGGCTTGGTACATCGAACAGACTACACTGATTTATCCTATAATAAGGAGGCATTCAATTTCGTGACCAATACGCTTTTCACCACCGAGAGCTATAACTTAGGAACGGCGGTGCACGAGACTGCCCACGCGGTTTTTCGCTTGAGCGATGAATATGACCGATGTTCTTGTTTTCATGCAGGAGATTGGTCTAATGTATTTCAGAGCATGAGTGATTGCAAGGCATTTACTCGTCGATACGGCTTGCCATCGAGCAATTGCAAAGAAGTGATTTCTGCACAAAATGAGCGATGGTACAGCCCTGAGTTTTATCCCTTTTTTGATACTGATGCGGCGTGTAGAAATTACAACAAAGCCAATGGTTTTCCGGAAGGAAATTGTAGAAAATGGATTGTTGAAGGCGGAAGAGAAGGCTATGAAGCATTCAACGGGACTTGCGTCATGCGCGATGACGGTGACGCGGAGATTCGGCAGTTTCAGGATGTTTGTCAAGCGTTGGTTGGGAAGTATTATGATATGCTCATCAACCAAGGCACCGCTCAGATTCCAATTTCAAATAATACCGTCTTGAGCGAACGCGTCGATAATCTTTACGGTTATCAAAAAGTTGTTAATGTCGAACTCGACATTGAGGGACAAAAACAGGATATGTATCTCCGAAAGATAAAAATGGGTGTTCCGACCAAAAACATCGTCACCCAAAATGATTTACACCTCACCTTCAAAACTGCCGGAGAAAAGATGCTGCATGAGGTAAAAATCAGCAGTCCCACAAAAATTTTGACGGAAGGTGGCAAAGAAAGTGATGTCATCAGAAAAAACACGATGAGCAAAACGTGGATCAATATTCCTTACAACGAAAATTACGCGAAAGCGGTCTGTAAAGATTTGGATCAGATCAGAACCCGCGCTCGTTCGGTAGGTGGGCCACCGACTGCTCAGACAACCAGCTTTGATATCAAATCTCAATTCCAAAAGATAAAAGAGAAAATGCGGAATTGAGATATTGAGATAACTTAAAAATCACTTTTGGATGTCGAAAATCTCTAAATTTCTTAATATCCGAATTTCGATTGATCTTTGTACTTTACATAATCAGGAAGTTGGCTATCGCAACTTCACAAAACGCCACAGGCAAAAAATTCTAACAATGAAACAAATTAAATTATTCTTCCTTCTACTGGCAAGTAGCATGATTTTTACGGGTTGCTTTGAGATGATCGAGGAGGTCACCTACAACTCCAAAAAAGGAGATGGCACCTACAAATTCGTCATGGATATGGGAGGCATGAAATCTATGATCGAAATGGCAGCCGCTATGGACACAACAGGTCAATTCAGCATGGATACTTTAGACCAATTTTCTGACGAATTTGTGAGTAAAGTAACCGGTTTGAGCGGCATCACAAACATCGAAGCCATCAACAATAAAGATGATCTCCAGTTTGGAGTAGAGTTCTCTTATAAAAATGTGGCAGCGCTCAACGTCGCCGTACAGCAACTTTTTGAAGATGGCGAACTAAGCTCCGGCGGCAATGAAACTTTTTTCAAAGGCAAGAAAAAACTATTTGAAAGAGTCGATTCCAAAGGCTTCAACAGCATGATGGATCAGATGATGGGCGCCATGGGCGATGAAGGCGACGGCGGCGAAATGGAAATGGCAAAAATGTTTTTCAAAGACATGAGCTATACCATGATTTACCACTTTGACCGAAAGGTCAAAAAAGTGTCAAACCCTCAAGCCACCATCTCCGGCGATAAAAAAACAGTAGAACTTAAGTATTTCATTTTTGATGAAGAGCGAGGCGGCTCCAATGCCAGCATCGAAAACAAAATCAAATTGAAAGGCGGTTGGTTCTGGTAGAAGTACAGTGAGCAGTATTTCAGTGGGCAGTTGGTTGCAACCAATAAATTTTTACAAACTATCCACTGATATACTGCCTACTGTAACACTGCCCACTGTAACACTGCCCACTGATTTCTTCCTTTCGGAAAATAGCCTAACTTTGACCAACCTGCGAATCTGATATAATGAGGAAATGAATTTCTTTAAAAAAATATTTGGCGACCAACCTGACTCCCTACCACAGCCCGACTTGCAGTTCGGGCGTTATACTGATTCCTATAAGTCAACCGAACAGTACGATGCTTGGGATATCGCCCTCGAAAAATTTGAAGAAAAAGAATACCTCGAATCCTACCGCCAATTCCTGACCTACCTCACCGACCCAAAAGAAGAAAATGTCATCTGGGAAGAAAAAGAGGACGTCATTAATTTTGAAATATTTCAAGGCAGTAAAAAAATCTACGGCTCTGCTGACCACAAGCGATTTGAGGCAATTGCTAAAATAGCAAAAACCAAGTCGCTCCATATTGGATTCATGCGGCGATTGGTCGAACAAAATTTTGACTTAAAATATGCGCGCTTTGCATTGACACCTGAGGACGAAATCGTCATCATGTTCAAAACCCCGACTATCGACAACTCTCCCTACAAGGTCTATTATGCTCTCAAAGAGTTAGCCACACAAGCAGACAAACAAGATGATTTGCTACTTGACGAATTCGAAAACCTCGTTCCCCTCTCCAACCAACACATCATCGAACTGCCGATCGAGGAGAAAAACATCAAACACGAATTCATTCATCAAAAAATTCGAGAAACCCTCGACCTCGTTGACAATGGTCCCTTGTCTTCAGAGCTATATCCTGGGGCAGTTGCTTACCTCATGCTTGACATCTGCTACAGGATGGATTTCCTTATTTCGCCTGAGGGGTACATGACCGATTTGCTCGAACGCATCCAGCGCAAATACTTTGAAAACAATGGGCAGCCAACCGCCCACAAAAACCAATACATGTATAAGGAGTTGAAAAAACTCCAAAAGCGCTCCAAAGAAGATTACTTCAAAGAAATGTATCGGGTCAAGTCCACTTTTGGAATCACCGCTCCCGTCAATTTGGACAAAATCATCAGTTTCATTGATGGCGAAATCAATAACATGGACTGGTATATTGACAATAAGCATGAGCAGGTCGCGCTCGCTATTCCTGGCTACATCATCGGTTATTGCCTCTTCAATTATGCGATTCCAAAACCAATTTTGGATCTCTTTAGCCTTTACTATCAAATCTTTGAGCCGACGCTCTTCGAACAATTAGGATTTACAGAAAGGTATTCCGATGATGGAGAGATTGATAAAAAATCAGTCAAACAAGCATTAGAAAGAATCGAAAAAAAGAACAAGCCGCTCTATCCCAAACTGGAAATCAATGTGCGCCATCTTAATTTCTCCTCTTCGCCGAACTTTGCGAAAACCTATTTGGAGATGATCAAAAGCTTTGATTTGATGCGTAGTTAGTTCTAAGTATTCCTTCCCTTTTTCTTTTTTGGAAATAAGTGATATTAATAATACTTTTGCGCCCGCTTTCGCGGAAACGCGGAAACAGCATTTGCCCGAAAGGGGTAAGTCAATCACTGAAATTTATTGGAAGACTTTAGTTCTTAATCATTTTTCCCGAAAGGGAGAAAAAGAATGGAGTCAATTAATTAACCGTTCGCTGATAAAAATCTGCGGGCATTAAACCATGGTTTAATTTATGAGACAATATGAAGTTACCTTCGTTGTCGGACCTGTTCTACCCAAAAACGAGGTAGAAGAAAAGGCAAAAAAGTACACCGATCTTTTAAAAGAAAACGGGTGCGAAATCGTTCACATCGACAATATGGGCTTGCGTCAGCTTGCCTATCCTATCAAAAAATTCAATTCTGGCTACTACTACTGCATCGAGTTCCAATCCGAAAACGGAGTGGCTATCGACCCAGTCGAATTGGCAATGCGCCGTGATGAAGAGTTGTTGCGTTTCTTGACCGTACACCTTGACAAATACGGCATCAAATACAACGAAGACAAGCGAGAAGGCAAAATCGGCGTTGCTAGAAAAATCCCTAAAAAAGACGGAACAGAAGGCGGCAGAGGCAGAGGTAGAAACAACTCGAAAGCAGCAGCGAAACCTGCTCCAGCAGCTAAACCTGCTACTGAAGCGAATAGTGAAGGTGGCAACAAGGACGCAGCGAAAAAAGAAGCAGCGAAACCTGCTACTAAAGCAGCAGCACCAGTTGCGGCAGCAGCACCAACTGCAAGTGCTACCAACAAAGCAGCGGCAGACGCTCCAGCAGCAAAAGCACCTGAAGCAGCAGCAAAAGACAACACAACTGCAACTGACAACTTAGTGAAAATCGAGGGAATCGGTCCAAAAATCGCTTCTCTACTTACTGACGCAGGCATCGGAACTTTCGCTCAATTAGCCGCTACTGATGCAGCAAAAGTGAAAGAAATTTTGGCAGCAGCAGGTAGCAGATTCACTATGCATGACCCAACCACTTGGGGCACACAAGCGAAATTGGCTGCTGATGGCAAATGGGATGAATTGAAAAAATTGCAAGACGAATTGGACGGCGGCAAAGCTGCTAAAGGTTCTGACGAGGAAGAATAAATTCCTCCTTTTTCAATTCTATTTTTCAACTTTAAAAAATAATAGATCATGGCATCTAGAGATGATATAAAATTTTTAAGCAATCCTAAAATTGGTCAAAAGCGTAAGAAATACTGTCGTTTCAAAAAATACGGCATCAAGTATATTGACTACAAAGACGCTGACTTCCTAACTCAATTCATCAACGAGCAAGGTAAAATCTTACCTCGCCGTATCTCTGGTAACTCACTAAAATATCAGAGAAAAGTCGCTACCGCAGTAAAGAGAGCGCGCCACTTGGGCATGCTTCCGTTCGTGGCTGACTTGATGAAGTAATCATTTTTGTGAAAGTTTAAATTTTATTACAATGGAAATCATTTTATTAAAAGATATTGAAAAGTTGGGTGACGCACACGAAGTCGTAAAAGTCAAACCTGGCTTTGCTCGCAACTACTTGATTCCTCAGGGATTCGCCATCACTGCCAATTCGAAAAACATGGCAAAATTGGATGACCTGAAATCTAAGCAAGCAGCAGAACAACAAAAATTTGTCGATGCGGCTAAAGAATTGGCAGCAAAAATTGAAGGTCAAGTCCTTAAGATTGCTACCAAAGCTGGTACTTCCGGTAAGATTTTCGGTAGCGTCAACAACGTTCAGATTGCCCAGGCATTGAAAGAACAATTAGGCGTTGACGTTGAGAGAAAAAACGTAGAATTAATGGAAGAAGTCAAAAGCTTAGGCACCTACACTGCTACGGTTAAATTCCACAAGCAGGTGACTCAAACCGTTAGCTTCGAAGTTGTAGAAGGATAAAATTTCCTTTTGACTTTCGTCAAATATAAAAGCGGAATCAGATGTCAATCTGATTCCGCTTCTTTTTTTCATTTCCCAAAAACTCCTCCCGAACTTGCTTCGGGCGGGAAAAGAATTTTGCAACTAAAACTTACTTCCCTTTAGCCTTTGAAGACCATTCAGAAATTGCCTTTTCGTTCATGCGAACATAGTCCTTATTGCCTGCCGTTTGAGCCAACTTCAATGACTCTTTCGCCGTTGCAATAGCTTCTGTATAATTACCCATATCAGCCAAGATCAACGACTTACGTCTCACCTGCCAAAACTTTGGGTCCTTGTCAGCAATCGCCAAATTCACAAATTCCAATGCTTTTTTCAAGTCTCTGCCAGTCTCGTGGTAGTATGAACCCAATTTATAATAATCAGAAGCAGATGGACCAGCCATCAAGCGGTCATAAGCCTTATCGACTGCCTCATCCGTATTCAATTCAATTGGCACTGAAACCATTACGTTGTCCCACACCAAATCAATAGTGGCAGAACTTGACTTCAAATTGCCAACAGTAATAAGCAAAGACTCCACACTAAACGGAAGTGCAGTTGGCTTCACGGTCACATTAGCAACCTCTTTGGATGCATCCCAACTTTTTGGCAAACCCCAGTTGGAAGTCTCATCATAGAGAATGATTGACCAAAGATTAGTGCCTGGCACTGTAAATACTCCATAAGTCCCTTTTTTGACTTCCTTACCTCCAAACTTTACGTCTTCGCTGAAAGTAATCATGGTGTTTTTGTTAGCACCCGTACGCCATTTTTGCCCCATAGGCACCAAACCGTTTGTGCTAAAAATATTTCTATCCTTGACGCTAGGTCTAGAATATTCCAAAGTTACTTCCATCAAACCAACAGTCTGAGTAACCTTGCAAGAGGGACTGGCAGGTGGTGTCTTAATCTGTGCGTGTAGTCCACAAATCACCATCATACCAAAAATCGAAATGAAAAATTTTATCTGCTTCATTTAAATCTAAAGTTTATGTTTTAAGAATTTTGCCCAAAAATAACCAAAGTACCAACCAATTCAATTAAAACCTGCATGGTTCGTCTTGCTTTTCACAAACTCTTAACAATGCCACAAAGCCAACTATATTTGTGCTATCAAAAAATTGAGTTTGAAAAATATAAAGCCTCACTTAGCACTTTTTGCAGTAGCACTAATTTATGGCGCTAATTACACCATAGCGAAGGAAGTCTTAGACCCCGGACACGTCCAACCCATTGGGTTTATTGGGCTGAGAGCAGGGGCAGGTATGATTCTCTTTTGGATGGTTCAATATTTCGCGAAAAGCGAAAAAATAAAAAAAGAAGATTGGAAACTCTTAGTGCTTTGTGCCTTTTTGGGAGTCTTTACCAATCAAATTCTATTTTTCATAGGACTGAAATGGACCTCTGCAATTCATGCTTCGCTCATCATCACCGGCATACCCATCGCAGTAATGATAAGCGCCGCCCTTATTTTGCGTGAAAAAATTACGCGACTAAAAATATTAGGAATCATCATCGGCATCATCGGAGCAACTTATCTAATCACCTCTGGCAAATCATTAAACTTTGAATCATCTCAGATATTAGGAGACCTCTGTGTTTTGGGCAATACGATCAGCTATGGACTCTATTTAGTCTTAGTCAGAAGATTGATGTTAACTTACCATCCTTTCACGGTCTTGAGATGGGTTTTCACCTTTGGCTTTCTGATGGTAATCCCATTTGCTATCCCTGATTTGATTCAAGTCAATTGGAGTTCCCTTTCGGGAAATATTTGGGCAGCTATCGGCTACGTTCTCATTTTCACAACTTTCCTAACCTACCTCCTAAACGCCTATGCTTTAAAAAGAACTACTGCAACGGTAGTCGGCATGTATGTTTATCTTCAACCCATCATCGCAACAACCATCGCTATCGGATTCGCAAAAGACGTCTTAACAACACCAAAAGTCATCGCAGCAATCCTTATTTTCACAGGAGTTTGGCTTGTAAATAAAAAACAATAACTCTACGATTGAAAAATTTTTATAATTCCAGAGTTATCTCTAAATTGCTTTAAATGGGGCATAAAGTTTGAATATCTTCTCTCTCAAAGTGGCATGAAAACTTATTAACAGCCCATCAAAAGTGCTTTACAAAATTATAATTGTTTTACACCTAAACACCCTTCCTGCTAATGGAGGGAAACAATTTGTATAATAAACACATTGAAAAGTTTTATTTGATGAAAAATAAAGTACTTGTACCTATTAACTTCTCTAAATCATCAATAGATACTATTGAATTTGCTATTAATGTAGGTAAAAACTCTGGCTTACATATCGAACTTATTCCCTTTATTGATGACAAAACACCCACGTGGGTGAAAAATGCTTACGCGGCTAAAGGAGATTTAACCTATTGCTTTGACAAGTTCCTAAAATCAATCCGGAACTCTCCAGTACTTAAGAATTGCGACTGGGTAGAAGTCAACGTTAATCTCATACCGAAGCATTCCTTACTTTCTCATCACGCTGACCAGTCAAATATCTTAATGGTTATCTGCACTTCAAGGACTATCAATAAGGACTCTTGCGCTGCAAAATTTGCAGCTCAAATTAATTGTCCGATTATTTTTGTTGACGCAAATGAGAAAAGCAAATCACTGCAAAATGTACTCTTTGTAGCCGATTATTCTACCGCAAACAGTGAGTTCGTTAGGTGCTGGATTGACTTCGCAAAAGCGCTCTATTCAAGGGTACATTTTATTTTCGGAACTACAGAAAACAAAATTCCGGAATCCAAGAAAAAGGTTTTCAAAAAGCTATTTGAGGGAGAACCTGACATCTCTTTTGATATGACTTTTTATGAGTCTCAAAATCTTGCTTCGCACGTAAGATCATACATAAAAACTTACGATATCGACCTTACCATTTTTGAAAATGAAACGGTTGGGGTCAAGACTCAAGAACAGATGAAAGGATAAATCAATCTTATCGCTTTCGCGAAATAATCATATTTCGCGAAAGCGATAAAAACCCCTCACTTCTCTCCTGAAATTATATAATAACTAAAATGGTTTCGCGCTAATCCCATCAACATGCCCCACAGTGGACAAGTCGCATTTTCGATCCGTTCTTTTGAGAGAGGTTTTCGGTTTTTGCTAAAAAACCAATTCCAAAAAAAGCGCAAAGTGATGAAAGGAATATGCGCAAAAGAAGGGGCCACCCTCCAACTGACATCCTCAATTTTTATCTTTTTAAAACCCACTTCTTTTAGCCTTTCGGCAAATAAATTGATATCTGCCAACTCAGTCAGCGCCCAACCATCCAAATTGTTCCGATAGATTTTATTCAACCAACCTGGCAGCGGTCGGCTATTTTTGCGAAAGCCATCTGTTATCACAAATCGTCCTCCCGGGCGAAGCACTCTATACAATTCATCCACAAAATCTTTTTTATCAGCTCCCTTCGCATAGCAGCTACTCTCCATCGCAAACGCCGCGTCCGCTACCCCACCCGCCACCGGCATGTTGGTATAATCCGCCTGAATCATCGATACTCGCTCCTCCATCCCTGCCTCTTTAGTCAATCCTTTTCCAAACTCAATCTGCCATGGCGTAATCGTAATTCCGTAGAAGTACGCGTCTGTATTTTTCGTTGCCATGTAGCGAGAACTAGATCCCAATCCACACCCCAAATCAAAAACCCACGGATCAGTCATCTCATCTAATTTCAGTCGAAGACGCACCTCTTCCGTCAATTGGTTGAGCATTTTTTCTAATTGCCACGGGAAAGTCTTTCCAAATTTAAAATAGCCGAAGTGCATGTTGAAATTTTGGCTCCAGGCAGCATAGTCCAACCCCGCCTTTTCGTAATAGTTAATGATTCGTTCTTTGGTAGTTACCTGTTTTTTAATAATGTTTTTCATATTGACTTATGATTTACTTTCTAAACTTTCAATTTTTTCTGAAAGTTAAATACTTTTATGCCTGAAAGCAATTTTTGATCTAAAGAATTGAAAATCATTAACACCAAAAGAGTCATGAAATACATCTGACCCTTAGACGTTTCATTTATCACATTTCCAAACCAAAACCTAATACAGATGCAATCACTTCGTGTCCTACCTGCCGCACTTATCTTTATTTTTCTATGTTCCAGTTTCCTGATTTATGACCAAGATCGACTTTCGTCAAATGAGGAGTTTGAACAAATGTTAGCACTTTTTCCAGATGCAAATCTTCCAGCTGAGTTTGATGCTGCCACTATATTTTCCGAAAGGAAAAGAGATAAAAACTACAAAGCAAATCGAATTAAATCTGACTTGATTGAAAAATTCATCCCGCTCCCAGAAGGCAGCCACTTTAGTCGCTCCGGTCCACCAGTGATGAAACCACTAATGAAATTTGAAGCCACTGAAAATATCTATGCACTCATTTTTGAGAATCGAACTCGATATGGCGGCAACAGTATCGAATGCGCAACAATAGATAAGAAAGGAAACTTAAATAACAGAATGTATCTAATTAGAAGAAGTCCAGAATCATTTGCCTCCATAGATAAAGAGGGACTTATCGAAGTACATTCCATGAGTTGGTATGCGAAGCAAAAAGGAGAGAAAGCCAAAATCAACTTTTTCAAAATCACTGACGATGGAAATTTCAAAGACTTTACTGAATATGTGACCTCCGCCAGAGCTTCTTTGGACTAAGTCAGCTATGAAAACCAACCGCCCCATCACCCTCATGAAAAAGGTCATGCTTCCTCTGGCAGGAAGCATGACCTTATTGTTTTTCACCTATTTGATGTTTGCTATTGTAGCGCCCTACTCCTCCGGGCGTTTGGATATAGATTTCCTTTTAACCAAACAAGAAATCATTCATCTGCTCCATTATCAATGGGCGTTTTATCTGCACATATTTAGCAGTTTATTCATCCTTGCGGCGGGAGTTGTTCAGTTTTCCAGATGGGTTCGAGAGCGGTTTCTCAATTTGCACAGATGGGTGGGCAGAGTTTATATCTTACTTATTTTGGTGATTTCCGCGCCAGCGGCATTGGTGATGTCTTTTTATGGAAACGGAGGCGCTTTCGCGCAAATGAGCTTTGTAATACTCTCCTTGCTTTGGTGGTGGTTTACCTATAAAGCATTCGCTACAGTGAGAAAGGGAGACATCAGAAGTCATCAAAAATTTATGATTCGCAGCTATGCGCTGACGCTTTCTGCCATCAGTTTGCGTATCAGTCAAATGCTGCTGAGTGAGCATACGCTTTTGGAACCGGAGACAATTTATTTGACGATTAGCTGGTCGAGTTGGGTGGGTAATTTACTGGTCGCAGAGTGGATTATAAGAATATGGATTTCGAGAAATCGGGAATTCGGGAGTGCGAGAAAGTGATTGAAAAATTCAAATCTCGATCTCCCGGATTCTCGATCTCTCGACTTCTTAGATTACGCCCCAATATCTCCCACCTCAATTCCTTCAGAGTAAGCAACTTTAATATTGTTCTGACTAAACGCTTGCTTGAGCACACGGTGCGTCTCAAAAGTCGCTTCCCAATAATCATCCGGCTTCACAAATGGTCTGACTGTCAATAGTACATTATGACTATCGAAAGTTTCAATTCCAACCTGCGGAGCAGGATCTTGCAGCACATAAGGAATGGTGCTCAAGTTGGAAAGAATGATTTGCTTGACCTTTGGATAGCTCTCTGCATAGGGCATGCTGATATTAATCTCCAAACGAGTTGAGCCTTTTTCAGAGAAATTGGTGATGGTGTCTTCTGTGATTTTTCCATTAGGAATAATTAAGGTTTTCATACCCGGTGTGGAAAGAATCGTACTAAAGATTTTAATGTCTTGTACTTTTCCGAATTTGCCGTTGACTTCTACCATGTCGCCGATTCGATAAGGTTTGAATACCATAATCATCAGACCAGAAGCGAAATTTGCCATACTGCCTTGCAGCGCAAACGCCACTGCGAAACTGGCTGCCGCCAAAATTCCGATAATAGAGGAAACTTCAAAACCTAAGAAACTCGCTGCAAAAAGCACTACCGCTGCCTTTAGCAATACAGAAGCAAATGATTGAGCAAATCCTTGCACTTCTGGCCCTAAGCCAGATTTATCAAGCGCAATATCGAGCACTTTCAAAACACGTTTGACTAACCAAAAGCCAATCCACAAAGAAAGGAGTGCCATTAAGACTTTGGGAGCAAAGGCGACGGTAAAGTCCAACAATTGATCCCAATACTGATTTAACTTTTCTGAATCCATTTATCTCATAGTTATTTATTCGACGAAAGTCGAGTTAGAAAAAAATTCCAGCCTTGATTTGTGTGTATTGTTTGGTAAGAAATCTTAATCAATCACCAGCCGCCACTTGCGCCGCCGCCGCCAAAACCGCCGCCGCCAAAACCGCCAAAACCGCCACCACCGAAGCCTCCGCCGCCTGAGTTCCAACCGCCACCGCCTGGACCGATGATGACCCAGCCGCCACCACGATCTCGTTCGTATTTTCCACCTCTATGGTAGCCTCCTCCTGAATCCGCATTATTGATAATGATAATCAAGATGACTATAAAAATGATGATGAATAAAATCACTTCGGCAGGTATGCCATCGCCACCACCAGCCATATCATCTGCAGTATATTCGCCATCAGCGAGATCGGAGATGATATTGGTTGACTTGTCGAACCCGTCGTAGTATTTTCCTTTTCGGAATGCAGGGACGAGTACCTGATCTATAATTCGGTTAGACATGATGTCAGTCAAAAAACCTTCGACTCCGTAACCAGTGTGAATTCGTAATTTTCTATCTGCAAAGGCGACATAAATTAGCACGCCATTGTCCTTTCCTTCCTGACCGATTCCCCAACCTTCTGCGAGGCGTTGGCAATACCCTACGATGTCATCTCCTTCTAAGGTGTTTTCAATAACTACTGCAATCTGAGTGGAAGTGGAGTCATTGTACGCCACCAATTTGCGCTCCAACTTAGTCGCTTCACTTTGTGAAAGTAGTCCTACATAGTCGTTGACCAACTGAGGCGGGTAAGGCTTCTTTGGTATTTCTTTTTGCGAAAGCAAAAACCCACTCATCAAGATGAGCGCACCCAGCAAAAGTGATCTAATCACCATACGAAATTTCATCGGGCAACTCATTTTTATCATCTGATTGATATGGAAAGAATTCATGTAATTTTTCTCCAACTAAATCGACGCCTTCTATGACGCCTTTGGCATAATCTGCCTTTTTGAAATGCACTACCATGCGGTCTTTGATGTCATCCCAAAAATTGGCAGGTACTTTTTCGTTAATTCCCTTATCCCCTATCACTGCAAATTTGTGCTCCTCTGGCACAATTAAAAACAACACGCCGTTGCGCGCATCTGTTTTTTCCATTTCTAATAAATAGAAAACTTCTGCCGCCACATCCAGCACATCATGCCCATCCAACTCGCGCTCCAAATGAACTCGGATTTCTCCAGAAGTTCTTTTTTCTGCTTTTTTGATGGCTTGGACGATTTGCCTTTCTTCCTCCTTTTTAAAAAAGTCTATCATGTAGTTGAAGATTCATAAATCGTGACGTTGGTTGATTTATAGGTCACGAGTCGCGCTAAGATAGTTTAAATAGTATATTGAACCATATATGGTATATGAGTTCATTTAAGATTTTTTAGATCTTTCTCACTTTCGTGAAATGCCATCAATTTAGCGAAAGCGAGAAGATAAATGGGAAATCCGAGTAGTTTCTATATTCTCGAACTCTCGAATTCCCTCAATCTCGTAATCTACAATTCAAATTTAATCCCCTGTGCCAATGGCACTTCTTTACTGTAATTGATAGTATTGGTTTGGCGACGCATGTACGCTTTCCAAGAATCTGAACCTGATTCGCGACCACCACCCGTTTCTTTTTCGCCACCGAAAGCGCCTCCGATTTCTGCTCCTGAGGTGCCGATATTGACATTTGCAATTCCGCAATCAGAACCTGCAGGTGAGAGGAAATATTCGGCTTCACGCAAATTATTGGTCATAATCGCAGAGGAAAGCCCTTGCGGCACGTTGTTTTGAATTGCTACCGCCTCTTCGAGCGTTTTGTATTTCATCAGATACAAAATCGGCGCGAAGGTCTCGTGCTGAACGATTGCCATATCTGCTTTTGCTTCGGCAATACATGGCTTGACATAACAGCCGCTTTCGTAACCCTTGCCAGAAAGGACACCTCCCTTGACGAGCATTTTGCCACCTTGTTCTCCGATTTTTTCGATGGTGGCATTATAACTATCAACGGCATCGGTATCAATTAATGGTCCCACATGGTTGTTTTCATCCAATGGGTCCCCAATTTTGATTTGCTTATAGGCAGCAGCCATTTTCTTTTTGGCTTCTGCATATCTGCTCTCATGGATAATCAATCGGCGCGTCGAAGTACATCGCTGACCGCAAGTACCGACAGCTCCGAAAAGCGCACCAGTCAATACCACATCCATATCTGCATCAGGCGTGACGATGATGGCATTGTTTCCACCTAACTCTAAAAGGGAGCGACCGAGGCGCGCACCGACAGTTGCAGCGACAATCTTACCCATGCGCGTACTTCCAGTTGCGGAAATCAAAGGCACGCGTGTGTCTTTGGTCATCATCTCTCCTACTTTATAGTCACCATTGATGATAGAGCAAACGCCTTCTGGAACATTATTTTCTTTTAGGACATCTTGGATGATGTTTTGGCAAGCCACCGAGCAAAGCGGCGTCTTCTCTGATCCTTTCCATATACAGACATCTCCACAGATGAATGCCAACATCGAATTCCAAGACCAAACTGCTACTGGGAAATTAAACGCAGAGATAATCCCAACGATACCAAGTGGGTGCCATTGTTCATACATACGATGACCGGGGCGCTCCGAGTGCATGGTCAAGCCATATAGCTGTCTTGACAGCCCGACAGCAAAATCACAAATATCAATCATCTCCTGCACCTCTCCATATCCTTCCTGAAGGCTTTTGCCCATTTCGTATGAGACTAATTTGCCTAATGGTTCTTTATATTTTCGAAGCGCTTCTCCCATTTGTCTGACGATTTCGCCTCTTTTGGGAGCAGGCATAGTGCGCCATGTCTTAAATGCTTCTTGTGATTTTTGAATAACTGCCTCGTATTCCGCGGCGGTTGTTTTGCTAACACTTCCTATAAATTCGCCATCTACCGGAGAGTATGATTTTATATATTTGCCCGAATTGGTGGACTCCAAACCCGTCGAAGTACCATCATTGTACTTTTTTAAGCCAAGTTTTTTCAAAAAATCTTTCTTCATTTTCACTTTTTTTATGAATCAAAAAAATTGAGGTGCAAATGTAGCTGAATCATACGCAAGAACAAGAACACATGTTCGGAGTTTTAATAAGAGTCCCAATTCTTCGTTTTTTTGCCCAAAAACAGCTTTTTTATACCTTCGATTTTGAACGAAAATGATGTGAAAAACAGACATATTTATAAAACACATTAGAAAAAAGGACTATAATCAACTAACTGAATATCAGTACCCCAAGTTAGTTACCTATAAATGGTGATATTTTTTTGCGAAAAAATACTTATTTCTTGCTGTTTAATATGAAAAGCCCTAATTTTACCCCGTAAAGAGAAAGCATTTCAACAGACTCCCTTCCCCTTTAAGTGGATTTTGAACGAAATTACAAGTGAAACACTTTATTAAAAAGCCTTGTAAGTTCATCTTACACTTTTCTTTTTTATTCCCACAAATTGATTTTTTTTAGTTCAATACGCTGTGATTGTTACAGATTTTGAATTTCCCCTATTCGGGCATCTATGAGATAACTTCATCTTGGGTGTATTGCTCAAGACATGAACATGAAAGTGCCCTTATTTTGAAAGGAAAAAAGTTGATAAGGCGCGTATTTGCAAACAAACTAAATTTATTATCCCATGAGTTTTGAAAAAATTCGGGTTGTCATCGCTGATGACCACCCAATCGTGTCAGCAGGCGTACAAGCCTTGTTGGCAAAAGATGAAAACAAAGAACTAATTGGTTCGGTTTCATCTGGAAAGGAGCTACTTAAATTACTTTCACAAAACAGAGCAGACGTTCTTCTTTTAGACCTTAACATTCCGGGAGAGGACTTTGCTAAAACTATCAAGAAGCTAAAAGAATCCTATCCATTTTTGCGCATTGTCGCATACACTTCCTACAACCATCCAGATCTCGTCAAGTCAGTTGTTGATTTAAAAATCGACGGTTTCTTATTGAAAAATTCTTCCAAAGATTCTTTTATCGAAGCTTTAGAGCAGGTGAAAGCAGGAGAGTTTTACATGAGTAGAGAAATCAGATTAGCTAATCAAAAACCAATGAAAGATAAGGTGTTGGTAGATGGATTTCAAAAGCGACTTTGCTTGTCTAAAAGAGAGCAAGAGATTTTGAGATACATCAGTCGAGGATTTACTAGCCAAAGCATTGGCAATGAGTTGTTTATCAGCCGCTACACGGTTGAGACGCACCGTAAAAATATTTTGAGGAAATTGAACTTCAACTCCAGTACGGAGTTAGTGAAATTTGCAGTTGAACAAGGGCTTGTTTAAAAACAATTAAACCGTTTTTTTATGGATATAAATTTACTTTCGTAAAAAAGCACTCGCACAAAAAAACATAAGGCACTTCGCAGTTACGCGGAGTGCCTTTGTTTTTTATAGTTATTCTTTTTTCGCTTTCGCGAAATAAGCATAATAAATTATACCCAACCAACTACTTTGAAAATCGACCTTCAAATGTCCCATTTTCAATCCAAATAGTATCAGGAGGGAAGTCTTGAACCAACCAATTTTCGTTTCTGATATAGGTTCCTCCAAACTTTCCATTTATTCTGATTTCGGATCGTTTTTCCTCTACAGAGGTCACTTCTATGAAATTATTCTCGCTTGTTTCTAAGAGATCATAAATTCCATGAACTATTATATCCTCACCATCAAAAGTCCCAAAGTCGTAGCTTGTTGAGAACATTTGAATAACTTGGTTGGTATCCCTTATCGTAACATACCTTCCCAATTCAGCCGGAACATTATTAAACCGGAGTGACTCTAATTCCAATGTACTTTCATCATGATTTCCAAAAAGGATTGAGAAACAATTCTCACAATGATTGGAAGGTAATGTAGTTACCTTTAATGGCAAATCCGAAGTTTGATCGGCTTCATCTCTATCAGGTATGCTTCCTGTACGGTTTGCAAAAGCTTCTCCCCAAAAGCCAAACTTGACCGGATCTACCTCCTCTTTTTTACAGGAAAATAAGGTGATGAAAATGAAAGCTGATAGGGCAAAAAATAGTTTACTTTTCATATTATTTAATTTTTAAGAAAGATTGAGTTTCGGTTCTATCTCCATTCGTTAGCTTGACAAATAATATACCCTCAGGAAAGCTCTCAATCGAAATTTGTTCTAATTGTTCTCCTGAACTTGATATATTGACTTTTTGATTCAATAACCTACCAAAACTATCGAATAGATTTATTGTTACCTCTGTTTCTTCTAAATCTACCTCATATTTCAATGAAATCATTCCATTATCAGAGGGATTGGGGAATAATAAAAAAGATTTATTTAGCTTCACATTAGTCGGTGATGAAGGTCTAAAATGAGGAAAAATTTCAACTTTGTGGACGTCCCATGCGGTTTGACCATCAGAAGAAACAGCCTCTACCCTTGCATAAGCCTTTTCTTGGTCATTGGGCAAATCCAAATCAAAAAATTGACCTGTTCCAACTACTCCACTCCAGTTCACTCCGTTTGAACTTTCTCGCCATTGGTAAGTATAAGGAGGAACTCCGCCAGTAGGGTTGGCTGTGAGCCTTACTTTGGAACCTTCTATTCCTTTATTGGGACCAATAATATCAACATAAAAAGCATCATTACCTTGCATGTGATTTGAAACAGTACACCCTCCTCCTCTCAGCCAATCATCATTTTCACTTACACCCCTATCTCCTGTTGGTTGAGAAAAATGTTGTACATCAGGATTGGAAAAGTGTAAAACTCTTTTCCTGTTATTGATCAATTGATGCATTATTGAGTGATACCTTTTTCTCCCAAGACAAAACAATCCAAACCGATGGCTCCATTTGTGTCCATGTTCAATAGTACCATTGCTATCACATCCTGGGTTAAAAGTTACTGCACAGGTTTGATGTCTTGCTCCCATCACATGTCCTAACTCATGGGTAAAAGTAAAGTTTGACAGTGCAGCACTTACTTCAACTATCATAAACGCAAGGTGAGATTGGGGGTTTCCTATGTTACTATTAATCGATCCACCTGGTAATACTTCACTCCCTGAAGCCCCAAGAATATTTCCACCACCGGTGCCCACATAATTTCCCTGAGTAAACAAAACAACAACGTCTGCCCCAAGGCTGTTTCTCAACTGAGAAATATCTGGATCGTTAATGAGAGTTGCCATGTCTGCACCAATGTTATTTTGAGTTTCGGTAAAACTGATTGGTATTGGTAAAACATTTATCAAACTCGCACTTAAGTCACAACCATCAATATCACTATTTGAAAATGCTTGATTGGTAATATCGACGCTCGCTTTGCCAAGTGCACGGATACTTGTTATCCCGGGGGCAGACTGCGCATTATTTGAGTAAAGTGCTAATATTCTAACAACGCATCCGTTTGTCCTATCAGATACGATTTTTTCCTTATTATTTTGAATTTCAGATGGGTTGTAAAAACATTCTCCATTCTCAAAATAAGCGTCATCAATTTTTCCAATACCAATTAAGTTTTCATCTAAAGGGTGGAACTCATAAATAACCGAATCAAGTCTAATTCTTCCAACACTTCCAAATTCGTCAGAAGAAACACTTATTTCACCCTCTTGACATCCACATAAGATATTTTGAATGTTAAAAGGTAAACTCAAAGTGCCGTGAATAGAATAGTCGGATTCACTGTCATAGTTAACATTTTCTAACTCAAACTCAACTTCTTCACAATTGCTTTCAGGAAGATGAATAGTGACTTTGCCGTTTGGAGAAATTGTAGTGGATAGATTTGAAATTTGACCAATGTAGGTACTCTGGAACTTAGGTGCCGATTTAAATTGATTCCATTTTTCGAGTTGTTCCGATGTTAATTGACTTTCTTCAAGATTGCTCTGTTCAATAAAGTTTGAACTTTGAGAAAACAATGAGAAAATGAGAAAATGAATTCTTCTTAAACGAAAGATAAATAATAGGTTTTTCATGGATAAAAAAGTTTAGTTTAAAAATATGTTTACATAATTACTTAGTTCAGTTTAAGCAAATCAAAGTTACAAAAAAATCACATTAAGGCGAATAAAAAATCAAAATACCTTGTTTCTGCAATTTATCAAAAACAAAATCAATTATAATTCAATATAATATTCGTTTCACGAAAACAAAAAGGCATCTCGCTCAACACGAGATGCCTCATTTTTCCAGAGTAAAAAAAATGCTTTCCCAATATTCCACGAAAGTGGAAAAAGAGAAAATCAAATCTTATAATTCTTTGACGTAGGTCTTAATCTTATATTTCTTCTTCAATTTCTTTGCAAGTGAATTGGCTTCGCCTTCACTTTGATAAGAAGCCACACAGACCGATTTCATATTCTTCATGTTTTCAAAGTTGATAATGGTGGTATCGTTATAGCCTAAGCCCCGTAATTTTTCGACATGGCGATAGGCATTTTCAGGCACTTTAAAAGAACCTGCTACGACATAATAATTCCCACCTGAAGAACTCACTGAAATAGGCTCAGGTTGCGAACCTGATGATTCTTGAACCGGAGTCTCGACAATTGTTTCTGCTTGACGAAGGGCTTCCTCCCCTTGATACTGCACATATTTAGTATCACCAAATGAGCCGACACTCATGATTTTAATCTCAGTTCGTCGGTTTTCTTGGTGCCCATTTTCGCGACAGCGAACGCCATCAACACAACGATTTCTAATTTTAGATTCGCCATATCCGACTGCGGTAATGCGATTGGGATCGGCACCTCTTTCCAATAAGTAAGAGAGGGCATTGTCACTCCGTTTTTGCGAAAGGGATTTATTATAGGATTTGCCTCCTCGCGAGTCGGTATGAGAGCCTAATTCCAATTGAATATTTGGATAGGTATTCATGAATGTTAATACTGCGTCTAAATCCTGCTTTGCATCAGGACGCAATTTTGCGTCATTGAAATTGTAATAAATATTAGGTAACTGAATTACTGTTCCAGCCACTAAAACTGCCCCTCCTGCGGACTCCAAAAAGAAAATATCACTCAACCCTTCTTGCGTGTTGCAAGGGGCAGTAGAAATCATTTTCACGTCTGAAACTGCCGCATTTTGGCTGGCAATTGCCGTAAAAGTTCGACCGCATGGCAGACAGGTATTTGCCTTACCGACATTGTCCGTAAGGACTTTAATCTCCTCGCCTGATTCGGTATCGGTCAGCAGCAAAGTCGCACCTGCTAATGGCAAACTCTCCTCGTTTTTGCTATACACCAATCCTTCAAACGTAGCGCAAAGCCCCTCCGGCACCAAGTCTATAAAAAGCCCTGCTTCCATGATCTCGGGAGTTACCGTAACATATTGAGTTTGGTAGCCTTCTTTCTCAACCTTCATGATGATATTGCCTTCCGGCAAAATAACTTCCCCATTTGCGTCTTGTTCCAATGGAGTCGATTGGTCAAAATCAATCGTATAGGACTGCCCATCGGCTGAAGGTTTCAATTTTAAAATACCTGAATTCCCATCTGTGCCAGTTATAGCTTCTCCCAAGGTTCGGTCATCCAAATCAATGTAAGAGAAACGCACTCCATCAATTGGATTGCCATTTTTATCTTTTATCGCAAAAGGAATTTGGCGTTTTTCTTCGTCTTCAATTCGCTTTTGCAAGTTGAGCAAACCACCCTCTCCCATCACATGAAAATGATAGATATCATCATTTCCACGTCCATCTGCTCGATTGGAAGAGAAATATCCGTTTTTGTTATCTCTATCTATGATGAATCCAAAATCATCTTGCAGCGTGTTGAAAGGTGCTTCTAAATTGGTAGGTCGCCCCCACTCATATCCTTCTTTCTGAACATAGAAAATGTCCAATTCGCCATTGCCGCCGAATCCATTGGAACTGTAAAACAAGGTTCCATCCGGGCTGATAAATGGAAACGATTCGTCTCCGTCACTATTCACGTTGGCGCCCAAATTGATTGGGTCTGCCCATTCATCGCCGTTTTTGTAGGCAACCCAAATGTCCATGCCACCAAAACCACCCAAACGATCCGAAGCAAAGTAAAGCGCATCATCATCGGCAGAAATGGATGGGTGCATGGTTTCATACTCATCATTGTTAAAAGGCAATTCTTTGATATTACCCCAACCGCCGCCTGATTTAGTAGCGGAGTAGATATTCATTTTGCGCTTTTTGATTTTTTCTTTTTGCTCGTTGTTTCGGCTAAAATACACCGTTGAATTGTCTCGACTAAAAGTCAATGGACCTTCATGAAACTTACTCAACAACTCAGGTGCAAACACCTCCGTTTCCCTAAGGAAGCCATCTCCATTACGCTTGGCGCGGTAGATGGACATCAGGTGTTTATCAATATTTTTGTCGATGATGTCCTTTTTAGGAGCCGCCACTTTCGTGGAAATATAGACCAACCCATCTTCATAAAAAGCAGGGCTGTATTCCAAATATTCAGAATTAATCGCCGCCTCATTTTTGATGACAATGAATTGCTCATAGCGAGATTGCTGCGCTTCGGCAACGAAGACGCCCATTCCGAAAAGGAAGAAAAATATGCTTATTAGATTCTTTTTCATTTCAATTAAAGTGTTTGTAAGGGAATAAGCTGTGATTAAAAGAATCTGGGGTTAGATAAATCTTCTCTGTCTTGCTGCAAATCATAGCGCACCAACGCTTCAAAAGAACCGGTGTTGTAACGAGCCAATTTACTAATAGAGAAATCGTAGGCGAGACCTGCTCCCAATTTCGGGTTTATTTGATAAAACAGCAAAAGATCAATAGACTCTCCGACGCCATTGCCGCCTGCACGATAACTCAATCCTACTGAAGCGTCTTTTTCAAAAATGAAACTCAGATTCACATCCAAATCAATTGGTGCGTTCTCAACATATTTAATCAACATTGCAGGTCTGATTCTTACTTTATCGCTTCCGCGAAATGTCGCACCAAGCATACCATAAGCATGAGGTATTGCTTCCGCCACGACACTGCTCGTTGGATTAAACCCAATCTCAACTGGAAGCAATCCGGGCACAGACGCACCAAAGTAAATATCTTTATAGGTAGCAAAAAAGCCAACACCTACGTTGCCATAATATTGATTCATATCTGCATTCATCGCAGTCGATGGGTCGCCTTGGTCAGTTAAAATCACCTTTTCATCAGCGAAGTTGAGTCCTAAATATTTGATGGCACCTTGCAATCCTAAACGTAGTCCAAAATCTTCGCTTACTCGTAAGTCATAGGAGTATGCTAAGCTACCAGACCACTGGTTGGTAATACCTGCCGATCGATGGTGGATATTCAATCCAAAACCAACTCGTTTGCCAAAAAATGGCGAATTAAAACTGACTACCTGTGACACCGGCGCTCCTTCAAATCCCAACCATTGGCTTCTGTATAGCGCCGTGAAAGAAGGCACTTCTCTTGCTCCAGCATAGGCTGGATTTAGTTGCAAGTAGTTGTGCATGAAATTAGTGAACTGACTTTCTTGTTGCGCGAAAGCGAAAAAACCTGTGCAGATAAAAACGGATAAAAGAATAAATTTTTTCATCTCAATATGGTTTAAAATTTCCCGAAAGGGAGATTTATATTTTTTTTTGGAAAAATGGAGAAAGACTATTTTCTAGAAAAACAATCTCTCTCCAAGAATATAATTGAAGACACAAAAAAAGGCCGGAACCGACTGTTTCTGAGAGAAGCACTCGGCAATCCGGCTATAGTGCCTAGCATCACCTAAATACGGTTATGAACCCTTTCTGTGGCTGCGAACCTGGCGTCCTGAAAAAGATGTAGTAATACGTCCCGTCAGGTACCGGTTTGCCCTTGTAAGTTCCATCCCACTCGTCATCATAAGGAGCTGCATGGAAAATCTCATCCCCCCATTCGCTGTAGATATACAGCTCATTGTCTGGGAAAGTCAGCGCTTCAATACAGGAAATCTCCAAGACATCATTCTTTCCATCACCGTTTGGAGTTATAACCGAAGGAATCACACATTGATTCGGATCGTGTTTGATATCGATCGTTACTACTGCTCTTGAACAAAGCATGTCGCAATCCTCATAGCAGATTTCGTAAGTGAAAAAATCTTCTTTTAATTGATTATCATTTGGAGTGTATTTGAAAGTTCCGTCTTTCATGTTTTCGAGCACTCCTTTGGTCGGTTGCGTAATCGCGGTAATCGTCAATGGTCTGTTTGCATTGAAGGTGTCATTGCCTAAGACATTGAAATCCCAAGCGGTTTCGAAAAGCACTAATACATATTCAGAAACCGCCTCTGGTGCTTGCAGAATTTCTACACAGACATCGTCTGAGACCGGCGAAGTACAACCATCAGCAGTCGTTACGACCACGTTGTAGCAACCAGAATGCAAGTCACTTGGGTTTTGAATTACGATTCGATTGCCAGTGCTATTGATTACGACTGGTCCGTTCCAAGAGTAAGTCGCGCCCGGAAGCAGTACTGTTTCCAATACCAACGAATCGGTGTCTTCGCAGAATTCTGTTTTATTTGTAGTTATCTGAAATGCGCCCAAACCTTCCGTGATGACTACATCGACGGTACCGGTTGCTTTACAGCCGCCTGCATTTTCGATGCTCACTTCGTAGGTGCCTGAGGCATTGCTCATTGCATTTTGAATGATTGGATTTTGGTCAGTAGAAGTAAATCCGTTGGGACCAGTCCAACTCCATAAAGTGGCAGAACCGCCATTTTCACTCAATTCCAAATCGACGCCATCAGAGATGCAAGTCAATGGATCATTATAAGTTGCATTGACCGTTGGTTGGTCTGAAACGATTACATCAATCGTTGCCGTATCCGTTGGGCAGCCGTTTACCTCAACTACATATTTGTAGGTAAAAGTGCCTGATTGAGTAGGCGTTACTACTGCAAATCGGCTGTTGACTACCGTAGGCATTCCTGATCCCACTTGCGTGGAAATCCATTTATAAACCACTCCTGAGTTGCTGACATATTCATCTCCAATCAAGGTAGAGGTTTCTCCTAAGCAAAGGTCTGTATCCAAAGAAGTAGTCCCTGGCAAAACCGGAGAAGGTCCTTCTGAAATTTGAATTTCAATACTATCAACTGTCGAGCAGTTGGCGCCATTGGTTGCAGTCAGGTAGTAAGTACCTGCATGGGCAGCAGTGGCATTTGAGATGATTGGGTTTTTATCACTTACCGCAAACATATCTGGCCCCGTCCATGAAAATGCGTCAGCAGAACCATTTACGAAAAGTTCTAAATCTGTCATTCCATCTGAACATAGTAGCGGCGCATTGGAGGTAAGTGCAATGGATGGCACATCGTTGATGACAATCATCATTTCCGCAACAGCAGAAGCACAACCATCTACGGTTCCTGAATAGCGGACGGTGTAAACGCCTGCATCATTAAAAATAATAGCAAGTGTATTTGCGTTTGCGCTAGGAACGGTAACTCCAGTTGTCGATACGACTTCCCAATTGTAATCAACGACATTTCCCGAAAGGGAAGATCCTGTAAAATTAACAGCCGCGCCAGCGCAATATTCGGACATGCCATCATCAGTTGCCACTGTAGGCATGATGGGTGCATTGCTGATATTGATATTGACTGAGGCCGTATCGGTACAGCCATCAATGGAGCAAGCAATTAATTCATACCTACCTGAATTGGCAGCTGTGACATTCGGAATCTCTGGGTTTTGCCGGTTGTCTGTGAAGCCATTTGAACCAGTCCATGACCACGTTTTGATGGAAGTGCCATTTGCGTTGATACCCATCAAATTCAGATCGTTGGAGCCATCAGCACAAAGCACATCATTGTTATCAATGCTAATATCTGGTTTTTCAAAAACGCTAATCGTTACTGTTTCTTGAATCGTACAGCCCATTGCGGCAGAAGCCGTAACGGTGTAAACGCCTGCGTCGGCAGGAGTCACATTTGCTTTAGTTGGGTTTTGAACATTGGTGTTCAACATCATGTTTGGTCCCACCCAACTGTATGTGTAATTGAAACTATTAAATGGAATCATCAACTCTAAAGTCTCGCCTTCGCAAAGGGAAGTATTGATAGCCCCTGCATTTAGCGCCGGAAGTGGACTCACGGTGATATCGAATTGACAGATTGCATTATTTCCTGCCGCATCAGCAGCTTCATAAATCATAGTGTGGGTCCCTTCCGGGAAAAATGATCCACTATTGAAACCAGTCACATCTGTTTTGGTCAATCTTGAAAATCCACAAGTGTCCACAAAAGCAGGTGGTGCAAAAAAGATTTGCGAATCATCACAATTGCTTGTAGCAGAGAAAAGAACAATTCCATCAGGATCGTTCAAAACAGTTCCGTCAACTGCGACCTCCACATTAGCTGGACACATCGTGAAAAAAGGACTTGAATTGTCCGTCACTGTGATCTTGAAAGAGCAAATCTCTACATTGCCCGTAGTGTCCGTTGCGATATAAAACACTTCTCTTTCTCCCGGAGGAAACTGGTGATCTGGCTGATGAGTTTCGATATAGCTAATCAAGCCGCAGTTATCAGAAACTGTCGGAAGTGTCCAGTTGAACACACCCATACAAGTGGCTGGGTCGGCTACCATCGTCATGTCAGATGGACAATTAGCAATCACTGGAAACTCATTATCTTCTACCACTACATCAAATGAGCAGCTCGTATTGTCGCCTGCTGCATTGGAAACATTATAAGTCACTGTCGTGATTCCTCTATTAAATTGACTCCCACTTGCGTCAAATGAACCGGTACCTATCGTCGCTCCTTGCAGGGTGAAAAAGGTATCTACCAAACTCGATGCTCCCATCAAAACCTGAAGTTCTAAGCCGTTAAGCGAAGCAGTGCATTGACTTGGGTCAGTGGAGATGGTATCATTAGTCGGACATTCGATTTGAACGACGACGGGGTTGTCTTCTTCAACTGTAACATCAAATGAGCAGGTTGTGTTGACGCCTGATCTGTTGGTAACAGTATAAGTAACCGTTGTAACGCCAATATTAAATTGACTCCCACTTGCGTCAAATGAACCGGTGCCAATCGTCGCTCCTTGCAAGGTAAAAAAGGTATCTACCAAACTCGATGCTCACATCAACACTTGCAAGTCAATGCCATTGACTACCGCAAAGGTTTGTCCTTGTGGTGCCAAAATGGTATCACTTGCAGGACATTGGATTTGGACATCTGGATCATCTTCAATCACCGTTACCTCAAACGAACAACTTCTTGAGTTGCCTGAGCCATCGGTCACGGTATAGGTTACTGTTGAAACACCTTCGCTAAATGAAGTGCCACTGGCATCATCATTTCCCGAAAGGGAGGTAACACCTGTAATTGCGAAAGTAGTGGTTATGGTACCGCAGTTATCGGCTGCCGCTTGAAGTCCTATATTGTTGATGTTTACTGGTGCAGCCATGACATTGGCGGTCGTGTCTCCACGACAGACCAAAGCTGGATCAATTCCATCTGTAACGCTGACTGTGAAACTGCAGGTATCTGTATTATGTCCATCGGAAGCAACATAAACGACTTCAGTATCGCCGAGTGGGAACGAATCGCCACTATTGATTCCGGTAATGTTGGTTAATGTAGGATTGGGCACGCAGTCATCAGCAGCGACGGGTTCGTCCCAAGTGACATTCACGGTGCAATTATTACCCACAGTCACAACTGCCATATCCAATGGGCATTTATCTATCGTTGGGTTTTCGCCGTCGCGCAAATTGACGTAACCATCATTGACTGAGAAGTCATTTGTGCCCAAAGGTGTGCTATTTTTTGTCACTTCAATTGGGAAAGCAGAAGTTCCCTCAAAACGCAAGAAGGAAGAATCACCCATCGTGCCTACGATGTCAAAAACCAAGCTGATGATGACAGTGCTATCTGCAATCGTCTCCCCTATCGGAAAGTTAAAATCCGCCCAGCGAATCGAAATATTAGCACTATCAGGGTGCTCCTCAAAAAACGTCGTCGCAGGTGGCATGAAATCCAAATGATTGCGATAACGAAGCACTGATAAATCCCACCCTACCATAAATTGGAAAGAGGACAAATCATTAAAATCATAAACTGTAATATCAACAGTAATTGAATCTGCACCACAATCTTGATTCAATTTATCTAATTTAAAAGTAGGCACGCCTGCCAACTGATCCTCTTGAACCGTAATGTCAAAAGAACAAGTGACCGAGCCACCTGCGTCGTCAGTTGCAGTGTAAGTTACTGTAGTTGTTCCTACTGGAAAGGAATCTCCTGAATTAAAATTATTAGCTACGCCAGCGATGTTGCAATTATCACTCGCGACCGGAGGCGTCCAAGAAACCATTTCGGAGGTCGAGCCAAAAGGCGTCAATACCGTCATGTCCATAGGACAACCCGCAAAGGTTGGCGCTTGACTATCTGTGACGGTCACGCCTCCGTCCATCATCATAAAGTTGGATGCTGGAAGTGGTGTTCCATCTTCAGTCACTTCGATTGGAAACTGAGGCAGGTTGACAAATTTTACGGAAGTATTACTTCCTCCTGCGCCTACCAAATCAAAAACCAACGAAACGATTACCGTCCCATCAGCAATATCCTCGCCTACTGGGAAATTAAAATCAGACCATCGAATGCCCAAATTAGAGCTATCAGGATGAGCCTCAAAAAAAGCAGTTGCCGGAGGCATAAAGTCCAAGTGGCGTCTGAGTTTCAAAACAGATAAGTCCCACTCCACCCCAAATTGGAAGGAAGAAAGATTATTAAAATTTTCGACTGTGATGTCAATAGTCACGGAATCATTTGTGCAAGAAAGCGACTCGGTTTCCAACTCAAACTGAGTGGCACCCGGCGTAGCTGTCTGCGTAACGATGACATCGAAATCGCAAGTTGTCTGATTGTTGCCGTCGTCGATGGCAGTGTAAGTCACCGTCGTCGTCCCAACTGGAAAGCTATCTCCGCTATTAAAATTGTTGGTCATACTGACATTGCAATTATCAGTGGCAGTTGGTGCTGTCCAAGTAGCTACCGCATTGGAAGCACTTGCGGCAACTTGCAAGTTGACGTCCGTAGGGCAATTACTAATGGTCGGATTGACATTATCAAAAACCGAAATGGTTCCTTTATTGATAACGACTTGATTGTTTGGAATAACAGCACCTCCTCCATCAGCAATCTGAAATAGGAAGCCCGAAGTCCCCACTAAATCTACCTCTGTGGATGAACCTGCGTTACCATTTTTCGCAAAGAAAACGGTAATGATGTTTGTGCCATCAGGAATAGATTCGCCCGTAAAAGGCGGAGATGCATCAATCCAACCAATACGCAATTCGCCATTGGCGACCGAGTCTTGTGCGATGAGCACAGAAGGCGGTAATTGATGGGTGACATTATTGAAATGCAACACGGCAGTGTCCCATACAATGGCATATTGCATGTTGCCGATGTTGTTGAAATTTTCAACCGAAATATTTATCGGTATCAAATTTTGGTCTTCGCAGTTGACCGTTGCCGATTCGACATTGAATGTCAATTGGGCAAAAGAATTTAGCGAAAGCGTTGAGAAAATACCAATCCATAGGATGGTACATAAAACTTTTCTCATAACTAAGAGATTTGTGATTTGTGAATGCTAAGCTATTTGTAAACAATTGGTCGAGCAAGACAATGAGGTCTCAATCAGGGTCAATTGAAAGGGGGGAATTTGAGTATCTTGATTCAAGAAATCATCTGTGATTTCTCGAATCAAGCACTTAATTTTTCGGTTGATTGATTTACTTTTTTTGCTTTCTTCTTGCGACTGTTTTTTTTGTCGCGCTTTCTCAAAAAATTAGAAGTGGTGGCAGTGGAATATCCTCTTTACTCCACTACCTTAACCACTAAGGTGGAGGGTTTTCTTTAGGCTATTTTGAAATTGCATAATTGCAATTTCTTAGTGTTTGATTTTGCCAAAAGGCTATTTCCCCTTTCGGGAAATATCGAAACGCGCTGAGCGAATCGAAGCCAGAATCATTTTCGATTTCGGCTTCGACCAACTCAGCTTACGTTTATTCTAAAATGATCATCTTTTTGACCAAGGTTCCAAACTCAGTTTGCAACTGATAAAGGACGACTCCAGTAGCAGGCAAGTTTTGTTTGCTTACACTGACCTCATTATAGCCTTGAGCAAAATTACCTTTCACATTGTGAAGCAATTTGCCAGTAGCGTCCATGAAGTTCATTTGAATCGCACCTGCCTTCGGCAAGTTGAATCCAATTACCGTTTCGTTCTCGAATGGGTTTGGTACGTTTTGACGTAAGTCAAAATTCGTTGCGTAAGTATCGTCTGTTGAAGAGACGCCTGATTGGAAGACCAACTCGACGTTGTTTTTCAACAATCCGTTAGATTCAATTACTTCCATCGGAATCAAATTGTCAGAAGCACTGATTGCGTCTTTCAATTCGAAATTAGCCGACTTAGCGTCGAATACCAATGTAAATAATACCGTCTCGTCATCGAAATCCATTGCGTTCATGCTCAACCAGCCCGTGGTCAATTGACCATTTGCCGCTAAGGCGTCTTTGAAATTGTATGAAGAAAGATTCGGCAATGCGCCAGGAATCATATCTACATATTCCAACTGCTTGGATTCGAAATCAATCGTGTATTGATAACCGTTGATACCTTTGAAATCTTTTGCTTTGAAGGGTACTTTGATTCTATCGCCAGCGTTTTCGACCCATTTGTTTTCTAATAAAAATTCAAAAGATTCCGTATAGCTTACGTTGTTGATTGGACGAAGAAGTGGATTCGCACTCGCATCCACATCACCCGTTTTCACACCAACGAATTTGACTGTATCGTTCATCGTAGCAGGAGTTGAATAGAACTCACTAAACAATCCCCAAGGACTTGGCGTGTTAGACAAGTTTGGCGTCTCATGGATAAACCTCCATGAAGTATTGCCAGGAATAGATGTGAATGCTGGGTCAACTGCCAATTGGAAAATCAAGATGGCGTCATTACCAGTGATGATATTATCCTTATTGGCGTCGGCTGCGATATTCTTATAACCTGAACCGAAAGTAGAAGTCGGGTTTGGATGCTGCAATACTAAGAATGCGTCATTGACCGTGATTCCGTTTTTCCAGTCTGTGTTTTTATCAGGAGTGAACGTTGCCGTCATGCCTGAGTTAGCAGTAAAGGTTGCTGTACCGGCAGTGCCTGTTGTTGCAGTTGCGGTCGTGCCACCTGTTTGAGCAACATTGGCATTGGCAACTGGTGCACCTTCTTCTGTTTTGATTTCAACATTATAAGTATAAGTTGAAGTAGGATTGAAGATTGTGACACTTCCGTCCAAAGCGGTAGAACCACTTGATGTAGAAACACCTCCAATTAGTTTCATTACTGTATTAGTAGTAATATCAACCACTGACATATCACCAGCATTTCCTACGCCACTGACATCCAAATCAAATAGCACTGAACCATCTGCCAAAGTAAGTGGGCTACTTACAGCAGTAGCAGTCCAAATTACTGAGAAGCCGTTTGCTGTAGCAGTTGAATTGAATGTGCCATTTGCCGCTAAGGCAGGGTTAATATTTGATAGCGCAGTTGCGGTAGCAACGGTAGCGTCTGTTACGTCAATATTAAATGCGAAAGAGGTTACATCTTGGAAGTTGGCTATTGAAACTGGGACTGTACCCATACCTCCCACAGGGAGAGAGACCTGACTTGCGTCAAATAACGTCCCACCTACCACAGCTCCATTGGAGACACAGGAATTGATATTCCCTGCCTGATCTTCAACTGTCAAGGTTATTTGAACAGGACCAATATCTGCAGTAGTGAAGGTATTAGGAGTAACTGTCATATCCAACATATTGAAAGGCGTGCAGAAATCAGAGCTACCTGCATCCACTTTCGTGGAATCAATATTTGCGTTTCCAGTATTATCCAAAGTAATTGCAATATTTTGAACACAAACTGCG
>CALCJP010000121.1 GCA_937967625.1 uncultured Saprospiraceae bacterium
ATGGAGCGCCAAACTGCCGAAATGGAAGCTCTCGAAGCCGAAATTTCTACCAACATGAAAGCAGTAGAAAAAGCAATAAACGTTTTAAGCCAGTAGGCTTTATTCCAAAATATCTTGTATGCGTTTAATCACTCTTTTTTCACCACTTTTCGTTAAAAAATTGAACGATAGCTAAGGCTATCCTTAAATTTTTTGCCTCAATTGGCAAAAAAATAGCAATCAACCGCTTCACAACATTTTTTACAATAAAGCCTAATAAAATCACTCTCATGAAATTAATAATCACAACTACCACCATAATCCTTTTCTCCTTTTTTGCTTTCGAGGCTTTCGCCCAAACGGAGCAACAAACACCCGCCAAAAAAGAGTTGACACCTGCCCAAATGGTCAAAGTAAAACGAGGGCAACAAAAAGTAAGAATCATGCGAACTGCCATGATGGCGCAGAAGGTGCTAAAGGACAGTAAAAAGCAATACAAAGAGATTCAAAAGCAATTTGAGATAGAACTCAAAAGCAAAAAATTATCAGCAAACGGCGGACTACTCAAAGAAAGAGCAGTCAAAGACACGGGTACAAAAATCAAAGCATTGGAGGAGAGCCTGAAAAAATATGAGGAGTTGATGAAGTCCATAAAAGATTGACAGTCAAATAATTAGAATAATTTTCACCATTGAAAAGTATCCGATATTTTTAAAATATCGGATAATGAGGTTTCCCCTTTTAGAGCAAGATTGAATGATTCTAAATTTTGACAAAACATTATTCGCCATCATAGTAGATCGAGGATTAGCGATTACATGATTTCTGATTTGCGAGCGTTTTCGGCAATCGAAAAATCATGTAATCGCTAATCTTCAATCCATCTAATTTGTGTCCTTTCAATTTTTTTTTGAAAGATTTTTAAGAGCTTTAGAACCAATCATCACTCCCTTTAGAGGACGGAAGAGGTGTCTTCAAGTCAACTTCATCCCCTTTCGGGAAAATAAAATCCACTGAATCAACCCACGCGCCACTAAAAACAAAAGTAGCGCCGCCCAAAGCCCATGATTGCCAAATGCTTGCTGTAAGAAAAAGAAGGAAGCGAAGTAAATCACGAGGGCAATAAACATCGAATTTCGCATATCCTTCGCCGCAGTCATGCCCACAAAAACCCCATCCCACAAATAGCTCGGACCGCCCGCAAAAGGCAATACAATCACCCAAAACAAATACGGAATCGCCGCTGCAACTACCTCCGGTTGATTTGTAAAAATATTCAAAATTGGTATTCCAAAAATCCAATAGACTAAACTAAACGCCGCCGAAAGTCCCATGCCCCAAATGAAAGTCAGTCGAATTGCCTGCCGTGTTTTTGACTCATCTTTGGCGCCGAAATATTTGCCGACAAGGCTCTCAGAAGCAAATGCGAAACCATCCACGCCGTAAGACATCCAATTCAAAAATTGGAGTAAAATTACGTTGGCAGCCAAAATCATCTCCCCTCCGGCAGAAGATTGGCTATAAAAAAATGCGAAAGCAATCGTCAGGCAAAGCGTCCTCGCAAAAAGGTCATTATTGATTTTAAGAAAGGACTTCATCTCTTCCCAAATCAAGATGGATTTCAGTTGAATCAATTGGAGTAAACTGCCATATTTATAAAAAAGTAGAAAAACGCCTACTGCCAAACCGACGTATTGAGCAATCACCGTCCCCAATGCGACGCCTGCGGCTTCCATTCCAAAATGAATCACGAGCGCATAATTGGCAATGATATTCACCACATTGAGAACTAATGTCCATATAAGCGGATAGATAGCATTCTGCATTCCGAAAAACCAACCCATGACGACATAGGAAGCCAAAGTCGCCGGAGCTGCCCAAATTCGGATGTAGAAATAACTGAGGAGAAGTTCTTGCTGCAGCGTGCTTTCGATATTCATGAGCTGCATGCCCAATGCTGCAATCGGTTTTTGGAAAATGAGCATCACTGCCACCACAAAAAAACCAACGATTAAGGCGCGACCAAGTGTTTGAGCGATTTTCAGGTCATTGTTTTGACCGAAGGCTTGGGCGGTCATGCCTGTCACGCCCATTCGGAGAAATCCGAAATTCCAATAAATAAAATTGAAAATCATGGAGCCAATGCCCACTGCTCCAATATGAACTTCAGAGAGCCGTCCCATCAAAATCGTATCGACCGTGCTGAGCAGCGGAATTGAGATATTGCTTAAAATATTGGGAATTGCGAGCCGTAGGATTTCTTTGTTAGTTGCCAATTTTCCTTTCTTTTGATAAGAACCACCGTTCCTTAATTAAGGGTGGATACATTGAGAGGGAAGGATTAGATTTGCACCACCTCAAACTAAGAAATACTATCTTACTGAAGCTGAATCCTATGAAAATTAAAACTTACTTTTCTGAGAGTACGTCTTCCATTCCTTTGAACGCCCAATCCAAATCCTCTTTGAGCGTATAGACATTCGGCGAAAGCCGCAATCCTTCCACCTGCTCCCACTTGATAAAACTGGCATAAACCCCATATCGAGCTTCCAAAATTTTCTTCATCTTATTTGGGTCAGTACCCCTGAAGGACAAAAAGGCAATAGCCCCAGGCGAACCTTGGGAGGAGGTCATCGTAGGGTCGATATTTTTGAGTTTTGCTGCTTTTTCAAGGATGTAATTTTTCAGGTAAGTCAGGCGTTTTTCTTTTCTTTTTGCGCCGATGAGATTGTGAAAATCTATGGCGTGAACGATTCCGTTTTCGATAGGCACGGAGCGAGTTCCCAAGTGCTCAAACTTTCGGATGTCATCTTTTGACACTGAATCAGGGGAAGAAAACAGTGGATAAATGTTCGCAATCTCCTCTTTTCGTACATACAGCATGCCCGTGCCGATGGGCGCACAAAGCCACTTGTGCAAACTACAACCAAAATAATCACAGTTCAAATCAGGAATTTTAAAATCCAATTGTGCAAAAGTATGCGCTCCATCCACGAGTACTTTTATGGATTTCCTTTTGGCGACATCAGCGATTTTTCGCACCGGCACGAGGGTGCCCGTCCAATTGATCATCTGGGTGATATGCACCAATTTTGTCCTTTTAGAAAATAGTCGAGTATAACGCTCCGCAAGAAAGGCGTCATCTTTCTCGAAAGGGGAAAAATCCGCAAATTTGAGAACGATTCCGTCTCTGTGTTCGCGCTGTTTCCAGGCGTTGATCATGTTTGGGTAATCGTATTTTGACAAAACGACTTCATCCCCTTTTTGCATATCAATGCCAAAAATCACCGTTTCTAATGCCTCGCAAGCGTTGCGATTGATAGCGATACAATCCGATTCAGAGCCAGCCATAGCGGCCAGTTTTTGTCGCGTCAATTCGGTCGTTCTGCTCAATATCCGCCCCGTGTAATAGGAAGGATTAATATTGCACATCTCCATGTATTGATTGACTGCTTCCTGCACCACAAGTGGCGAAGGCGAGACTGCTCCATTGTTGAGATTGATATTATTGGCGGTCATCGGGTAGGCTTGTCGGATTGTCTTCCAAAACCCTTCATCTTCAGTGACATCTTCAGATGAATTGGCAATTCGCCCCTCAATAATTTTATTTAACTCCTTACCGGAAATGGGGTTGGCAATAGATGAAAAACCCATGCTAAGGCCCAAAGCCGTTAGATTTGCAATAAATTTGCGTCTCTTATTTATCATTTGAATAGAAATATGAATGCAAGATACATTTAAAACGATTGAGTCCGAATCTTACGGAGAGTTTCGAGACCGTGGCAGTAAATTTCAAGCCTACGTCGCAGCCGTAGATTCAGAAGAAGCATTCGCGGCATTTCTCGAAAGAGTAAAAAAACTACACCCAAAAGCGCGCCATGCTTGCTATGCCTATCGCTTCGGGTTGGATAAAAATAACTTCCGCGCCAACGATGATGGCGAACCCTCCGGCACGGCGGGCAGACCGATTTTGGGACAAATAGATAGTTTCGAATTGACCAATGTCGGTGCCATCGTGATTCGATATTTTGGCGGCACCCTACTCGGCACCTCAGGTCTAATCAACGCCTATCGAGCCGCTACTGCCGCCGCTTTCGCGGAATCAAAAATCATCCAGAAAACCGTCTGTGACATCTATCGCTTGCACTTCGACTACGCCATCATGAGCCAAGTCATGAATGCCACAAAAAAGCTAAATCTCGAAATGGTTGCCCAAAATTTTGACAACAACCCTTCGCTTGACATCGCCATCCCACAAAGCAAAACGGAAGAAACGCTCCCTCAATTAAAAGCAAAAATCGCCCAAGTCCCCATCGAAATGGCTCTCGAAATGAAAACAGTAGAAGGATTAAAAATGGAATTACTCCGTGTCAGATAAGCTTTTCAAATCTCCTGATACATCTGAATTTTATCAATGAATTTTTCACCCTCCTGAAAAAAGCCCTTTACGATTCCGCTCACTTGAAACCCCGTGCTTTTATAAAGGTGAATCGCCCCCTTATTGGAAGCATAGACGTCCAACCAAATGAGTTTTAGAGGTGATTCGTTTTTTGCCCATTCGAGAGCAGTTTCGATTAAGGCGCGTCCAAGACCTTTGTTATGCCATTCGTTTTTGACGCCCATTCCGAGCATAGCAGTGTGCGCAATTTTTGAGCGAGGGCTTCCAGTGAGGTCGATGTTCCCGATTAGCATTCCCTTATGCTCTGCAACCAATAAAAGACTATTATGACTTTCGTCAAATGTCCGAATCAATTCCGCCTCTTTTTCGATTTCAATCGGATATTCTTCGAGGAAGAGTGGGATGGTTGTGGTGTCTTTTATATAGCTTCGTTTTAGTTCCATCAATGCTTCTGCTTCCGCCGAAAGTGGTTGTCGGATGGTGATTTGATGACCTGATTTTAGTGTGGATTGTTTCATTATATTGAAGTTACATAAAGCACATAATAATTTCAACTACCAATTATAATTCAAGAACTTAAAGAAGAAATCTAATGAAGCCCATAGCGATTCTAATGTTGGTAGAGAAATCGCCTCTATTAGTATTTTTCGGCGCGTAGCGACGACAACGTTAGAAAATTTTCACATTAGTGTCGCTACGCGCCACCAAAAACATCATCAATCAATAACTACTACCAACATTGATGTCGCTACGCGCCATTTAACCGATTGTTTTACAAACTCTCAATTCATGCCACGACAAAACCACGATGATAATTATCTCACCAATAAAGTAGAGGAAGCCGAGTGCTGTGAAATTTTCCGAAAGGAAAATCATCAAACCCAACGTGAGCAAGCAGTAGGCTAAATTGGCAAAAGCAATCCCTTTGAGCAAGGGGCGCCAATTTTTCGGCTTTCGCCAAAAGCAGTAAAATGAATACAAAAAGTAAAAAATAGGAAGGGCAGCCAACAATCGAAGGATGTGAATCGGAACGCCAAAGTAGGGTTGAAAATAGACCAAAACGACACCTAACATAAATGCCGTGACTCCTGCTCCGAAGGCGTCTAATTTGAAGAGTTGATATGGGTTGGTGGGAAGTGGGAGCATTTTTTATTGAACCATATAAGGCATTTAAGGGCATATAAGGTTGTGCAATACGTAGGCTTGCATGATTCAAAAATTAGGCTTTGTTTTTAATGAACCATATAAGACATTTAAGGGCATATAAGATTGATTACCAACCGCTTATATGTTCTTATATGCCTTATATGGTTCAAAAAATTTCGCTTCTTTTTTAATGAATCATATAAGACATTTAAGGGCATATAAGATTGATTATCAAGCGCTTATATGTTCTTATGTGCCTTATATGGTTCAAAAAAAATTACGCATTCAAGAAATCCACCTTGCCACTACCCAAATTGTAGTAAGCAGGAAGGATTTTCAAGTCGCCACCCAAGACCGCGTCGCGGATGATAGATGAACGATGTACCATTTCTTCAGAAGTCATTTCAGCGTTTTTCTTAACGACTGCGTTGACTGATTTATCTTCTGATTTGGCAATGGCAGGTGCCACGTGTGCCAAAAGGTGATTCAAGTTATAGCCATTGTCGCCACCAGCAACTGCGGCGGTTACAGCGCCACATGCTTCATGACCTAACACAACGATTAGGTTTACGCCCAAATGCGCTACTGCATATTCGATACTTGCCAAAGAAGAGGAATTCGCAACATTACCTGCAACACGAATCACAAACAATTCACCCAATCCGGTATCAAACGCGAATTCAGGAACTACACGACTATCAGCGCAACTCAAAATAATCACAAAAGGACTTTGACCGCCAGTCAAATCACTTCTACGACTTGAGTCATTTAATTTACCATCTAACTTGTCTGCTACGAAATTTTCATTACCTGACTTCAGGCGAGTAAGGGCATCTTGCCAGCTTAAATTTTGTTTTTTGCTCATCTTACAAAAACGGTTTTTAAACGAAAAACGAACGACGGGAGACGAATGACGAATTCCATCAAAACGTATTTCTTTAATTAAAAAATAGGTTTATACACCTGTCCTTTATCGAGTGACGGGAGACGGAGGACGAAAGACGAACCCTGAAACCAATCATTCTTATTTTTAAATATTAATATTTTCGGTTTTGTATGAGCTTCTTTATCGAAGCTCTAATTTTTTCTGATTTATCTTCCAACCTTTCTAAAGTTTCATCTGAAACATATCCAACTCGAAAGGCGATATGCAATTGAGTAATTACTTCGGCTGCCGAACCTTTCGAGACGTTGAAAAAGTAAGTTGCTTCTTTTAGCGTCTTTCGTTCATCTCCTTCTGCAATATTTGAAGCTACGCTTACGACAGCTCTTTGAATTTGGTCTTTCAATCCATAGTCACGAGCAAAAGGTTCTTTTCGAGTTAGGTTGTAAATTTCTTCTGCCAAATCAATACTCTCCTGCCATACCCGAAGCTTTTTAAAGTTTCCCATAATTAGTATGTTTTAAAGTTCGAAATTCGCTTTTACAATCCGTCCCCTCGTCCCTCGTCTCTCGTCCCTCGTCGTCCGTCACCCGTCCCTCGTCACCCGTCCCTCGTCACCCGTCTCTCGTCGTCCGTCTCTCGTCCCTCGTCACCCGTCTCTCGTCACCCGTCTCTCGTCCCTCGTAATCCGTCCCTCGTTACCCTTTCTTCGGAATATTTTCTAAGGTCTTAAGTAAGTACCCCCAATACTTCTGCACCGAACTAATCTGACATCGCTCATCTGGAGAGTGCGCGCCTTTGATATTCGGGCCAAAAGAAATCATTTCCATGTCGGGGTAATGCGTGCCCAAAATGCCGCATTCCAGGCCAGCGTGGACGGCATTGACGTGGGGTTCTTCTTTAAACATATCTTTGTAAATGCCTCTCATGACTTTTATGATCGAGGCTTCGGGTTTAGGTTCCCAACCTGGGTATTTTCCTTCCAAAACCACATTTGCCCCTAAAAGTTCAAAAACAGCGGCGATACTTCTGGCGTGGTCATATTTTTCTGAATCGACCGAACTTCTGGTTAAGTTTTGAATCGAGTATTTTCCGTTTTTCAACTCCACGCGAGCGAGGTTATTACTGGTCTGCACTAAGCCTTCAATTTCTGGACTCATGCGGTGGATTCCATTTGGGCAACCATAAATCGTTCTCAACAAATTGCTTTGAAAACGCCCATCAATCGCCTCTTTTGGAGTAGCGATTTCCTCAATTGATAATTTCAAATCAGGGTCTGTGGTACGATTTTCTTCTTTTAAAATCGTGTGTTGTGCTTTGATGAACTTTTTGAATGCTTTCAATTTTCGAGAAGAAATCGCAATCTGCGCAAACGACTCTCTCGGGATGGCATTTCGCAAACTCCCTCCATCAATTTCAACCACTCTAATTTTGAACTCCTCGGCAGCTTGATACAAAATGCGATTCATCAATTTGTTGGCATTGCCTAATCCCTTGATGATGTCCATGCCAGAGTGCCCGCCAGACAAACCTGTGACACCAACTTTGAAGCCTTTCCAAGTGTCAGGGACAGCTTTGGATTTGTACGTCCCTTGAGCGATAACGTCCACACCACCAGCGCAACCGATGGTCAATTCGTCATCGTCTTCGGTATCTAAGTTGAGTAAAATTTTTCCGTTAAGGAGACCTCCTTTGAGTTGGAGAGCGCCAGTCATACCGGTTTCTTCGTCGATGGTGAATAGTCCTTCGAGGGCAGGATGGGCGATGTCTTTTGAAGCCAAAATCGTCATGATGGAAGCGACCCCAATTCCATTGTCAGCGCCAAGCGTAGTGCCTTTTGCTTTTACCCAATCGCCGTCCACAAACATTTTTATTCCCTCTTTCGAGAAATCAAATTTCGTATCTGCATTCTTTTGATGCACCATGTCCAAATGGCTCTGCATGACGATAGGCACTCTGTCCTCCATACCTTTGGTGGCAGGTTTGCGGATGATGACATTGCCTATTTCATCAACGACGGTTTCTAATCCGCACTGCTTCCCAAAATCGACCATGAATTGGATAACACGTTCTTCCTTTTTGGATGGACGAGGCACTTCATTGAGGTCAGCGAAATGATTCCACATTTCTTTTGGTTGGAGGGCTCTTACTTCTTGGCTCATTATGATTTTATTTTAGAATGCGAAAGTAAGGAAATTCGAAGATTTGGCAAGCGTAGCTTGTAGTGATGAAGAGGAACGCTAATTACTCGGATGGACGCTGATTTACGCGGATATCATACATGACGCTCCTGAAAAAAATCCGCGAAACTCTGCGTCCATCCGCGTCCGCCGCGTTCCTCTTCATCCTAAGCGAAAATCAAATTTCATAAACCCGAATCTTCTTCCGTTTCAATCTCGAATTGTCAAATAGCTTAATCAATCGCTCTGCCTTAATGGTCGGAATCGCCACAAAAGCGCAATCATGCTTCAACTCGATGGCTCCCAATTCCTCTTTTTTCAAATCACCTTGACGGTAAAAAAGTCCTGCCACATCTCCTTTAGAAATCTTGTCGCCCCGACCCCCGGAGATAAAAAGCGTTGACCAACCAGAGGGCTTTGGAATGGGTGCTTTTTCGACTTTTTCGATGTTGGGTGCTTTGATGAAATCAGGCAAATCTTCCTCCACCCATTGCAAGACAAAGGCAGTTCCTTCATTGTGCATCCGAGCCGTTCGACCGTTGCGATGGATGAATTCTTCGGCGCGTTGGGGCAGGTGATAATGAATGATAAATTTGAGTTCAGGAATATCAATTCCTCGCGCTGCTAAATCAGTGGCGATGATGATTTGGTGAGTGCCGTTTCGAAATTTGATGAGGGCACGTTCGCGCTCTTTTTGTTCCAAGCCGCCGTAAAAACAGCCGTGTGCAATGCCATTTTCCGAAAGGAAGTCACTTACTCTTTGGATGGAATCTTTGAAATTGCAAAAGATGATGCCGGGCTGATTGCCCAGATGACAGAGCGCCTCCACGAGGGTATTCAACTTATCTTTTTCGGGCGAGATGATTCTTTTGATGAGCAGTTTGGCGACGCCTTCGTCTAAGTAATTAATCGTAATTGGATTGATGACATTTGCGAAGGTTGGAATCTCAACGCCATTGGTGGCAGAGGTCAAAATTTTCTTTTGCGCCTGTGGCAAGGCTTCGATGATTTCTTTCATCTCGTCTTCAAAACCGACTTCGAGAGATTTGTCAAATTCATCCAAAACCAACGTCTTGATCTGACTTACGTCAAATGTCCTCCTACGCAAATGATCAGCAATTCGACCCGGCGTGCCTATCAAAATTGCAGGTGGCGTTTTCAGTGCAATTTTATCTTTGGAAAAAGAAGTGCCTCCATAAGCGGCATTGACTTTATAGCCTGTTCCCATCTCTCTTGTGACCTGCTCTATTTGGATTGCTAACTCGCGCGAAGGCGCTAAAATCACTACTTGAACTTCGGCAATGTCTTCTTTTAATTCTTCTACAATAGGAAGCAAAAAAGCTAAGGTCTTACCAGTTCCGGTAGGCGAAAGCACCACGACTTCCATTGAGTTTTGAATCGCCAACGCAGCCTCCTCTTGCATGGGGTTGAGTTTCTCAATTCCCAATTTATCTAAAATAGCTTTTTGATTTTTTTTACTTCCTGACATAGCGCAAAAGTAGGAGAATGGTTGGGAAGATCAAGGGGATGTGATAAATTGGATTATCCCCTCCGCTACGCGCTTCATGAATCCATAACAGGACTATTAGATTTTTCTCTTTCGCCTTTCGGCAAATACCCATATTTCGCGCAAGCGAGAAAAGAAAAACCCACCAGAGGAGGTAGGCATAAAATTTGAATTCTAAACCCCACAAACTCACCTTAAATATTTTAATTGGGCACACTCCGACCGCTTCCCCTTTTGGTAGTGCCTTCTCATTTTTTTCGAATAATTACATTTTTGGAAATGAAGTTGTTTCAGAATGGAGTTTAGATGCGAAAATTAGAAGATAAAGGTTTTGAGGAAGTGAAATTTTTGAAGCATAGCCTCGCTACGGTTCTAAAATTTCACGAAATCAAGTTCTTTAGATTCTAATTTGTAGCTTAAAATCTATTCTTAAACAACTTCAATATCTCCTCCACTGAAATAAGCCCCCGCTCATTTGACTTAATCTTCTTTGAAAAATATCTGCACCATTATGAAAAGCTACACTCACAGCATGTTGACGCTCCTATTCCTATGCATCAGCATCACCTTGACTGCTCACGAATCCAATGCGGCGGCGGGCTGCATTAAATTTACCATCATCCCGACTGACGAGGTGATTGACTGCACAGATACACCGGTTTTTGGTGTGCCACAAGCGGTGGACAACTGCTGTAACTTTCCTCATCGAGTGACCTATGATCATGTTGATGATGTGGTAGAAGATGGTTGCGAAACTCGTTACACTCGGACTTGGACGGCTACCAGTTATTGTGGTGATGTCGAAACGGCATCTCAGACCATCACGAAGCGAGACATTACCAGACCAACTTTGATTTTGAATGACCCGCTTTTGCAGGGACATGCGAGTGGAGATGTGATTAGAGTGGCGTGTTCTACTCCAATTTTGTTGTGGGCAGGAAGCGTTTCTGCAACTGACAATTGCGACTCAGATGTAAAGGTCGAATTACGAGATCAAGTTGAGCCAGGCGACTGCCGTCGCGGTGGCTACTTCGAACTCATGAAGTGTTGGTGGCGCGCGACTGACTCCTGCGGAAACCGAGCGATTTTTGAAATATTTATCGAAAGATATGATACCATCGCGCCAACTATCAACTGCCCTAACGATTTGGTTATCAGTTGTTTAGATGACAATCGCCCTGTTTTTACAGGCATACCTGATGCGGTTGACGCATGCGATACTGCGATAACAGTTAGATACAATGATGACCTTCAAGCAGGCGATTGCGATGAAGTGATTTATAGAACTTGGACGGCTACTGACCATTGTCAAAATAGCAGCACTTGCTCTCAAAAAATAACGATTCTCGATGAGGAAGCGCCGACGATTTCTTGCCCACCGAGTGTGGTTTTTGGTTGCGAAGCTGACCTTGCGAATGTGGGTATGGCAACTGCCTCGGACGTTTGTCACCCTGACAATATTTTAATCACCTCGATAGATGATACGATTCGATTGGCGAGTTGTCATTATGTGATTAAGCGGACTTGGACGGCGCGAGATGCTTGTGATAATACGTCGCCTTGTATTCAAAATATTACCTTTCAGGACACGATTGGTTTGGTGTTGAGAGATTCGGCGAAAGCCGTAAGTATTGAATGTGATAATAGTTCTTTCCAAGTTGTTTATCAACAATGGTTGGATGATCATGGCGGTGCTTCAGTAACCGACGAGTGTGGCTTGGCAACCGATTGGACGTATATTTTCCTTTCGGAAAATGATGATTGCGGTGACTCGAAAACCATCACAGTTGAATTTAAAGCGACCGATCGTTGTGGCAACTTCGTGACCACGACGGCTGATTTCATGATCACCGACACTACCCCACCCGTCATCACCAGACAAGCATCTGACCTCACCGTCGAATGCGATTACACAACCGAAATCCAAGATTGGCTAAACAATAATGGAGGCGCGACTGCCACCGAAGCTTGCGGAAATGCTTTTTGGGCGCATGACTTTATTTCGATTGCGGACACTTGCGGTTCGATGTTGATGGTTACTTTTTCTGTGGTGGATGATTGTGGTAATATGGCGCGAACGACTGCCAATATCATTCTCGAAGACACAACTGCTCCAGTCATCACGCCGGGCACCATGCCGACAGTAGAATGCAACGACGCCAATACCTACCCATCTTTGATGGATTGGGTGAATAGAAATGGAGACGCAACCGCTACCGACGATTGCAATGACATCACTTGGAGCAATGATTTTCCAGGAACGGAGGTGTTGGGATGTGGTTCCACGAAAGTGGTAAATATCACTTTTACGGCTACCGATGACTGTGGCAATTCAAGCAACTACGTTGGGGAATTCACAGTGGAAGATACGACTCCCCCAACCTTCACCACCCTACCCAGTGACGCAAGAGCGAACTGCAACGGCAGGGGCAATCAAGTGGATTTGGATGCTTGGCTGAACTCAAATGGAGGCGGAGCAGCCACTGACAATTGCGGACAAGTCACTTGGTCAAATGATTATGATGGACTGACGTTTTTTTGTCCATCGACAAGTTATGCCAATGTAACTTTTACGGCTACTGATGAATGCGGCAACCAATCAACGGCTTTGGCGCGCTTCCAAATCATCGATGATGCGGCACCGGTTTTCACCAATGTACCTGATGATAGAGTCATCGAATGCGATGAGGCACTTCCACTGGATGAGCCAACGGTTGCGGACCTTTGCGACCCAAACATTACCATCACCGAGACCAATACGCGAACAGATGGCACCTGCCCACACGAGTTCACTTTCACGAGAACTTGGACGGCAACTGATGGCTGTGGCAATAGCAGCACAGCTCAACAAGTCATCATCGTTTCGGATATGCAGGCGCCCTTTGCCACGTTCGTTCCGGCAGACGTGCAGCTTTCTTGCTTAGATAATATTCCGATTGATGAGGCAACTTTTGAGGACGTTTGTGATGCTAACCCAACGGTAGTCAGAAGGGACTCAATGTCTGGAAATGGTTGCACAGATAGACTGATTAGAATGTGGACAGTAACAGATGATTGTGGCAACTCGATGACGGCTTCGCAAGTAATTACGTTTGTGGATGACTTGGCGCCAACGATTACTTGCCCTGATGATGTGCTGGTGGATTGTCTGGTTTCATCTGATCCATCCGCAACGGGGATGGCCTCAGCGACTGACCAATGCAGTGGGATTCGCGAGATTGTTTTTGCGGATCAGATGGATACGATTTCGATTTGTAATTACATGATTGAGAGAGTTTGGACGTCTTTCGACGAATGCGGAAACGAATCTTCGTGTACGCAACGAATTGAAGTAAATGACTTGACTGCACCCGTGATTTCGCAACCTGCTCAGGATGAATCAGTGGAATGTCGTGCCTTTGGTGGCTATCCTGAGTTGGCGGATTGGGCGGCTCAAAACGGAAATGCCGTTGCAACAGACAACTGCGGCAACGTGACTTGGACAAACGATTTTCCCGGAAGGGAGACCATGGTATGCGGAAATACAAGAACTTACGAAATAGTATTTACGGCAACGGATGATTGTGGAAATTCAGTTCAAACGACTGGTACTTTCTCAGTGGTCGATACGCAAGCACCTAACTTTGGTGCGGAGGCAACGGATCAATCTGTGCAATGCGATGGCACTGGCAATCAGCTAAATATTGACGCATGGCTTGATGCCAACGGAGGTGCTTTGGCAACCGACGATTGTGGCGCGGTCACTTGGTCTAATGATTTTACTGGTTTGGCGATGGCTTGCGGCAGCGCAGGCGAAGCCACCGTAACTTTTACGGCAACGGATGAATGCGGCAATTCGATTTTGACGACTGCTACTTTCAGCGTGAGAGATGACATCGCTCCTGTTTTCACCAACATCCCTCAAAACGTGATTTTGGATTGCAACGATCCGATTCCAACAGATGAGCCGACGGTTTTTGATTTATGTGATGATGATGTGGATGTTACTTTTAGTGAATCTATTCAGAGCAGCAATTGCGTTTATGATGCCTTGATTGTGAAAACATGGACGGCGACTGATGATTGTGGCAATGCGAGTACGGTTGAGCAGGTCATTCAGATTTCTGACCAAGAGGCGCCTCAAGCAACCCATGTACCAGCAAATGTAACATTGGGATGTCTTGACTTGGCACTTGCGGCTGATGAGCCAGTTTTTGTGGACAATTGCGATCCTAATTTTGTGGTAACCTTGAATGAAACCATGACTGGTGACAACTGCTCTGGCACGATCACTCGTGAATGGACGGCGACTGATGATTGTGGCAATGCGAGTACGGCTGAGCAGGTCATTCAGATTTCTGACCAAGAGGCGCCTCAAGCAACCCATGTACCAGCAAATGTAACATTGGGATGTCTTGACTTGGCACTTGCG
>CALCJP010000122.1 GCA_937967625.1 uncultured Saprospiraceae bacterium
CCATTATACTTCCCCGATTAAAATCGGGACACGCGTTAAAAATCCTCGCCAATGCTAAGGCATTGTCTGCGGTTTTTGCCTCGTCTAATGAAAAAACAACTCACTTCAATTTCGAAACTTTATTATTTCAACTTTACTAAACTTGATTTTTTATGCTCCGAAAGGCAGCGATTATTTAAAATATTCGTTTCCTTTACGAACTGAATGTTAATTCTTTAACATTTTATCCCATCTGAACATTATCTTATATTTTGAAATGAGGCACTCCGTCTTGTGAGCACCTATTTTTACTTTTCTAAGCCCAAATGAAATAAAGATTAAATCAGGATTTTTTTTGTGCCGAAGGGCGCAATGGAAGTCATGATGAATGTTTTTTATTATTTAACCTTTTAAAAAATTTAACCAGTTATGAAGAAACTCTCACTTTTAGTGGGCATTCTCCTGCTATGTGTAGGTTATATGTCTGCCCAACGAACTGTTATGGGGCAAGTTTCAGATTCCAGTGGCGAGGCGCTGATAGGAGCGACAATTCTTGCAGTTGGCTCAGAAGTCGGCACCATCACGGATATTGATGGGAAGTATTCTATTGATGTGCCGAATGGCGTATCTGAATTAGAAGTTACTTACACAGGTTACGAATCACAGGTAATCGTTTTAGGCGCTTCAAACGTTGTTAATGTTTCTCTTGAACAAGGAGTGGCGTTAACAGAGATTGTTGTTTCCGGTCAGGGAGCAGGTATTGCGCGAAAGCGTCTTTCCACGCAAGTGGATGTAATCGACGCTGAGACAGTGGATCGTATGCCAGCCAATCAAATCGACCAATTGCTACAATCGAATGCGCCAAGTGCGCAGATTAGATTGAGTTCTGGTCAACCAGGTACGGCAGCGATTATCAGGACTCGTGGTCCTATTTCTGCCTCTTCATCTTCTACTCCGGTAGTTATTGTTGATGGAATTCGAGTAGATAACTTGAACTCGAACTCTGAATTAGGTATCGGTACCGGTGGTGCGGATGTATCTTCTTTGGCAGATATTCCTGTTGAGTCAATTGAAAAAATTGAGTACATTAAGGGTGGTGCTGCAACGACACTTTACGGAGCGGATGCTGCTAATGGTGTAATCCAAATCATCACTAAAAAAGGACGTGCTGGCGAAAACAACATTTTTGTTGAGTCAAGGGTAGGTTCAATTACAGCGGAGGACAAATGGTTGGCTTATCCAAGAACTGGAGAGGCGATCTTTGAGCCGGGTGTTTTGCAAGAATGGAAAGCAGGTATCAATGGTGGTACTGACAAGTTTTCTTACAACTTCGTTGGAAGTTTGTATCAAGATGATGGATTCAATGATTTGAATGAGCAATTAAAACGTTCTTTTAATTTTGGACTGACTTCTAAAATTAGTGATAGAGTTCAGTATCAAGGGTCTTTCTCTTACACTGGATTCAACTATAATTTAGATTATAATGCGAATACGAGTTTCTCTCGTTTTTCTGCTGCTGAAGGTGGTGGACTAGGAAACTTGAATGAATTGTCAGAAGAAGATTGGCAAACGCTAAAAGAAAATAGAATCGTAAAAGTTGGTGAATTGGTAGATATTACCAATAGAGTCAATCGTTTGACTGCGTCTAACCGTATTACTTTTTCTATTCTTGATAACTTAACGGCTACGGCTACTTTGGGGGTTGATAATAGAAACGCTCGTCAGCAAGAAATTGGAAGTAATGCATTCCAAATTCAGATTGGTGCACTTCCAGAAGGTACAACGGATCAAGCCTACTTGACTAGATCAATTAGGGATGCATTTACAACTACAGGAGCTTTGAATCTTCAGCACACTGCGGATGTCAATGATTTATCATTTATCACTACTGTTGGTGGAAACTTTTTCCGTAACAATGATCGTCAAGAGCGTTTAGAGGCTGATGGTGGTGTTGACGGTACGAGTTCTGTAAATAACTTTGCTGAAAAGACCAGTTCTGATTTTGCGCTTGAAAATGCAAACTATGGTTATTACATCTTGGAGAATATGGGATGGAAAGATTTATTATTCCTTGAAGTAGGTGGTCGTTTGGACCGTAACACTATTTCAGGTGATGATATTGGATTTCAGTTTTTGCCTAAGGTAGGATTGACTTACAATCTTTCTGACATGGACTTCTACAAGTCTTCAGGAGCAAGCAAAATCTTGAACAACGTCCGTTTGAGAGCTAACTATGGAGAAGCAACAAATTTTGCTCAACCATTTGATCAAGACAGAACTTTTGCATTAGAGTCTTTCCTTGGTCAGCCAGCTTTCCGTTTCGACAATCCTGGAAATACGCAGTTGAAATCTGAAAGAGTACAAACTACTGAGGCAGGAATCGATTTAGGTTTCTTTGATTACCGTTTGAACTTTGGTGCTACTATTTACCAAGGTATTACTGTTGATGCATTGTTTACTCCTGACAATATTCCATCAAGTGGACAGTTGGAGCAGATTAGCAATATCGGTGAAATCAAGAATGCTGGATACGAATTAGAATTGAGAGCGAACGTGGTTCGCACTAGCAAGCATAGCTTGAATATCAATGCTTCATATAACCATAATACCAATACTGTTGAAGACGCAGGAGGAGCACCAGCATTCGTTGTGGGTGGTTTTAATGTAATCGGAACAGTAGTCGAAGAAGGATCTTCATTAGGTTTCTTACGTGGAACTGATGCTGTTTTGCAAGCTGATGGTACTTACGAGTTTGTACCAAACCAAAATTTAGGAAATTCATTTGCGCCTAATTTTGGTACTGTTGGTTTAAACTACTCTTTTGATAACTTCACTTTCTTTGCTACCGGTGATTACCAATTTGGTGGTAAAAGTGTTGACTTGTCATTGCTCTTGAGATATTTGAGAGGTGTTGATTTGGATGCAGTTCCAGAAGAAATTCAGAATCAACCTTTCTTTAACTTAGTATCTTTCTACACAGATGATTCTGACTTTTTCAAAGTGAGAAACGTAGGAGCGTCTTACAACTTCGGTGGATTAATGGATGGGAAAATCAAAGGGTTGAGACTTGGTCTTAATTTGACAAATCCATTCAACTGGACTGCTGCTAACTTTGACCCTGAAACTACTGGGTCAGGTATCGGTACTCAAAATGGATTCTCCTCTGGAGGTTTCGCTTATGGAACAGAATCAGCACCACGCACAATCGTTGGTTCTCTTAAAATCACATTCTAAAAAAGATATTATAATGAAAAGAATAACTTTATTTTCACTAATTATATTTCTTACTGTTGGTTGTAGCGATTTGGTAGATTTCACGGAAGTGGAAAACCCAAACTTGTCTGAAGCATCAGTAGTAGGGCAAGCCAATTCAGCTTCTATTTGGCTGACAGGTATCGAACGCCAATTGGCAAACGTGCTCAACGAAATTGTCATCAATGCAGAAATTGCGTCTGACAATTATATGAACGACCAGACCTTTTTCAATCAGTTTTTGGATGGGTTAAATATCACTTCACAAGACAATGATGTCATTGATATCGAATTTGATATCCACCGCTTACGCGAAATGGCGAAGTTTGGAAGTACAACAGTAGGCCCTGGAGATCCAAATATTGATGCTTCAGTGACTGCTGAGTTTTTCTTTTTTGAAGGTTTATCACACTTGTATGCAGCAATGTACTACACTGGATTTCCTTCTGAGCCAGGAGGAGCAGTATTGTCTTCTGCTGACAACTATGCTCGTGCTATTTCACTTTTTGATCAAGCAATCACTACAAACTCGCTTCCTGAATATCATTTGGCGAAAGCCAGAGCGCAGTACTACACTGGTGATAAAGCAGGTGCGATTAAGTCTGCAACAGATGCTACTACAGTAAGTGCAGACTTCATGAGAGCTGCTCAATTCGATGAGTTGGAAGATCCTGATAACGTAATGGAAGATGCACTCTACGAAAGAGGTACTTTTGATGATCTTCAGCCATTACCAACGTTGGATTTCTTGGATCCTAAGTATTCTTTCAATACTGCCGGAGAGGATGATCCTATCCGTTATTTAAAAGCAGAAGAAGGTTGGTTGATTCGCATTGAAGCAATGATTGCTGATGGTGACTTAGCTGGCGCTCAAGCGATGATGGGTGACTTATTGGCATTGGTTCAAGCCCGTGGTATGAAGCAAGTGGATGATTCTATCGAAGGTCGTACACACTTTGCAGAAGGCACTCGTCCTGATTCTTCTTGCATTGAAGTTAATGGTCGTATGGGATTAGTTTTGGACAGAGATCAAGGCGATGTAATGATTCCTAATATTTCTGGAACATCTCTAACTCAAGCTGACATTGATGGTATTGGTTCAGAAGATGATGCATTATACTTGCTTTACAGAACTCGTCAGGAAGTCTTCATTGCTGAAGGTCTTCGTATGGCGGATATGGGTGTCAAATTAGTGATTTCTGAAATTGAGGAATTGCAAAATGATAACGTAACTGCTGGAGGTACAGGTACTACTGCACAAATCCCAGGTTTTATTGCGGCAGTGAAGGATCAGTTAGATGCTATCACTTATGATCCAGGTACTTGTTCTGCGAGTACTATGATTGATTTGAACATGATGTTGGTAAATAACAAAGGCGACGCCGCTGTTTTACCATTCCATTAAAAGAACGTTCAAAAAATATAGATTTTAACTTAGAAGCCGTCGGTCACTGGATCGACGGCTTTTTTAGTAAACAGGACTTACGTACGGCTCTCTCAACTCATACTTACTCCCACTCGCCCAACGAATGCCTCGACTCAAAATCGTCCACACCTCGGGCACTTTAAAAGTAGTAGGCGAATGTCCAATTGATAAGTAGAAAACGCGCCCTTCTCCATAGTTCTTTTTCCAAACTACGGGCATGGTGGCACCAGTAATCCAATCATAAGTCTGTCCATCGAAAGTAGTGGTAGCCAAGACTTCGTTATTTGGATCGACGTGCATGTAATATTGTTCCGTATGAATCGAAAAATCAGGAACCCCTCTCGTGATGGCGTCTTTCTTATCTGTAATCTGTACCCTATGTTCCACCTTGCCACCGGGATGCTCCACCCACTGACCTCCCACCATAAATTGATAATAAGGATTGTTGCGAAACGAATCGCCCAACCCTCCATGACAACCCGCCAGTCCTACGCCGCTTTTTATGGCATTGAGTAATCCCTTTTCCTGTGCCTCGGTGATTTCTCCCATAGTCCAGTAGGGGATAATGAGATCTTGTGATTTTAAAAATGCTTCGTCCTCGAAAATCTTCAATGAATCTGAAACGGTCACAATCGCGCCTTCCAAATTGAGCCAATCGCTGATCAACTTAGCAAAACGGTCAGGTTGATGTCCTTGCCAGCCGCCATAGACGATGAGTATTTTTTTGCCGCTAAGGCGTGGGAGTTCTAAATCTGGGTTGGGCAATTGGTCGGTTGGCATGTCTGTCAAAATTGCGCATTTCACGAAAGTGAAACTAAATAGAATTAAAAGGATGGTTCTCATCTGCATTGAATTTTAGGGTAAAAATAAAAAGCGCAAAAGAAATCAATCTTTTGCGCCTATTTAGTAAAGCTAAAAAAATAACCTTTCGATTTGAAGCTGTTCTTTTTCCATTATACTTCCCCGATTAAAATCGGGACACGCGTTAAAAATCCTCGCCAATGCTAAGGCATTGTCTGCGGTTTTTGCCTCGTCTAATG
>CALCJP010000123.1 GCA_937967625.1 uncultured Saprospiraceae bacterium
GAAATAGTTTCCATTGCCAACTCACTTCCTTTGGTCACCAAAAAAGTCACCTGATGAGTTAGGATTTCATTGGCTAAAGCGAGCGTATTGTAGGCATGACCTAACCCAATTATAGAATTGCCTGCCACGACGAAAAGTATCTTTTTATGCTTTAGAAAATATTCGCAAAGCACCCAATCTGAATAGTTGTCGATATCGATTCCTTCCTCGGCATTGAGTTCGAGTAGCTCGATGTTTTTTCCGATTCGATTCGTTTCTGAGATGATGTTGTTTCGAGTGATGAGAATGCCTCCGGTTTCTTTGTAATTTTTGGGGAGGTATTGGCGATTGACGCGTGCTTCGTAATTGGGAAAGCACTTGCCATCTTTAATTGTCCAAGTTAGGTGTCGGTCATCTACTACTGAGATAATAGTCTCTGTGTCAGGCTGTTGCGCCATTTTTTGGATAGCTAATTCAACCGATGATTTTTTCAAAAGCGGAGAAGTCGGCTGCATGGTGATGATTAAATCATATTCCTTGCCTTCGATTTGTTTTGCTTGTTGGTAGCAGTCATAAATGACGGAATCTAAAGTCACGGCGTCGCCTGCCAATTTGGGGTCTCTATTGATTGTTTTGGCACCAAAACGCTCTGCCATAGTGCGGATTTCTTGGTCATCGCTGGTGACGTAGGTATCGACATTTCCCGGAAGGGAGGTAGCTGTTTTGATAGAATGATAAATCAGTGGCTTGCCGGCGAGGACACGCAGATTTTTACGAGGGATTCCTTTGGAACCTCCTCTTGCCGGAATGACGATGAGACAGTTCATTAAATCAGTTTACGAATCGTTTCTTTTACTCTATTTCTGTTTTCTTGTTCCAAAACGAAACGACTCTTTTGAGAAGGGGCAATTTAGGAAGAAGTTTTCCCCTTTATTTAATTCCTAAAATAAATTTGATATTTTTATGAGGAATAAGAAAACTTTGGAGAAATGAAATGCAAAACACTCCTTATCCTGCTTTTGATTAGCACTTTAAGTTTTTCCCAAAAATCAGGTTTCGATTTTTGCGACCAAAAGGAAATTCATGAACACAAGAAATCGGTAAACTCACACTTTAGTGATCGAAGTAAATCTAACGAGACGGAAGCTCTTGTCTTTTTCAAGAGTAATCTTCAACAAAAAGGAACCACTCCAAAAGTACTCCCGGTAGTTGTCCATGTCATCCACGATGGTGGCGCCGAAAATCTCTCTTCCAACATCATCGAAACCGCTATCAAAAATCTAAACGACGCTTTCGCAAATGTCGGATATTAGTTCCAATGCCATTTCACGAAAGTGGACTATCAATGGACTTACAGAAAGTACTGATGAGGAATTCGAATTTACACGAACCACCCCTGGTTTGCTTTTTATCTGCCTTAAACGTTTTCAACCGATGGGGCGAGTTGATTTGGCGAGGAGAAAATCTTACTCCCAACGAAGAAACCCAAGGTTGGGATGGCACCTTTAGAAACAAACCGTTAAACCCTGCCGTTTTCGCATATTACGGAATCATCGAGTTCGTTGATGGTAGCAGAGAGATCGTCGAGGGAGATATTACCCTTGTCAGATAGTTTTAGCTTTCTTTGCGCAAAAATTTCTAAATGGGAGTCATCCAACGTCAAGGTTTCAAGCACTCAATCGTCCAATACATTGGGATTGCCGTTGGAGCTATGACGCAACTCTACCTCGTTCCCAAAGTTTTGGATGCTTACGGACTGGCAATGGGGCTTATCGCTACCGCCCTTTTTATGTCTCCGCTGATTAGTTTTGGAAGCCATACGCTTGGCGTTCGATTTTTTCCAAAATTTAAAAATCAAGAAAATGGGCACAATGGATTCCTTTGGATTTTGATTGGAGTTGCTGGGTTAGGATGTTTGATTTTCTTTTTGGGCTTTCCATTTTTGGAAGGTCTTATCAGCAAACATCTACTCAAACCAGACAAATCCCCCTGGAATGTCCAATTCCTCCCCTACGTCCTTCCGCTGACCATCATCTTAGTTTACAATCGGCTCCTCGCCATGTATGCCTCCAATTTTCAGCGAATTGTAGTGCCATCCATTTTAGAAGACTTCCTAATAAAAATTACGCTCCCCCTTTTATTAATTTTATTCCTTTCGGAAAATATCCCAATCGAATGGGTGGTCTATGGCATTTTGGGCAACTACATCATCGTAACCGTTGGATTAATTTCATACTTAATTTTTTTAGGACAGTTCAGAGGAAAATTGAATCTATCCTTCATTTCAAAAAAATTGAGAAATGAAATGCTCAGTTATGCTCGCTATGGAGTAATAAATTCGATGGGCGCGCAAGCAGCCTTTCGAGTGGACACCTTGATGGTCGTAGGAAAAACCAACCTTTCCAGCACTGCAATATTCAGCCAAGCCAACTTCTTTTCAGAAGCATTGAGCAAACCTCGAAAAAGCATAGTCGGCATTGCCCAACCAATTATCGCCAAAGCGATTGCAGAAGATAATTTGACGGAAGTCAAAAAAATCTATAAAAAGTCCTCGCTGACGCTTTTGATATTTGGACTGTTTTTATTTACGGGTTTATGGACTTGTTTGGATGACCTTTTCACCATCATGAACAAACCCGAAATGGAAGCAGGGCGCTGGGCGATTTTCTTCCTCTGCCTCGCCCGTTTGCTCAACATGAGCACCGGGGTCAACAACGAAATCATCAACTACTCCAAATACTACCGATTCAATTTTTACATGTACCTCGTCTTGGCAGTAATCAATATTTCGATGAACATCTGGTTGATTGAAATCTATGGTTTGGTCGGCGCAGCCATCGCTACGTTCTGCTCCTTCATCCTTTTCGAAATTACCAAAATCACTTTCGTGAAATGGAGGTTCGGATTCCAACCTTATACTCATAAAACCTTGATAGTCATAGGATTAGCATTAGCTTGCTACCTTCCTACCCTATTTTTCCCAGACTTGGGAAATCCATATTTGAATATCATCATCAAAGGAGGCTTCATCGGATTGACCTACCCCATT
>CALCJP010000124.1 GCA_937967625.1 uncultured Saprospiraceae bacterium
TAATCATTGACCAGGATGAGATAGATTTCTCCTTCTTTGACGTCTATGGTTCGCACGAAACCGTCTCCGGTTTCAAATTCGCAATCATCAGTAACTGCCCTATTCGTGATTGGCGAAACATCTACCAAACCCGTCAAATCGTAACCAGGAGCTTCGTCTGCCCAGGTGCTTCGAATTGGTTCATTCACTTGAGCGAAGTCGCATTGTTGGCTTAAATCCGAAATCGGTCCCCATACCTGTAAATCAATATCAGAGGTTTCATCACTATTTGCACTTCGCAGCAAAAATCCGAAATCACCATCTGCTTGTGCTTCCATATAGAACCAAACATAATTGGTGCGCTGAACGCCCAACCAACAGCCGGAATTAATATCGACTCTTAAAAAATCAGGATCACCTGCTCCTTGCGTCACCGAAATGATGGAAGGTTGGCTCACATCACAACCCGTGATTGGCAATGCCTCTTCACAAACAGAAGCGGGAGGAAATATGATAGGACAATCAATTCGCTCGATTTTGATATTGAAATCACTGCATTGGATTGCATTGCGAACCATGATGTAATAAGTGCCCGGTTGGTTCAAAAACAGGCTTCGAACCTGAGTTCTGGTTTCGAAAATTTCAGCCGTCGCGCGTACCAAACATGAGGTGGCAACATCAGGACAATCGTCATAGACTGTAACAAAAGTGCTCGAAAAAAGAGCCGTTCCTGTTAGATCTATCATCACACACTCATCGCCAGGCGAATTGTATTCGATTAAAAATTCTTCTGTGTCCAGAATTACGAAAGTACAAGGGTCTGTACTAATTTGATTGCCTTGGTCGCAGGTTGAGGCATTGGACAAAACTAAAGGCAAATCATTGATAATCAATGCGTTATTGCAAGAGTTTTGCGAATACAAACCAAAACTAAGTTGACAAAATAGAAAAGTAAAAATCCACCGATTCATAAGAGGAAATGAATTAAAAATTAATGGCGGAGCATCAGGTATTTTTAGATTGTAATGGAAATTTAACGTCTCAGATGGGAGCCCAAATGTAATAATTCTTCAAAGAATATTGGTTCTTATTTTTTACAATTAATATTTCCTTAGTACATTGTAGCCAAATTTAATCTAAGAAACACTTTCTACATAAACTTCTGAACCCTAAACTCGAAAAGTACATCTATCCCATTTGAATATTAAATTCATAAGAAAAAGTTTATTGATCCTTTTTCAATAAATCAACAATATTTTACATTAGCAGCGATTTTACTATCCGCTATTTTTTTTAAATAAAACCAACAAAAGTGAGCAACGACTCAAAACGTTTCGAAAGTGTTTACTCTACAAGGGTTCGTGCAGGAAGAAGGCGAACTTATTTTTTCGATGTAAGACGTACCAAGGGAGAAGATTTTTATGTCACACTCACCGAAAGTACTAAACGCTTTGATGGCGACGGATATGAGCGCCATAAAATTTTCCTTTACAAAGAGGACTTCAATCGATTCGTAGATGGATTGGTTGACGCAGTGGATCACGTCAAAAATGAATTGATGCCTGATTATGATTATGATCAGTTCACTCGTCGTCAAGAAGAATTTGAGGCAAGAAGAAAGGCGGAGTTAGAAGCAGAAGCAAATGGAGAAACAATCGAATCTCCAAAAGCTAAAGAAGGAGGCAGCGAAGACGATGAGATCGAAGAAGACGACATGTCTTGGTAAATTTGACTAAAATTTTATTGAAAAAATACGCGAAGTACTCTTTGAGTGCTTCGCTTTTCTATTTATACCATTATGAAGATTGCAGTTTTTCCAGGTTCATTTGATCCGATTACTACCGGCCATCTCGATTTAGTGCTTAGAGCGGTTCCACTGTTTGATAAAATAGTGGTAGCAGTAGGAATCAATTCACAAAAAAAATACCTCTACCCTCTTGAGGTTCGAATGAAATGGCTCAATTTAGTTTTTAGTGATTATCCTTCCATTGAGGTGGATTCTTATGAAAAGCTGACTGCTAAGTTTTGTGATAAAATTGGAGCTAAATTTTTACTTCGAGGACTGAGAAACGCTTCTGATTTTGACTACGAAAAATCCATTTCGCAAATGAACTACATCATTGGAAACGATTTGGAAACGGTATTCCTAATTTCCAAACCTGAAAACTCGCACATCAGCTCCAGTCTTGTCAGAGAGATTATTAAAGGTGGTGGAAAGGCTTCTCCATTTATTCCTAAGAAAATTGTGGAAGAAGTAATGGGGTATTCTCTTGGTTGACACTCCATCAGATTCACCCTATTTTCAACTTCAAACCGAACCGCTTCAAGGTTCGACTTCTTATTTTTCAAGTCAGATCGAAGTCACATTTCGCTTTCGCGAAATGAACTTATTTCGCGAAAGCGAAATGGACGATAATAGTGTTTTTTGTATTGGACATTTCATTAGCTTTGCGGCTCAAAATTTCAAGCCTTAAACAAAATAGAACTTTAATATGTCAAACGCATTTTTCAAATTACCTGAAGCCACCAACGAACCCGTTTTGAGTTATGCTCCAGGATCAAAAGAGAAGAAAGAATTAAAAGAAGCAATTAAGAAATTAAAAAGCAAGGAAATAGAAATCCCAATGGTCATCGGTGGCAAAAATGTAAAAACTGATGCTATTGTACCGATGTATCCACCCCATGAGCTTTCGCACAAATTGGGTTATTTTTATAAAGGAGATGTCAATCATGTCAATAAAGCCATAGACGCGGCGCTCAAAGCAAAAGAGGATTGGGAAAACATGCCGTGGGAACATCGAGCCGCAATTTTTCTAAAAGCAGCTGATTTATTATCGGGACCCTTTCGGGCAAAAATGAATGCAGCCACCATGCTTTGTCAATCCAAAAATGCGTTTCAAGCAGAGATTGATGCCGTAGCGGAATTGTGTGACTTCTTTAGATTCAATGCAAAATTTGCAGAGGAAATCTACTCGCAACAGCCACCCATGCAGCCAAAAAATATCTGGAATCGCTTGGAATACAGAGCATTAGAAGGATTCGTCTTTGCGATTACGCCATTCAACTTTACTTCCATTGCAGCCAATTTGCCATGCGCACCTGCGCTGATGGGCAACACTGTGGTATGGAAACCAGCAGAGTCTCAAATCTATTCTGCTTGGGTGATTATGGAACTCTTGGAAGAAGCTGGTTTGCCGAAAGGCGTCATTAACTTGGTCTATGTAGATGGACCTGTGGCGGGCGATGTGGTGTTCAATCACAAAGAATTTGCAGGATTGCACTTCACAGGCAGTACTGGAGTATTCCAAAAACTATGGCAAACCATTGGAAAAAACGTTTCAAAATATCGCTCCTATCCACGCATTGTAGGTGAGACTGGCGGAAAAGATTTCGTTATGGTTCACAAATCAGCCGACCCAAAGGAAGTGGCAACTGCGCTAACGCGTGGCGCTTTCGAATATCAAGGTCAAAAATGTTCTGCTGCTTCAAGAGCCTACATTCCAAAATCAATGTGGAAGAAAGTGAAGAAGTATTTATTGGATGACTTGGCAGACATCAAAATGGGGACGCCAGAAGACTTTAGGAATTTTGTCAATGCCGTGATTGATGAAAGAGCATTTGATAAAATCAGCAACTACATCCATCAAGCAAAAGAAGACCCGAAAGCAGAAATCATCGCCGGAGGGAAATATGATAAATCAAAAGGCTACTTCATCGAGCCAACTGTCATCGTGGCTGACGATCCGAAATACCGAACCATGTGCGAGGAAATTTTTGGACCCGTCCTTACCATCCACGTTTATGCAGACAATAAGTTTGAAAAGATGTTGGAGATTTTAGATGAAACTTCTCCTTATGCTTTGACAGGGGCGATATTCTCTAAAGACAGAGAGGTGATTGAATCTGCTGCCAGAAAGTTGAAAAACTCGGCAGGTAACTTCTATATCAATGATAAACCAACTGGCGCAGTGGTTGGGCAGCAACCATTTGGGGGCGCAAGAGCTTCCGGTACCAACGACAAAGCAGGTTCGATTTTGAATCTTTACAGATGGGTCAGTCCACGAACGATCAAAGAGAATTTCGTTCCGCCAAGTGATTATAAATATCCGTTTTTGGGAGAGGAGTAATTTTTGATATTGAGATATTGAGAATTATCGCTTTAACTATTAAGTTTCAAACTCTTTGAAGTTTGAAAGCATAAAAAAAGAGCAGCCACAATGTGACTGCTCTTTTTTATTTTTGAAAAAATCCGAAGTTGATTAATTACCAACTTTTTTGATTTTCTCACCGGTTTTTTCAATGGCCTCTCCAGTTGCTTTTGCAGCATCTTTAGCCATGTCCTTAGCACCTGAAGCAACATTGCCTGCTGCGTCTTTTGCACCTGCGGCTACATTTTTAGCGCCATCCACTACGTTACCAGCAGCGTCTTTTGCACCTGCAGCTACGTCTTTAGCACCGTCCACTACGTTGCCAGCAGCGTCTTTTGTTGCGTCAACAGCATCGCCTGCCATGTCAGCAGCGCCTTTAGCAGCATCACCTGCCGCATCGCCAACTGCATTTGCAGCGTCACCCGCAGCATCTGCTGCACCTTCTACTGCGTTGCCAGCTGCATCAGCAGCTTCAGTTGCCGCTTCTTGAGCTGCATCAACTGCATTGTTAGCAGTTTCGCAAGCGAAGAAAAATACTACACTAAAAGCAATAAGGAACATTCCTAATACCTTGCTAATTTTTTTCATTTCGAAAGATAGTTTAATTTGAAAAAGAGAATTTAATGCGTGAATCAGGTAGGAAAAGTGTTGTAAAACATTTCAATTTTGCTACTCATTCATCACAAAAATAGGTAATAGGATTGGTTATGTAGGTAAGAAAAATCAATTTTTGATGAAATATAAATTTTCATCATTTGATAATTCTGCATTGAAAACATAGTCCATGACGATTAGATCTTTGAGTTGTTCGGGGTTCGTAATTCCTTCTTTTACGATCAAATTCGTCATCGATCCTCGCGCTTTTTTGGCAGTAAACGAGATGACTTTCAGGACGCCATTGCGGTTTTCCTTGAAGTGAACATTGATGATTTTTCCCGAAAGGGAGTCCTTCTTGATAGCATGGAAATATTCATTGGAAGCGAGGTTCAAAACGACCTCTGAACCGTTGGTTTTCAGGTCTTTATTGATGCTTTTGGTGATTTGCTCATCCCAAAAATGATATAGATTTTTTGAGCCATTGAACTGCATTTTGGTGCCCATTTCGAGGCGATAAGGTTGCATTAAGTCTAATGGTTTCAAAATGCCGTACAAGCCGGAAAGAATGCGGACATGTTTTTGAGCAAATTCGATTTCGCTTTCGCTAAATGAAGCGGCTTCCAGACCAGTATAGACATCGCCTTTAAAGGCAAAAAGCGCTTGTTTTGCATTCTCAGGAGAGAAAGGCGTTTTGAATGTTTTGTATCTTTCTACATTCAGATTCGCAATTTTTTCACTCACTTTCATGATTTTTTGCAAATCGGTGGAGGATTGTTTGCGCATGATGCCCACGAGTTTTTTTGATTGCGGCAAGAAAGCGGGTTGAGTATGTTTTTCCAGTTCGATTGGAGAGAAATCCAATGTTTTTGCAGGACTTAAAAGAATGATCATGTTGTTGATATTTTATCTAATTTTCACTTTCGTGAAATGCGATTATTTCACGAAAGTGACCTTGAATCACACCCTACGGAAACAGCCGAAAAGACAATTTGTTTTCTAAAAAAATGGGGGTTTACTCGGTCCTTCCAGCAACTGAGCCATAAAATCAGTAATCAGCGCCGAATTCAAAATCAAACTCGCCGTGATGATAAATAGGAAACCGTAAACAGTTCCATAAAAGTGGGCATTATGCCCGATATTATCATTGGCTTCGCGAGCCATTTTGTTTGAATACCACAAGTATCCAATCGCAAAAACCAATGCCGGAACCGGCGGAAAAAGAAACCACGCCCACGGATCAAGCAACACATATCCCATCACTACCGCCGAGGTAGCCCCACTCGCACCAAGCGCAGCGTATCCCTTATTGTTTTTATGAATTTGATAATCAACCACCGAAGAGCAAATTATCGCAGAAACATACATCCCCAAAAACAAAAACTTCCCAACCATGGGACCGAAGTATTGAGCAAATCCGGGTTTGTAAACCGTGCCATCAGAATATAAAATTCCATTTTCGAGCACCTCGCCAAATTGCCACAACACAAACATATTTATCAGCAAATGCGTCATGTCCGCATGCACAAACCCGTGGGTCAAAAACCGAAAGTATTCTTTCCGATTATTAATGGCGTAAGGATAAAGGAAAAGAGCGTTTTTCATCTCTGGCTTGTTGAGCGCCGGGTAGGAAACTAACACCGTCAAAATCAACAACATCATCGTAATGGTCATATTTTAAATTAAAATTAAAATGTCAATGAAAATGAAAACCAACTAAACGTGTACAACAAAAATCATTTTTCAAGATGAAAATCAAGTTTTCCAGAACCCATTTTTCATTTTGATTTTCATTTTGATTTTCATTTTGATTTTGATTTTCATTTTGATTGATTCATTCATTGTGATAAGGTTCGCCACGCAAGATAGTCATCCCTCTATAAATTTGTTCCAACACAAAAAGGCGAATCATTTGATGGGAGAAAGTCATTTGGGAGAAAGCGATTTTTTCATTGGCACGTTGGTAGATTTTATCAGAAAAACCATAAGCACCACCAATCAAGAAGATGACTTTTTTTTGCGAAAGCAATTGCCAATTTTCTATTTTTTTGGAAAACTGAACGGAAGAAAATTGCTTTCCTTTTTCATCCAAAACCACAAGCAAATCGTCTGTATTAATTTTTTTCAAAACTATATCACTCTCTTTTTCAATGAGTTGTGCGGGATTTAGGTTTTTTGCGTTTTTGATATTGGGGATGATTTCAGTTGAAAACTTGAGATAATGGGACAGGCGTTTTTCGTAAATCTTCATGCCTTCTTCTAAGTACTTGAAGTTCGTTTTTCCTATTGTCCAGAGTTCAAATTTCATTTTATGATTTATTCTATTCTTTTGATTCAACTCGCCGGAAGTTAAGGCGCTGCTACCTAAAAATAGCCAGCTCTTCAATCAATGGTTTTCGGGATTTATAATTAGATCTAATTTTTGAAAGTAACCATTTTGCTAATTTGGAAGCATCTTCTTGATACAAATCTCTGATAAAATTGCGCACCTTAAAAACCGGAGGCTTTCCAATGTGGCTGCTTAAAAAAGCGTCTATTTTTTGCCAAATCAACGCTCTACCCTCTTTTGGATTGACCTCAAAAATCATTGGTGCCATTTGTTTAACCAATTCCAAGTCATCATTTCCTTCAATCAATTTGGCAAAACTGGAAAAGTCATTTTGATGAAGAAACAATTGAGCTAAAATCAACTGCTGGTCATCGGAATAAGGCATAGCCGCTACCCGATTGATCAAGCCCTTCACCTCCAAAGCGCCTTGCCCAAAAGTGCTCAAAAAATCTTCCAAATAAGAATTATTTAAAGTGCCCAAAACTCGCTTTGCTGAAAAATAAGTAACGCCCCCAGCGTCCTCTTCTTCCTTAGCGATTTGGTATCGAATCTCATCAAATCGACCAAAATAGGTTGAATATTTTTTATGCTGAAATGCCAAATCAGAAAGCCATTTTACGATAGCTGGGTATTTCCACTTTCGTGCAATGTCAACCGTATTTGGCAAAAGCCAAATACTTTTCTGGATGTGATTTTCAAATTCCGTTCTTGCTTTTTGGTCTTCTGAAGCATTCAAAACCGCTGCGTAAAAAAAGAAAATTTTCGCTTCCAAATCTCGCTGCTGAATCAAGCTAACAGTCTCACTATCAAGGCATTCCGTCAATATCCGACGACTTTCAGCTTCGCTAATCAACTTCATCATGCCTGAGAAAAACAACTTTTCAATCTTCTGAAAATTGAAGTACCGCTGTCGCAAAACAATCAAGAAAAAGCGCGTAATCGAAAGTCGCAGTTTGGGTGAAATCGGCTCGTTGAGCATTTTCAAAATCAAGACAAAACTACGCTCCAAGGCACTCAAAATATCATTGCGATGGCTTTTCAATCGCTCAATGATTGGTGATACTTTTCCAATGATGTTTTTGCAGGCCTCAAACACTTCAACGTAGTTGCCTCCTCGAAACTCATCCGTTACCTGCTCCAATAGCAAATCCAACATATCATGGATTTTTTTGGCACCTGAACGGGTAAAAGTCTGATTGGAGGATTGATAGGAACGAATCAGGGTTCGCAGCAATTGGTCGTACTTTTCTTTCAGTTCGATAGCGTCCACATGGGTTGCAAATCGAGTTTTTAGTGCATTGGTAAATTGCTGATCCATGCGAGCATAAGTGCCTATGAATCTAACCAATTCTTTTTCATCAACCGAATTGAGTATCGTTGAGACTGTTAGTCGTTTTGGGGTAGCTTTTTTGGATTTCTTTTTTGTGGCGCTTTTCTTTTTGTCGTCCTTTTTTGCTCTGATTGCCAACAAAGCCGCCACTGTATGATTACAAATTTTTGAATCTATAAATGTCTGACATTCACAGGAGTAGGTCTTTATTTTTCTTCCTACGGTTTGCACTTCTACTTCTTGATTCTCTATTTTTGAGACCCAAAGATTTTTTTCGACTTCCGTCAAATGAGCGTTCGAATTAGCCGCCAAAAGGTCTCCGCCTGCAGCAACCAACTGCGAGTCCAAATCTACCTCCAACTTGTCCAAATGAAGCTTCATAAGTTAAAATGGCATTCTTCGAAAGAAGTCTAAAGACGAATTAGCAAATATATCAATATGAAAATGACGCGGGGTATTTTTCGTAGTAAATTTATTTTTAAGTGGCTGTTCACAATAAATGATGATAAATTTGAGTCATTTTTCCTTCCACCTCAAAACATGACCAGTCAATTTATGATTAAAAGAATAACAATCTGGGTACTTCTGCCTCTCATCATTGGGTTACTCTTCTACCAACTCCGCCCTTTCGGAAATGGCTGGATTGATGACTTCAAGTTGGAGTCAGATGCACTTATCAACTTCGGAAAAAGATTACCAGATTTTTTGAAGTACAATTTTCCAGATGGGCTTTGGGCGTTTGCGTTTACCTCGGCTATTCAAATACTTTGGGCGCCCCACGAAAAAAGCTTTAGGGTCTTTTGGTTGGTGGTTGTCTTTTTGGTGATTGCGCTAACTGAAGTCCTCCAAAAATTTGAAATCCTCAATGGCGTATTCGATTGGTTGGATTTAATCACCATGACTTTCGCCTTTGTTTCATCAATTCTAATTTTTTCAAAATATGAAAAACTTAATACCTAATTCGCTGTCTATCATTACTTTAGTGTTCTTTTGGATTTTGAATATTGCGACCTCTCCAGATGAAAACTTTGGCTCCTTAAATATGGAAGCCTCCAGAACAAATTTTGACATCACGTTAAAAAATAACGATTCGTTTGATTACGATGAGATGGAAATAAACTTTACCTATTTGGATACGCTAATCAATGCGAACAACGGTGATTCACTGGTTTTTAATTCGTTTACAAAAACAACTGACTTAGCTTCCAATCAAAGCATCACGATTCCATTCAACGATTTTGAATCAACAAATCGAAACAACCTAGTACCTGATTCGATTTCGAAATTGATTATTTTAGATGTTTCTCAAAATTGCCCCGACTTTGATTTTTGTTTTTTCAGTACGAGTTTAGATTAATTTTTTTGTTGCCTCTTATTCATTTGCCTTTCGGCAAATGGAAATCAATAATTATGAAAAATTTCATTCCTAACTCATTGTCTATCATCTTTTTAGCTACCTTTTGGTTTTTAGCAGCTGCGACCCAATCTGATGAAACATTGGGTGAATTCAAGATAGAAGCAGACAAAACGCCCAAAGAGTTGATTCTAAAAAACAATGATACTTTTGATTACGAAGACCTGAGCCTCACCCTATCCTATCATGACACTTTCGTGAATGCAAATAACAATGACACCATCGTAGCTCATTTGATAACGAATGAGGTTTCTATCAAAAGTATGGAAAGCAAAACCATTCCGTTTGCTGATTTTACGAATGGTAAAAATGTCCCAATCCCCGTTTCGATTGTGAGTAGAACTTCATTGAACATTTCAGGTGATTGTCTTAATTTTGATAGGTGCTTTAATCATTTTAATTGGGACTAAATATGAATAGACTAATTTCAAATATTGCTTCCTTTTTTGTTCTGATGCTATTTCTTCTCCTTTCCCTTGCCACTTCTAGTGAAATTGAAATCAAGCCTTTGAATACAGAAATAGAGAGAACAGCAACCCATTTAGTAGTTAAAAACTTAGATACTTTCGATTATGTCAATTTCATATTACGCGTTCACCCTATTGATTCAACAGGGAACCAAGCGTATTATTTTTTGAATGGCTTTAATTTAAAAAGGGGAAAATCCGAAAAGGTTCTTTATGAGCAGTTCAGCCTAAAAAAATTTAAGGATAAAGAGTATTCTTACGAAGAACTAAATCCAAATTGGAGCTCTTCCAGAATAAGCCTAGAAATTGGTTTAGATGGCTATGACTCCTCAAAGCAACCACGATCTATTAGAGTCCAATTAGACTAAAAAATTAATCACTCTTTAACTGCCATTCTGTCACATATCCCCTTCTTTGACGTATATTTGCAATCCAAAATTTTAAAATTTAGAGCGCATGTATAACGACAATCCTACCCTCAAGGGAATCAAAAAGGAAATCGACGAGAAAAAGCAAGGTGAAGTCTTCTATCAAGAGGTCAATATTGATGAGCCTGACGGCAAAAAATTCTATATCGAAAGCTATGGCTGTCAGATGAATTTTAGCGACAGCGAAATCGTTGCGTCGATTTTGGGCGAAGCAGGTTTTTCAGCTACTAAATTCATGGAAAAAGCAGATTTGATTTTAATCAACACTTGCTCCATCCGCGAAAAGGCAGAAGACACCGTTCGTAAACGCCTCCGTATTTTCAATAAAATGAAAAGGCAAAAACGCGGCACCATGGTCGGCGTTTTGGGCTGCATGGCAGAGCGCTTGAAAAAGAAATTTTTGGAGGAAGAGAAATTGGTGGACATGGTCGTAGGACCAGACGCCTACCGTGATTTACCAAAACTGGTCGCTACTGCCGAGGATGGCAATAAAGCCATCAATGTCCACCTCAGCCGAGAGGAAACTTATGCCGACATTAACCCCATGCGCTTAGGGAGTAATGGCGTTTCGGGTTTCATTTCTATTATGCGTGGTTGTGATAATATGTGCTCATTTTGCGTGGTTCCTTTTACGCGTGGCCGCGAACGCTCGAGAGACGCATTCAGTGTTGTAGCGGAAGCTACTGATTTATACAACAAGGGCTATAAAGAAGTGACCTTGCTCGGTCAAAATGTGGACAGTTACAAATGGCAAAACCCTGAAAATGAGCAAGTTACGACCTTCGCCAATCTACTCGAAATGGTCGCTCAAGTCCACCCTGACATGCGTGTTCGGTTCTCTACCTCTCATCCAAAAGACATCACAGACGAGGTGCTTTTTACCATGAAAAAGTACGAAAACATCTGCAAGTATATCCACCTCCCTGTCCAATCAGGCAACAGCCGAATTCTCGAAAAAATGAATCGCACTTACGACCGAGAGTGGTATGAGAAAAAGGTGAATCGCATTTATGAAGTCATGCCGGAGTGCGCCATTTCAAGTGATTTCATAACTGGTTTTTGTAGCGAAACAGAGGAAGAACATCGGGACACTTTAAGTGTTATTGAATTTGCGAAATACACGATGAGTTATATGTTCTATTACTCAGAACGTCCAGGCACCTTGGCTGCTCGAAAATATGAAGATGACATTCCGCTGGAAGTCAAAAAGCGAAGATTGGCAGAGGTGATTGAATTGCAAAGAAGAATTTCTCATGAACATAACAAATTGGATTTAGGAAAAACTTTCAAAGTGCTGATAGAAGGAGATTCCAAAAAATCTGATAAAGAATTCAAAGGGCGTAACTCGCAAAACAAGATGATTATTTTCCCTAAACCCAGTCCCGAACTTGCTTCGGGAGGGGAAGGCTATAAAGTTGGGGATTATTGTAATGTGGAGGTTTTGGAAGTGACGAGTGCCACGTTGAAAGGGAGAATTTTGGAGAAAGGAAAATAGAGCATGGAAAATGGAGTGGGAAAAATGTGAAAATTTATTATTTAAATACATCAATTATGAGAAAACACAACTTTAGAAACTTAGAAATCTGGAAGGAAGGGATTGAAATCACTGACCTAATTTACAAATATACTTCCGAATTGCCCAATGATGAAAGATTCAATTTAATATCCCAAATGACAAGAGCAGCTGTAAGTATTCCTTCCAATATTGCAGAAGGTTCTGGAAGGGGCACCTCTGCTGATTTCAAAAGATTTTTGGAATATGCTATGACTTCTTGCTACGAATTAGAGACTCAATTGATAATTTGCGGAAGAAGGAATTACGGTAACCTTGATCTGAAAAATCAAATCATTGAAAGACTCACAATCGAAGAAAAACGCATTTTCAAATTCATTCAAAAATTAGGCTATTAGGAGAATCTGAGTGAATCCATCATCTATTTTCCATTCTCCATATTCTTTCATATGAGTAACTTACAAACCATCAAACAACGCTTCGGCATTATCGGCTCCTCTGACCTTTTGGACAGAGCATTGAGCACGGCTGCCCGTGTGGCACCCACTGATTTGACCGTTTTGATTACGGGCGAATCAGGCGTTGGAAAAGAGGTATTTTCAAAAATCATCCATGAACTTAGTACGCGAAAGCATAATAAATTCATAGCCGTCAATTGCGGAGCAATTCCACCCGGGACAATAAACTCAGAGTTGTTTGGACACATCAAAGGAGCATTTACGGGAGCGACTTCTGACCGAAAAGGATATTTCGAATCCGTAAATGACGGAACCATTTTCTTAGATGAAATTGGAGATATGCCATTGGATACGCAGGCATTTTTGTTGCGAGTGTTAGAATCAGGTGAGTTTTTGAAAGTTGGATCTTCGCAAGTTCAAAAGACAGATGTGCGCGTCGTCGCTGCAACCAATGTCAATCTCCTCGAAAAAATCAAAAACGGAAAATTCAGAGAAGACCTCTATTATCGGCTCAACACAGTGCCGATTCATATCCCAAGTTTGAAAGAACGACCGGAAGATATTCCACTGCTGTTTAGAAAATTTTTAGTGGACTTCGCTGATAAATATCGAACCGAAAGTGTCCAATTGGATAAGCAGGCATACATGCTTTTGCAAACCTATCCGTTCCCCGGAAATATTCGGGAGTTGAAAAATATCGCTGAGCAGTTGTCTGTTTTGGCAGATGAAAGAGCGGCAACTGTTGAGACACTTTTAGACCTTTTCCCCAACCTACAGAATCGAAATTTACCTGTCGCTTCCGCAAATGGAGATTCGAAAGAATCATTTGCCGAAAGGGAAATATTATACAAGTTGCTTTTCGAAATGAAAGCAGACATGTCTGATTTAAAACGCCTCGTTTTCGAATTGGCAAAAACCAATGACCTCGAAATGCCCGTCGGTGGCAGTGGATATTTGCCTTCTGCTCCGGCACGGTCGTTTCAGCAGAAACCCAATTTCCCGCAAGGGGAATCTTATGAGGAAGAGGTCATTCAATCTGATTTTGAGCATGAGTCAAACGGCAATCGCCCCATCATCATAAACGATTCCAACACGGCTCAATTCAAAACCTACGAAACGGTAGAGGAAAATCTATCCCTCGAAGACATGGAAAAAGAAATGATTAAAAAAGCCCTCAAAAAACACAAAGGTCGCCGAAAGGAAGCGGCTGATGATTTGGGAATTTCGGAAAGGACGCTTTATCGGAAGATTAAGCAGTATGAACTTGATTGAGGGGTTCGCGGCGTTGCCGCTGATTGTTTGATTGTTTGATTGTTTGATTGTTTGATTGTTTGATTGTTAAGCTCGCTTTCGCGAAATGAACTTGCAAGCCCATTTGACAAAAGTCAAAAAAACAATCAAACAATCAGCCACGAAGTGGCGAATCAATCAAACAATCAGCAAAGCGAAACAATCAGCCGCGAAGTGGCGAATCAATCAAACAATCAGCAAAGCGAAACAATCAGCCACGAAGTGGCAAAACAATCAGCGAAGCGAAACAAAATAGTTTGCCCCCTTTCGGGAAATACCTACCTTCGACCTTTTTACAACATTTAGCGTAAGCGAAAGAAAAAAGCTCACTCACGAATATGAAAAAGACTGCCATCAAAGAGGCACTCCCTCACCTACTCGCATTACTAATTTTTGCTGTGCTGTCCATTGGGTACTTTTTCCCTCAGATTCAGGGAAAAAAAGTGCAACAATCGGACATCATCAATTTCCTCTACATGTCCCATGAGGCAACCTCTTATGAGAAAGAAACAGGGGAAGTGACGCATTGGACGAACTCGATGTTTGGAGGAATGCCGACCTATCAAATCGCCTCGCCGGTTCGGAGCAATATGTTGCGATATGTGGAGCAAGCGACTGGTTTATTCTTCAAGCGACCGATTGGCTATTTCATCACACTGATGTTGGGCATGTATATTTTATTGCTTACGCTAAAAGTTCGACCCTTGCTCGCTGTTGTTGGGGCAATTGCATTCGCATTTACGACCAATAATTTAGTACTATTCGAGGCAGGGCATACCAGTAAAGTTCGCTCGATAGCGATGTTTGCGCCGATTTTAGCAGGTGTGATTTTGACCTATCGAGGCAAATATTTGTGGGGCGGAATCCTTTTCGCAGTAGCGATGGGTATCGAAGTTTTCGCCAATCACCCACAGATGACCTACTACTTTGGGTTGATAATGATTGTTTGGGTCATCGCCCAATTCATCACGGATTTGAAGGCTGGAAAAATCGCTCATTTCGCGAAAGCGTCGGGAATCTTAACCCTCGGAGTGGTCTTAGCAATGGGCGCTTCTTACTCAAAAATCGCCTCAACTTTAGAATATCAAGCCGACACCATGCGTGGCGACCCAATCCTCGAATCCGCAGGCGAAGCTACCAGCAGCAGCAACACCAAAGGACTCGAATGGAACTATGCGATGAATTGGAGCAACGGCGTCAGTGATTTGTGGGCGGGCTTAATTCCTGGATTCGTAGGTGGCTCAAGCGCAGAGCATGTTGGCAAAGATTCCGAATTTTCAAAACTATTAAGGAGAGCAGGTCAGAGTGCAGATCGAGCACCTTTGTATTGGGGCGGTTTGCCATCTACCAGCGGACCCAATTATTATGGAGCTGGTTTCATATTCCTTTTTGTACTTGGATTATTCCTTTATAAAGGATCGCTAAAATGGTGGATCGTCTTTGGAGTCATCTTTACGATGTTGCTCTCCATGGGGAAAAACTTCGAGTCATTCCAACGAATATTCTTCGATTACTTCCCGCTCTACAATAAATTCAGAGCGCACGCCTCCGCGCTTTCCGTCACCTCTTTATTAATCCCATTACTGGGAATATTGGGCGTTTCGCAAATATTGGAAGGCAAGGTTTCTATGGAAAAAGCCAACAAAGCGGTGCTTTACTCATTGGGGATAGTTGGTGGTTTGTGTTTGCTTTTTGGAGTGGGTGGCAGTGCCTTTTTTGACTTCTCAGGAGCCATCGACGCGCGATACTTAGAAAACCCACAAAGTGGTCGTCAAATCGTTTCTGCTTTGGAAAGCGACCGTCAGGGCATGATGCAATCAGACGCATTTCGCTCGTTAGGAATCATTCTTTCCTTTGCGGCTTTGCTATGGTTTTTCACTAAAAACAAAGTGAACCAAACTATCCTTTTGGCAGGTTTGGGGCTGATTACCATTTTTGATTTATTTATGGTTGGCAAGCGTTATTTGAATGGTGATAGCTTCCAATCCAAATCACAATACCAAGCTAATTTCCGACCTCGTCCTGCGGATGAGCAGATTTTAAAAGACCCCGACCCAAACTACCGCGTGATGGATTTGAGTATCAATACTTTCAACGACGCGAGAGCTTCCTATTTTCACAAAACAGTTGGTGGCTACCACGCTGCAAAATTGCAGCGCTATCAAGACATAATTGACACCCACATCTCCAGAGGAAATCAGGGGGTTATGAATATGCTCAACACCAAATGGATCATCACTCGCGAAGGGCAAGCACAAAAAAATCAGGCAGCACTGGGCAACGGTTGGTTTGTCAAAAACATCCAACAAGTCCCCAATGCAAATGCCGAAATCGAAGCGCTGACAGACTTATCTCCGTGGGAAACTGCAATCGTTCATAGTGAATTTGCCGATTACGTCAGCGGTCTTGGAGCTGCTTCCGGTTCGATTCAATTGACTGAATATAAACCCAATAAATTGACTTATACTTCTGAATCCTCTGCCGAAGGCTTGGCGGTTTTCTCAGAGATTTGGTATGGACCTAATAAAGGATGGCAAGCATATATTGACGGCCAGCCTGTGGATCATATCCGCGCCAACTACATTCTTCGCGCTCTTAAAGTGCCTTCCGGCAAACATGAAATCGTCTTCGAATTCAAGCCATCTTCGTTTGCGTCGGGAGAGATGATTTCTTGGATTAGTTCGATATTGATTGTTTTGGCAATGTTTGGTGCCATCTTTCTTTCTTTGAAGAATTGGTATGCTGAACTTCCCAATGAAGTTGTCGTAGAAAAGGAGGAAAAGAAACCTGTAAAGAAGACGAAGCGGAAGAAGTAAAAGTTTTCAGTAGGCAGTAAGCAGTAAGCACTGAGATACTGTTCACTGCCTACTGACAACCTGCCTACTGAATAAATGAAAAGAGTTCTCATCATCACCTATTATTGGCCGCCGAGTGCGGGAAGTGGCGTGCAGCGTTGGCTCAAGATGTCGAAATATCTCCCTGATTTTGGATGGCAACCTGTGATATACACTCCTGAAAATCCTGACTTCAATCTAAAAGATGACTCCCTACTCGCCGATGTCTCAGAACATGCGGAAATCTTAAAAACTAAAATTTGGGAACCCTATCGAATCCATCGATTCATCACAGGCACCAAACCGGGCGACTCCAATTTCGGAATGACCAAGGAAGGCGAAAATAAGAGTTTGACGAAGCGAATTTCTTTTTGGTTTCGAGGCAATGTCTTTGTGCCTGACCCGCGCATTACTTGGCGTAACTCTTCTATCAGTTTCCTAAAAAAATATATCAAAGAAAATCCAGTGGACGCCATCATCACGACGGGTCCGCCACATAGTATGCATTTGATTGGGTTGGGAGTTAAAAAGCATTTTCCTAATTTGAAATGGGTGGCAGATTTTAGAGATCCTTGGTCCACATTCGATGTCCACAACTCGTTTTTGAGCGAAAGCGGAAAAAAGAAAAACGAAGCGATGGAACGCGAAGTCCTCGAAAACGCTGACCATTTGGTAATGACCAGCGACACTACGAAAGGTGAGTTTCCGAAATTTGACGAAACTAAATTGTCGGTGATTACGAATGGGTTTGATGAGGCGGATTTTTTGCAACTTCAATCTCAAACTTCAACTGCAAACTCAAACTCAAACTCAAACTCAGCGGCAGACTTTGGCGTAACCCGAAACTCGAAACTCGAAACCCGAAACCCGCCCTTCAGAATTTACCATACGGGGCTGTTGAATATGATTCGAAATCCAATTCCGTTTTTTGAGGCGTTGGCGGAGTTGTGTGAAGAGTCTGCGGAATTTGCCGAAAGGCTTCAATTGGAATTGATTGGTAATGTAGATCAGCAGATAATTGACTATTTAAAAAACCATAAGTCCCTTTCGGGAAATGCGAATACGACAAAATGGATGAAACATGACGACCTGCTTCTCGAATACCAAAAAGCAAGCGTTTTGCTCATCATCGTAAATCAATCTCGAAATGCGATTTCGCAACTGCCCGGCAAACTGTTTGAATGCCTCGCTATGCGAAAACCGATTTTGGCACTTTGCCCAACCGACTCAGCATTGGCAACCGTAATTAAAGAAACGGACGCTGGTTTGGCAGTAGATTTTAATGATAAAAAGGGGTTGAAAATTGCAATTAAAAAGCAATTCGAAGATTATAAAAATGGTCATTCGCTCGTTGGGTCAGCAGATAAAATTGACAGATTTTCGCGAAAGCGATTGGCGGAGCGGTTGGTGAAGGAGATATTGGAAGTTTAGAGTAATGATTGTTCTTCTCGACTCCGCTCGAAGAACGGTTACGAAAAACCGGAGTCCGAGCGGAGCCGAGGACGAAATCAAAAAGTTCGAAGTTGGAGTTGTTCCCTTCGGCTTCGCTCAGGGAACGGTTGCGAGTTTCCAACCGTTGACTGAGCGAAGCCGAAGTCAACAATCAAAAGAAACTGACTTTAGTATTACTGATTGAAAACCGAATTAGCAACAACTTGTCTCCCTTTGGAGGGAGATGCCGAAGGCAGAGGGTGGAATTTTCATTTTACGAAAGTTACTCTTACTCTTTTACCCCAAAGTCGGACATAAAAATTCAAAATGGCAAACGTCTTAGCAAGGAAGGCAAACAGTTTAAAAAACCGAATCGTTCGGTGGGCAAAACATCATAATGCCCACTACTTTTTGGATCCAGAAAGGGCATTTACCAAACGATTCATTGACAAATACAAAGGCATTGATTCCAATCAAATTGAGGTTGGAAACTACTACTTAGACAAGCGCCAATCCATTGATAATCAATCAATTGTGTATTCCTTTGGCATTTTAACAGATGTCGATTTTGACCAAGCAGTAACGGAGCAATTTGGTAGCAATGTACAGATGTATGACCCTACTCCTTTGGCAATAGATTTCATGAGCAAGCAAACGAATCCAAAATTCAAATTCCATCCATTTGGAGTTTGGACAGAGGAAACGACCTTGACCTTCTATTTGCCAAAACATGGTGGTTCTGCCTCGGCAGTTAATGTAGATTCGGAAGGAGAAAAGTTTGAGGCACCTTGCAAAACCGTTCCTCAAATCATGAAAGAAAATGGGCACTCAAAAATCGACGTGCTAAAAATGGACATAGAAGGAGCAGCCTTGCCGATTCTTGAAGACATGGTTCAGCATGGCATTTTTCCCACGCAAGTGGTTGCTGAATTTGAGCGCCCGCGCCATGATGTCAATAAAAATATTGACTTTTTCTATCGGTTAAATAAAATTTGTAAGACCTTCGAAGCAAAGGGGTTTGAGATAATTTGTTTGCCGAGAGAGATTGCGAAGTATTACTCTTTGGAGATGTTGTTTGTAAAAATTAATTGAACCATATAAGACATAAAAGGACATATAAGAGCCGCGAGCTTCTAAAACTTATATGCTCTTAAATGCCTTATATGGTTCAATAAAAAAATTCTCATAAACATGAAAAAACTAATTGTAACCATCCAAAATTTGGTCTCTATCCTTGCTCAGGATTTCATCAACTTCATTCACCTGTTTGATGGATATGGGAGCAATGATAAAGTCAATGCCTACGCAAAGACGTTGCGAAAGGAAAGCATTATTACGATTCCGAATTTCATGACGGAGGCGGAGTGCGAGGCGATTAAGAAAAAGGTGGAAGCCCTCATCAAACCTTATGACAAGACGACTACCCTGCCCTCCGGCACCGTCGTTCGAATCAGAGGAGAAAACAAAGAAGGCGCCTCAGATGGCGGCATGTTGGATGTATTCTATTTAGACAAAACCCTTCCAGAAGTGGCGAATATCGACGACTCGATGTTGCAGGAAATCGTAGAAACGACCACCAAACAAAAAGTGGTTCACTACCGCCGAAATGCTTATATCAACAAAGAGATTTTGAATACGCGTGGTTATCATATTGACAATACGCAACCGATCATTTTCAAAGCATTTATTTATCTGACCGATGTGACCGATACGAGTTTTGGACCTTATTCTTTGATTAAAGGCAGCCACAGATTTTCGCCATATATTTACCTGAATTTTGTGAGAAATCTTTTCTCCAAAAGAGTGAGTACCGATATGCCCTTGAACAACCAATCGAAAGCATATCATGCCATCGGAAAGAAAGGAACTTTGATTTTATCCAACCAAAATGCAATTCACCGAGGATTGCCACAAGCACCGGGAAAAACGCGGATGGCTTTGGTTTTCAATTACATGGTGATTTCAAAATTGAGTTATTTGCACCAAGCAGCAAAAGATGATTTGAAACAATTGCGCATGGTGAATCAGGAGAAAAAAGAAGTGCCCGCGATGTAGCTGTCAGATACATTTGGTAGTCAAAACAAAAACGAAAAATGACAAGTTTTAGAGAGAACAACACTATCCATCCCACCGCCATCATTGGCTCAGAGGTCAGCATGGGCACTGGTAATATTATCGGTCCCTACTGCGTCCTCAATGGCAAAGTGACCATCGGCGACAACAATCATTTTGAGACTGGAATCGTTACCGACCACATCGTTTCGATTGGAAATAATTGCAAATTCTATCCTTATGTTTCTTTAGGTTTTGCGGGTGAGATGGGTGCCAAAGGCGATAAATTGCCGGAAGGCAAAGGCGTTGTAATTGAAGATAAAGTAACCATTCGCGAGTTCGTAAACGTGCATGCGCCTTACTGGTGGGACAATACCAAAGTCAGTGAAGGCGCTTACATTATGAACAAGGCATATCTCGCTCATGATGTCCAAATTGGCAAGGGAGCGCTCATCAATGCGGGGGTTCGTCTCGGCGGTCGTGCTTGCATTCATGACTACGCCAATGTTGGGATGGGCGCCACGGTTCATCAACGTTCCATCGTTGGGATGGGCGCGATGGTTGGCATGAGTTCGGCGATTAAGAAAGCGGTTCCGCCGTTTGCAGTAGTGGCAGGTGTTCCGGCGAGAATTTTAAAATTTAATTTGATTGGCGCAAAGCGGAGGGGATTTGACGAAAGTCAGCTTTTAGAGATTAATGAGCAGTTTCCGGCGGTTTTGAGTGGGTCGCATTCTTTGGAAAGTCATCCGATTTTAGAGGCGATTGAGGGGTTTTTGGAGGAACATTCAGACAGTTTGATTACCTTTCGGTAAATAATTTTCCATCATGTTTACTAAACCTTGAAGGTTTAATAAACATTCGATAAGAATCAACACTTTGAGAAAAGCAGTTTACATACAGAGAAAACTCACTAAAGCCGAAGCGGCACGAATCAAATCCTTCTTTCGAGAAGGCAGTATTATTTTTTACCATCCAGATTGGGCGCCAGATAACGAAACTCGAATCTTCGGCAAAGCCCACAAACTCAACGAAGCGCAGACCAAAGGCGTCAATTTTGAAACCCTTCAAAAGTTGATGAATTTTGGAAATCATAAAGTAAATGATACTTCCGTTTTAAACTTGCTTCAATGGGAATCTGCTAATATTTTCTTTTACCAACGGTTCCGCATTTACTTCGAATTTAGAAATGGTTTTTATCGACGCAAGGAGATTGATTTGCTCTTGGAAAAATTTGATCATCTTTTGGTGTACTCCAATATTGAAGATAGATTTAAACCCCTTACGGGAAATGCGGAGTTCAAAAAAGGTATCATAAAAAAAGATAAGCAGCGAGGTCAAAAACTTGCTTTCAGCTCAGTTTTCCTCTTTCGAGGAATGATGGGGCTTTTCAAACTGAGCAAGGTCAAAAAGAAAGACATCCTAATCCTCGACCGACCTGAAAACTACCAAGTGACACTCGATTTGAATACGCTTGAAAAGAAAAAATCAAATCCATTTTTAGGCTACCTTTTTGCGAAGCATAGCGAACATTTCACCATTTCAGAAGAGCTATTAAATCCCACCTTACGGGAAAAGAAAAAAAACTATTTTGAATATTTAGGGGCGCAAAATTCAAGTGCCATTTTTGGAGAAACCATCTTTTTTAGAGCACTTTTAAATCCATTCAATTGGTCAAAAATTAAAAAGGTTCAGAAGAAATTTTCTAATAATATTCAACTACTCAAAAAAGAACTGACCGATCCATTTGATTTGGAATTGGTAAAGCGATTGGAGCAATTGAGTGGGAGTAATAAATTCTTTTTGTTTCGATATTTGGCTTGGTCAAAATATCTCAAAAAGAAAACAAATTTAAAAACCTTAGCTACCGCTGACGAAAACTCTCCTTATCAAAAATGTATTCTCGACGCTGCTCGTCAGAATGGAATCAAAACTGTTGGCATTCAGCATGGCAGTATGCATTTGTTACACCCTGCTTATCGCTATTCGCCAAAAGAGCATAAGCAAGGAGCAGTGCCTGATTTGACTCTGACTTGGGGCACGAATTGGCAAGAGTTTTTAATCAAGGAAGGAAATTTCTCGAAAGAGAAAATTGGATTAACTGGACAATTAAGAACGGATATTATTCCAAAATTACTGGAACAACATTCGACGAAAGTCGCTGATAATCAATCGTTTAGAATCATTTATGCGAGTCAACCGATTAGAGATGAGCAATTGAGAATCAAAAGTTGCGAAGATGTTTTCAACGCCATCGAAGGTTTGAAAAATGTCGAGCTCATCATCAAACCGCACCCGAAAGAAACCGACCTAACTTTCTTCTCTGACATCGCCAAAAGACTCAATTTCTCTGCAAATTGGAAAATCGAAAGTCAATCTGATTTGTATCAATTGATTAGTCAATGCGACGCGATGATTGTTTGTTTTTCGACAGTGGGCGTGGAGACGATTTACTTTTCAAAACCGTTGATAGTGTTGGATCATTTGCAGCAGGACATTTTGGATTTTATCAAAGATGGGGTTGGGTTTGAGGCAACAGACGCCACAACCCTTCGCCAAAAAATTGTCGATTTACAATCAGGTAAATTGAAATTAAACCAAAAGGCGTGCGAAGCGTATATTGAAAAGAAAGCCTACAAAATTGATGGGCAAGTGGCAGATCGAGTTTTGGCGTATTTAAAAAATGAAACAGCATGAAGGTCTTAAAAGAACTATATAATCTTTCGCCGAAAGGCGCCGTGGACATGGTAAAAGGCAAAATGCCGAAGAAGGCATTGGCGTCGCCTACCTATGCGTTTTTGACCTCTGAAAAGTATGAAGAGTTGATGGTTCAAAAACTCCCCTACCCGGCGATTTATGACAATCATGAGGCGCAAAATGAAACTCAAAATTACTTGTTTCGCCACACGGAGGTGGATCACCTTTTAGGAATTTTTCGCTGGCGCGGAATGCAAAAACATAAAGACTTTTTGCTTGAAAAACTGAATAATCCGAAATTAAAAATTGTCGATTTTGGAGGAGCTGCTTGTCCTGTGGGATTGAATTCGACAGTAGTCGATTATTTAAAAGTAGATAAGTGGGGACAAAAAGTGCCTTATCGAAACATCGAAGATGTACCCCATGATTTGGACATGGTTTTCACCTCTCATACCTTAGAGCATGTGGAGCCATTAGAAGAAGTGCTTCAAAAAATCAAGGATAAATTAGTTGATGGTGGTTGGTTTGTGGTGCATATTCCATCGTTTTTTTGCGAGCGTTGGAGGGTTGGAATTCATACCAACAACAAATACAATGACCACGTTTGGACATTTGGATTGGCGGGTTCAGATGTGCCGGATGGGCTACAAAATTACTGTGAAGCAGATACGGTCATTGGCAAATTCTTTAAAATTGAATTGGCGGAGTATTGTGGGGATGACAGTATTTTTATGATTTGTAGGAAGTAACTCCCTGCCGAAGTTCGAGCGGAGTCGAGAAGGTAATCGCAAGTTCGGATCTTTTTTTTCCGTTTTAGACTCCGCTCGAACTCCGATTTAGGAAAACCGGTGAATCCTTCTACTCAATTTCAAAATCATTTCTTGGTAAACTTTTTCAAGGCTTCTTTTGGAAGTCATTGATTTTAGGTGGCTTTTGATGAGATTGTATTGGCTTTTTTCGATAGTTCCATTTTCAAAATAAAAACTATTGAGTTGAGCAGCTAATCCGTATTGACCAAAGAGGTCGGCGATTCCAATATTTTTAATGGCTTTCGCCAAATTCGGTTGATTTCCATCCTCATACATCACTTCTTTGAAATACAATCCATCACAGACAATCACCTGATTTCGCTTGGCATTCACGCCATCTTTTTTGCGAACCCAATTGCCAATATTCAATTGCTCAAAAAGGTAGAATCCTAAATCATTTAGCATTTGCTCTATGGCTCCTCGCGTCTTTTGTCCTTTGTGAACAGGGAATAACCAACTCTCTACCAACACTGCAA
>CALCJP010000125.1 GCA_937967625.1 uncultured Saprospiraceae bacterium
TGAGAGTAAAAAAGATAATGAATTTTAAATGAACCCGCTGGAGCCAGTCTCCAGACTGGCTCCCAACATCCCTGCGTCTCCCGACGCCATCCATTTATTTTCGTCGGGTGACGAAAGGATAGGTGAGTTCAGCCTGAAGACTAAACCCAGCAGCGTTTCTTTAAATTTCTTAGCGCACGTAAGCCCGAATATTCCAATTAATCCCCGGCGTATCACCAGTAAACTCACGGAACGTTTCCCAAGTATTAGTATCAGAACTAAAGAACATATCTCCCCCACTTCTGGCAGGTCCGAAATCGCAACCAATGGTTTGGAGTTGACGATTGATTTCTACTTCGAAGCCGATCCAAAGGTCGTTGCCATCAATTTCGATAGGAGCAGAAACGGAGATGGTATTCCATCCATTGGGAGTAAGGATTGACGAAACATCTTGCGTGTGCAAGACACTACCCGGGTTCGTCTGCGTCCCTTCTGACCAGATCTTCAACTTACAGCTACTTGGCAAATCAGTGATGTGAATCTCAACTTCGTCCAATTGCTGTCCGCTAAATTCGGAAGTTAAACCTCTTGCAAAACGAACGGCGGTGATATAAGTCATTGGGTCGAGAAGTGGTGCGGTGTTGTTTTCACCATCAAGGTGAAGGTCTGCATCGATGATGTCATCTGGCTCGTCTTGGCAAGAGTAAGTGAATAACAACATCAAGCAAAAAGGAAGGAGAAGTAACTTTTTCATAATTTTTATTTTTTCCGTAAGGGTAATTTCAATAATAAGACAAAGTTTTCGATGAGTGCCCTAAAACAGCACATCTATTTTCGCTGTAAAAATAAGGTTTCCTTTTCAATCCACGTATATAAGTGACTGTCCAAAATAAATGATAATAAATTTGAATCCCTTTTTCCCTCACTCTTCGTTAGGTTTTATTCCCATAGCTAAGGCTATGAGAAGAAAATCTGCCTCAATTGAGAAAAAAATGAATTTCAACTTTGTCTATCATTTATTCTGACCAGTCACTTATAAAAGATTAATGTTTTCTAAATATAGAAGGCGAGAGATCGAGATTTTGGGAGGTCGAGAATTCGAGAATTTAAAATCGAAGCTCCAGATTCATTCAATTCACTCATTCACTCATTCACTCATTCAAGCATTCTCTCATTAAAAAAACAGAGGCACCCACTTTCGTGAAATGCCCCTGAATATGTTCTTGAAGCGTTTTGCGATTTAGAAATTAACTACTCCAAGGTGTTGTACCAAACTTAAGATATTGTTCTTCTAATTTTTCCCTTCGACTTCGCTCAGGGAACGTTTTTTTTTACTTAATCAATGTTGTTTCTCCTTTAAGTGAATCCGTTGAGCCATCTTCAAATTCTACTTCCAAATACCAAACATAGACGCCTGGATCCATTGACTTGCCTCTGAATTGCCCATCCCATCCAGTATAAGGATCGTTTATTTCAAACTCTTCAGATACATAAAGCAACTCGCCCCAACGGTCGAAGATTTTCATCTCTTTTACGATGGTTCCTTCTTTTCCATGCACGAGGAGCAAATCATTTGAGCCATCCTGATTTGGCGAAAAGCCAGTAGGAACCAAAACCGGAAAGTCTTTCTCAATGAATAGGTTGATGATGTCTGTGCTTTGGCAGCCCTTTTCGTCAGTAATAGTCAATTTATAAGAAGACTGCGCCTTTGGCGTTGCCAGTGGGTCAAGACAATCTGTGCAGCTCAACATCTCCAAATGCGTTGACTCCCAAACGAAATCAGTGATTGGAAAAGTCGATTCAATCTTTGGTGAAATCTGAACAGTTGCGCCATATTCAACCAAAGTATCTTTTCCTAAATCCAAATCAATTGGCGCTACTTCATCGACTACCAAAACATCTGATTCGAAAATACAATCATTCAAATCTTTGATAACGATGTAGTAATTGCCCTCGTGAAGGTTTGAGATTTGCTCTCTGTCGCCACGGCTTTCTCCGTTAAGGAAAAATTCATAAGGAGCAGTTCCGCCAGTTGGTTCGATTAAGATTTCACCGTCTTTTCTTCCTGAACAGGTGATTGGAAATGGCTCAGATAATGCTTCCAATTTCTCTGGCTGATCGACTACAATAGTTTTACTGTATGCGCAACCATTGCCGTCCTGTGCGTTAACTTCATAGCTGCCGGCAGGAAGAAATTCCAAAACGGTTTCGTTATCGAAATTGCCTACTTGGCTATTCCACGAAAGTGAATAGTTGCCTACCCCACCTCGTAGCTCAGTTTCAATTTTTCCATCGCGTTTGCCAAAGCAAGTGACATGGGTGATTTCCTCGAAAGAGGAAATAGCGTCCGGCTGCGTAATTTCAGCTTCTGCTTCCGCCATGCAATTGTTGGTATCCATCACTCTAAATGAATAAACACCCGCTGGCTGCTCGGTGAATTGGTCGCCTCCGAATCCCTGACCTAAGTCGAAATTCAAAGCGCCAACACCACCTGCACCATTTACTTTGATAGCGCCGTTTTCTCCGAAGCATTTTGCGTTTTCGACCTCAAAATCAATTATGATTTCTTCCGGAGATTCAATTTTAAGTGGCGTATCAAATTGGCAATTATTGCCATCAATTACGGTTATCATATAGTCACCGCCTGCAAGATCTGCTCTCACTAAGTCGGTGTTTCCATCTTCCCATTGTACTTTATAAGAAGGTGCGCCTCCAGTGATTTGAATCGTTGCTTCTCCATCATTTGTGTTGAAGCAAGAAGTTGGAGCCGTTGCAATATCAACTTTGATTTCAGGTTGATTCTCAATTTTTACATCTTCAATCACTTCACATCCGTCAGCGTCAATCACCGAAACGCGATAGTCACCCGGCGTCAAATCATTCAAATCAGCGTCGCTTGCGCCATGCTCCCATTTGAAGTCAAAAGTACCTGAGCCACCTCTTGCGCTAATCATGGCGCGTCCATTATCGCCGTTGAAACAAGATGGCATTTCAGTGGAAACGGTCAACTCAATTGGGTCATTTTCATTGATTGTTTCTTGCAAAGTCAGTTCGCAGCCATTGGCGTCGATGACTTTCACTTCTACCAAACCGCCACTGAGATTGTCGATAGAGCTGCCCGTCGAGCCATCCATCCATTCGTAGCGATAAGGAGCCGTTCCATCTTGAACAAAAAGTTGGGCGTTGCCATCGGCAGCACCGCTACAGCTTACATGATCGACATCAAGTGTAGCAGTTAAAGCATCCGGTTGCGTCAGTTCAACAGAGGTATTCGCAACGCAACCGTTGTTGTCAGTTACAGTTACCGTAATAGTGCCCGCACCCAATTGAGAGATGCGACTTCCGTCGAATCCGTTCTCCCATTTGTAAGTATAAGGTGCAGTGCCTCCAATTGCATCCGCGATGGCAACCCCATCTAAGTTACCAAAACAAGTAATGAGTCTTTCGGCTTGTGCAGACAACTCTAATTGTTGAGGTTGAGTTATTGAAAATGGAAAATTTGTAATACAGCCATTTTCGTCTTCTATCACTGCCGTGAAATCTCCCGCAGCTAAGTTTTCGAAAACGCCTGTTTGATTGGTTTGCCCGTCAAGGGTAAATTCATAGTTTGATGCCTGACCGGAAGCAGTTAATTGAACTGCTCCCGTGGTTTCGCCAAAGCATTTAATAGTTTTTGTTTCTGTGAAGTTAACTGTCGGCGGCGTACAATTTTCTGCCGAACATCTGGCACGCCCAACCTCACCGGGACATGACTCAACTCCTCTGATTTCAAAAGTTACCGAAGTGCCAGGAGCTAAGTTTTCAACATTAAAATCTGTTTCTGAAGCGTCTAAATGTTCCCAATCAGCGCCATCAATTCTATATTCTAAATAGTTTATGTTACCAGGATTGTTCCAGCCAAACAGAACAGAACTTCCTGTTCTGTCAATACAAGTTACTGTTGGTGCAGGCGTCACTGCCATGACTTCAACCGCCACGTCTTCATTGACCAAACATCCATAGGAATCCATCACCTCCACTTCATAAGTCGCGTCAGCTTGGGGCATTACCTCTGTAGTTGGGCAATCCGTACAGCTTAAATTGTCAGTACCAGACCAAGTGTATTGGTACTCCATGCTTTGACGGAAAGATATCGACCAGCTATTCAAAACACCCGTTGAGCCAATTTCATCATCGCGCAACATTAGTTTCCAAACGCCATTGGTTGGGCTATCATTTGCAAACAAATCACTCCATTCGCCTTCCGGCAAATATTCACCCGTGAACGGCGCACTGGCAGAGGGGGAAGAAATAGGGTTTAAGGCGTTTGGTGTAAAACAAGTCTGTGTGTAATTGTTTCCTCCTGCGCCATTGTCAGAAGTCAGTAGGATGAAATTGCCATCTGGAGTCACCAAATAAGCATCGATGTCTTCTGGATTGTTGTGTTGAATGTCAATACAAACCGACTCAATCAAACCCTCTTTTAGCGTAGGCGGGAAAATATTATTTACCGTAAGGTCACTGCTCACGGTGGTGTTAGAAGGAGTAATTGCCACCAATCGATCAGACTCAAAAGAAGCCGCTACTGGCGAAAGATTCGTCAATTCGCCATCAAGATTTACAGTTTCTCCTTTGCAAATAGTAGTCGGAGTCAATTGAGGAGGCGTCAATAAATTATCTTTAATAAATACCTCAACCGTATCTTTCGAACACATGTCCTTTTGGATTTCAATCAACACATTCTCAACTGGTTCGATGATGTTATCTTCCAACGCTTTGATAGTGATTTTTCCAGTCAACTGACCTGCAGGTATTGTCAACTGACCTGGCAAACGCTCGTAGTCGTCGCCATTAGTTGCCGTTCCAAAAAGGTTGTAATTGATAGTGTAATCAGTGGAAGATGGCTTCGTTAATTCGAAATTCACAAATCCTTCAGTACATCCTTCAGTAATCGCTCCGTCAGGATTGTAAGTATCAGAAGAAATGCTCACCTCACGAGTTCCAAAACTTTTCGCTTCTAAAAACACCCCCGAATCGTATCCCTCATCCGTTACGTCAGCAATTGCTAATTTGATGGTGTATTCCTGACAAGGCACTACCACTGCTTCCGCAGTAAACACCTTCGTGAATCCATCAAAAACAGGTTGATTTTGGGAGCTTTGATTATCGTTGAAAAAGTTATTGAAGTTTAATGAGCCGTTGGTTCCGTCGCAATATGCTCCATCTCCCCAAACTCCCATTTGTCCATTATTTACAAAATTGATAGATACCGGAAAGTTTGTGCCTGGTATCAAGGCAATATTTTTCCCATCGTTTTCGAAGCCGCCATTGATTCCCGGTCCGCTGATAAAAAATCCGAAAACATCATTGAATTCACTGCAAACAAACTGTGGATACTCCTCACTCGCGAAGACATATCTAAACTGCAAGGTGTCTGATGAAGGAATAAAAGTGATGGTGTATTTTGCTACATTACGAAGTGGTTCACCATTTGCAATTTTTGCAAGATCCACTTCGACGGTATTGTTGCCGTCAAGGTCATTGTTGTCTTGAGCGCCGTCTTCTCCATTGCCTACTACTTTAGCGGCAACTCCGGTGGTCAATAAAATACCTCTATCGATACCGACGGCTTGTGCGCCGTTGTCAAAATAGCCAACTGCATTGGCACTACCACTATATTGTATATTGGTTACTTGCACACCTTCTCCAAGGAAGATATTCGAGATGAGATTCTCTGGTGTGTACGGGAGGACGTCGCCTCCGGTCGCCTCCATCGTCTGGGAATTCATTTCCGAAAGGAAAAAGAAAAATACCCCGATCAATAGAACAGCAACCTTTTGGTTGAAAAGGTGAATGTTCATTACTTGTAAGTTTTTGGCGAATAACCGAGGGGATGGAATTCTGAAAAATGGTCTCGGTGCTTTACAGCACAGAAGATGTGTTTTGGTAAAAAATCTAACTTGGGAGGAAGAGAAAACCCGTGGTAATACAGGTTGAAAAGGGAGGAAAAAATTACTTGTTGTTTCTTAGTTTACAAATTTGTATCATTTTAGCCTTGAAGGCAATTTGCTCAACAATAAATACCCATTTATCAGATGGATTCAGCAAAAAGTACCCATTTGTTTTAGGTAGCTAAGTGATAGGTTTACTACACTTCATTTTAAAAAACTCACGAATAGAATCATTGAAAGCAGTGTATTTAGCCTAAGCGAAGTTTAGAAATATTTCTCTCTTGTCTGTTCAAAAAGTAGGTTTATCTAAAAAACCAATTATCTAAAAGAATCAATTACTAATTTTGCGAAAGCATAATTAAACCTAATTTTATCCCTTTCGGGAAAATGATCCTGATTTTTTCCGAAAGGGATAACTTTTTTAAAAACATAACAATGAGTCAGTTTATTAAATTCGTTTTTGCTTCCTGTCTTGGTATCGTTCTTTTCACGATTGCCGTGATTGGTGTTTTTACCTTGATAGGAGTTGCCAGTGGCGGAGACAGCGCCCCTTCGATCAAACCAAATTCCGTACTTGAACTCAATTTTGATGCGGTCATTCCTGAGCTTACCGACAATCTCGAAAAAGACCCTTTTGACCTGGAGCAAAAGAAAATCATTGGTCTGCAAGACATCGTAAAAACTATCAAAGCAGCCAAAGACGATAATAATATCAAAGGCATCTTACTTTACCCCAAAGGCGACATGGGTGGTTTGGCTTCCACCGAGTCGGTAAGAAATGCAATCAAGGAATTTAGAGAGGAGGGTAAGTTTGTGGTATCGTATGCGACCATGTATTCGCAAAGCAATTACTACTTAGCCAGCACAGCAGATGAGATTTTCATCCACCCAATGGGGTTTGTGGATTTTAGAGGTTTTGCGGCGACGATTCCTTTCTTCAAAGAGATGCTTGATGACATCGGGGTGAAGTTCGACGTGTTTTATGCAGGTGATTTTAAAAGTGCCACTGAGCCAGTCCGCCGTACCGAAATCAGCGAACCAAACAGATTGCAAACGAGAGCATATTTGACGGAAGTCTATGATAATTTCGTGGGAAACATTCAAGAATCACGCGACATCTCCAGAGAACTTATCGTTTCGACTGCCAACAACCTTTCCCTCAAAAACGCTGAAAAAGCAATCGAACTTGGCTTCGCAGACAAAATCGCTTACCGAGATGAGGTCATCGCTTCGCTCCAAGATAGATTAGGTTTGGATGACGACGAGGACATCAAAACGGTTTCATTAGGAAGCTATTTCGCGAGCATTGATGATGACTCAAATTACAGTGCCAAAGAAAAAGTAGCCGTAATTTATGCAGAAGGAACCATCGTAGGCGGCAAAGGCGAACCCGGCGAAACCGGCGACGCACGCTATGTCCCCATCATCGAAAAATTAAGAAACGATGACAAAGTAAAAGCCATCGTGTTGCGTGTCAACTCTGGAGGCGGAAGTGCATTAGCTTCTGAAAATATGTGGCGCGAACTTAAACTGACTCAAGCAGCCGGTAAGAAAATCGTGGTGAGCATGGGTGATTATGCCGCTTCTGGAGGTTACTATATCGCTTGCGCAGCCGATTCAATTTTTGCAGAACCGCAAACGATTACAGGTTCGATTGGTGTGTTTAGCATGATTCCGATTGTCAAAAACTTGATGAATGATAAACTGGGAATTCGTTTTGATACCGTCTCTACAGCTCGCTATGCAGGTGGATTCAACCCAGCACTTGGCTTGAGCGAAGCGGAGGGAAATTTCTTCCAAGGCTCCGTAGATGAACTCTATGAGCGATTTTTGAAACGCGTGGGAGACGCCAGAGGAATGACTCGCGACGAGGCACATGCCGTTGCGCAAGGAAGGGTTTGGACAGGCAAAAAAGCGTTGCAATTGGGCTTAGTAGATAAATTAGGCGGCTTAGATGACGCCATCAATTCAGTAGCGGGCTTGGCTGGTTTGGAGTCTTACCGCGTGGTGAATTATCCAAAACCAAAAGATCAGATTCAACAAATCGTTGAGCAAATCACCGGAAAAGATAAAGATGATGACCCTATCATCAAGGCTTTCGCCAAAGAGCTAAAAGCATTCGGAATTCCTTATGATGACATTAAGATGATGCAGGAGGCGAGACAGCCGCAGTTTTTATTGCCGTTTCGGTTTCACTTTTAGGTGAGACTCGCTCCGCCCCCTAAAGGCAGGGGTGATTGGTTCTAAATTTTGACCAAATATTTTTTTCCATCATGATAGATTTAAGATTACATGATCTAAGATTTTTGATTTTCGAACAGAGCGCCAATCATAAATCATTTGATCATAAATCTTAAATCCGTCAATCTTGGTTTCTTTCAAAATTTTATTTTGGAAGAATTCCAAAATTCATTAGAACCAAATATTATTCGCCGTCAGAATTCAAAAGGGGTAAAAAAAAGCTTTGCTTTTTTTTTACCCCTTTTGTTTTTATTCACTTTCGTAAAATGAAACAACTGCAACCTCCTATCCTCCGTCCAGCGAAGCTGCCGTCCTCCGTCATCCGTCATCCGTCCAGCAAAGCGGCCGTCATCCGTCCAGCGAAGCGGCCGTCTTCCGTCATCCGTTGGCCATATCAAGTTCGAGCCAAACTCCACAATGGTCAGAATGAACGGCTTCATTATGATGCCCAGCGTCTTTTATTTTATCTTTTAAATTATCTGTAACGGATTGATAATCAATTCTCCAACCTTTGTTTTTGCCTCTTGAGCCAAAACGATAACTCCACCAAGAGTACTCTTGTTTTTCGGGGTGAGCGGTACGGAAGGAGTCTGTGAATCCACTTTCAAACCACTTGGTCATCCAAGCCCGTTCGTCAGGGAGGAAGCCGGAATTTTTACTTTTTGGATTGTGAATGTCGATTTCTGTGTGGGCGATATTGTAATCTCCGACGATGATCATATTGGGTCTCGTTTTGCGGAGTTCATGTGCCCAATTGAAGAAGTGATCGAGAAATCGATATTTGGCTTCTTGACGCGCTTCGCCTGAGGTGCCGGAGGGGAAGTAACAATTCAAAATCGTTAAGTCGCCAAAGTCGGTTCGGATGACTCGTCCTTCTTTATCAAACTCTTCGTTGTCGCAACCTGTTGAGACCAGGTCAGGTGCTGTTTTGGAATAGGTAGCGACGCCGCTATACCCTTTTTTCTCAGCAGAGAACCAGTTGGTTTGATAGCCAAGCGCCTCGAATTCTGAATTGTCAATTTGGTCGGGTTGTGCTTTGGTTTCTTGAAAGCAGACGACGTCGTAGTCATGCTCTTTGAGAAAGCCAATTAGGTCTTTTTTGAGGGCAGCTCTGATTCCGTTTAGGTTGTAAGAAAGGATTCGCATAATGTGATTTTTTGATTGAGGCGCGAATGTACAAAGTGAATAGAATATTTGGCATTAACACCTAACTTGCTTTTTTGCGTAATTTTATCCTTTCGGAAAATGCTTTACCATTTAAAAATATCTACGTCTCGGTTTTTCATTCGACGAAAGTCGGTTTGGATAGGTATTTTTATGCTTACCGCAAATGCGCTATTGGGGCAAGATCCCACCTTTATCAATTATTCGGTTGGTGATGGATTGCCTTCCAACTCTACCTACGGAGCCATCCAAGATCAGGAGGGATTTATCTGGATTTACACAGAAAAAGGCATTTCTAAATTTGATGGCTATGAATTCAAAAACTTCACGGTGGCAGATGGATTGCCTACCAACGATGTGTATAACCTGTCGAAAGATAGTAATGGTAGAATTTGGATTCATTGTTTCAGTGAGAAGTTATGCTTCATAAAAAATGACACTATTACTTGCGTTCACTCGGAAGCCTCACGCCCGCTCTATGTGAAAGGAATCAGGGAAGATGAGGAGGGAATTTGGTTTAACTCTGAAGGCGAAATTATAAAGGTGGAAAACGATAGTTTGAAGCCATTGAACAAGACGATTACTGATTCAATAGCTTTGCTCGATCACCCTAAAAAACGGATTTCATGGTATTCCAGAAATGAGGGAATTTTATTTGAATTTGAGAAAACAGGAATTACCAATGGCTATTTCATTGATAATCACTCAAAATTAAGTCAGCTTCCTCAGCCCTTGATGGAAAGATTGAAAGGACTAAAATTTCCAGTCGGTGAGATTTACAAAACTGATAAGTTTCTGATTTTCAATTATTTAAATCTAATCTGTTGGTCTTTTGAAAAGGAAGAACTCATTGAGATCGATCCTGAAGAAATATTTGGTTGCAGCGGACACACGCATTCACTGCTTGAGATTGGAGATGGAAAAATAAGTATTAGTACTTACAAGGGGTTAGCGGAATTCGACGAGGATTTAAAAATTCAGGATATTCATAATCCTAATTCATTAAATGCAACTACGGTACTTGGGAAAATCATAAAAGACAATGAAAGAAATATCTGGGTTCCGACCAGAAATGAGGGCGTTTATTTTCTTCCCTCCATGGCAAGGAACACGGCTACTTTTGTTTCTGATTTTGGAAAAAAGGAAAAGGTTTTAAGTATTGCAGGAAAAGGAGACCAGGTGTATTGGGGCACCAAAATTGGCAAACTTTATACGCTCGAGAACAACAAGGTGATTGATAAAAATCTCCCCTACTCTCTTTCCTTCCAAATCAAAGGTCTTGCGATTGATAATAAGGACAATCTCATCCTTGGTGGCAACTACGAAATCATGAGTCTTAATCTAAATGAAAACTTGCCTCTGGAGGAATTAGTCAATCTCTCCACTTTAAAAAGAGCGGTTTGGGATGAGAGTTCGGAGTCTTTTCTCCTGGGGAATATGAATGGCGCATTTCGATTAAGAATTGAAGAAGACACTTTTAATTTAGAAAGGCTTTTTAAAAATTTTAGGGTGGAGGCGATTGCCGGTCGTAGAAATGAAGTTTGGGCAGGGGGTCCATTTGGACTAATCCACTACCAAAATGATTCGATAAATCTCCTGTATGAGCAAAACCCCGAAGTGAAAAATCATGTTCATGATCTTCAATTTGATTCTCAAAATAGGTTGTGGGTGGCTGCCGATAGGCTCGGAATCTATGTAATTGAAAATGAAGAAATCACCTCGATTGAGCAATTTGAGGGAATCATCGTGTCGCAGATGCACGTTGAGGGAGATTCGATTTTGTGGGCAGCGACCAATGTGGGTTTAAAAAAATTAAGGATTAGGTATCCTCTTTCCAAAAGTTTTATTGAAAAGTCCTTTACAGATAAAACCGGATTGGCTTCCAAGGAAGTCAATGCCGTTTGGGCAAATGACAACTATGTATTTGCAGGCACCAACGAAGGGCTTACTCGAATCGCAAAAAACGCTGCATTTAGCAACGCCCTGCCTCCTAAATTGATGGTCAAAGAGGTTCGAATCAATGGAAAACCAACCCCATTTGCCGAAAGGCTAAAGTTAAATCATGACCAAAATGAGTTGGAGATTGATTTCGTGGCGCTCTCTTACAAGAGTTTGAGAGACATCACTTATCTGTATAAATTAGACAACCAAGATTCGGACTGGCAAACGACTTTTATTCCGAAAGTTAGGTACCCGAATCTGAGACCGGGCAAGCATTTGTTTCATCTGAAAGCCAAAGATTTTGAGGGAAGGGAAAGTGTATTGAAAGAGGAAATGGTGGTTTTCGTGCGAAGACCTTGGTGGCAAAACAGGTATTTTTATGCCCTATGTTTTTTGGTAGCAATTAGCCTGATTTATCTACTCCTAAAATTTAGAGTAGGACAAATCAAAAGAAAAGAAGCAGAAAAAACGGCAACTCAAAAAAAGCTGGCAGAAATCGAATTGAAGGCTTTGCGCTCTCAGATGAATCCGCATTTTGTTTTTAATTCGCTGGGAGCCATTCAATATTATATCCGAGAAAACAACACACGAGACGCGAATAACTATCTATCAAAATTCGCCTCTTTGATGCGTAAGTTTTTGGATTCTTCACGCAAAAAATATGTTCCTATATCAAAAGAGATAGAGTTGATCCGACTTTACGTCGAAATGGAGCAGATTCGATTTGAGAATCGTTTTAGTGTAGAATTTAAAATTGACAATATCATAGAGCCTAATGCAACTTTGTTGCCCTCGATGCTAATCCAACCTTTTGTAGAAAATGCCATTAATCATGGTTTATTCAACAAAAAAGGGAAGGGCAAACTGGTTTTTCAGATAGAGGAATTGGAAACGGAAGAAAAAATAAGAATCGTCATCATGGATGATGGTATCGGCAGAAAAGAGGCGGCAAAGATTAAAGAAGGCTCCATCAATAGTCGCGAATCGCACAGTGGAAAAATAGTGGCAGAGCGGATAAATACACTCAACAAAGTGGATGACTATAAAATTGAAATTTCGATTAAAGACGTTTTTCCCGAAAGGGAGGAAACCGGTACGATGGTGACGATTGATGTCCCCATTATTAATTAAAATTTGCCTTTCGGCAAATGAGTTCATTTGCCGAAAGGCAAAAAAGAAAAGAGCCAAACCAAGGGGTAACGAATTATTGATTGCCCCGAATTTTGAAAAAAACACACACCCAATCTAATCAAAACAATTATGATAAAAACAATTCTAATAGACGACGAACCTAAAGCGATTAAACTATTGAAAAGTCTCTTGGAAGAGATTTTTCCAAATATTGATATTATTGACACCTGCACTTCTCCTGATGATGCTTTCATTTCTATCATCAAAAACCGACCGGAGCTTATTTTTTTAGACATCGCGATGCCCAAGCAAAGCGGTTTTGACTTGTTGAAACGACTACCGAATCTAAATTTTGAAATCATCTTTGTCACTGCCTTTGATGAATATGCGCTGGAAGCGGTAAAATTCAGTGCCATTGGCTATGTGGTGAAACCAATCAATGATGAGGAATTAATCGCAGCAGTCAAAAATGCAGAACAACGAATCTCAGAAAAGCAAGAAAGCGAAAGAAACAAACAACTGCTCGCAACCATCCTCAACCCAGGCAATGCTCAAAATCGAATTGGAATTCCAACCTCATCCGGCATTGAGTTTATTCCAACGATTCAGATTTTGAGGTGCGAAGGTGTGGATGGCTGCACTAAGGTCATCGTCACAGATCGAAAAAACATCATCAGCTCTTACAATGTCGGCGAATTCAAAAAAATGTTGGAAGACTATGGTTTCTATGCCGTCCATAAATCTCACCTTATCAATACTGCCCACATTTCATCCTATGACAGAGAGGGGTTTCTAAAAATGGCGAATGGAGACATCATCCCGGTGGCGAGGAGGAAAAGAGCGGAGTTTTTGGAGAAAGTGAAGCGGTTTTGAAATTGTGGAGCCTTCTGCCTTGAGAGAGGAAATCACTATATTTTTACCAAAGCATTCCATTTTTTAGCCTCAGAGGGGCGATCATATTTTTTTAATATTGTCGCCCCGCTGGGGCTTTTGCGATAATCAATTTGATTTACTAAAAATATTTTCGCTCCGCTGGAGCTTTTCCCAAATGATTGTTTGCTATGATTTTTTGGAGTAGAAGGTATAAACTTGAAGGGACCACGCCTCAAAGAAGTCAATCCCTCGCTAAGTTGTCGCCATCCATAACGATTTGTCCATTTTAATATATGGGTCTCTTCATTTATGTTTTGTTTCTTTGTAACAGATCGGCTGGGTGTTTATGCTCATAGGTTGGTCAGTTTTTCAATTTTAATCAAAACAAACATGAAAAAGATTTACCTCTCTCTAATTTTTGCAATCGTTTCGATTTCGCTTTTTGCCCAAGAGGCAGATAAAAAAGACGAAAAGAAAAAGAAGAAAACCTACGCCGAAGTCATCACCCAAAAAGCGGTGAGTTCCAAAGGATTGTTCACGACCCACCTCGTGGATGGAAAAAACTATTTCGAAATTCCTGATTCCATCTTAGGTAAGGAAATATTGATAGTCACGCGGATTTCGGGCTTCGTGAAGAACCTGAATTTTGGAGGCGCAGGCATCAAGTCGCGCCCGCAGCAAGTGATACGGTGGGAGAAGATGGGTGAAAAAATCATCCTACGTTCGGTCTCTTACAATAGCGTCGCGAGCTTCGAAGACCCCATTTCTAAATCGGTGAAAAACAACAACTTCGAACCCGTCATCATGGTCTTCGATGTCGCGACGACGGGCAAAGGAACGACGGTAATTCAAATCGATCCACTATTCAATACAGACATCCCGATGTTGGGCGCGATGAGCGAAAAACAACGAAAAGACTTTGAGGTGAAAGGCTTGGACTCCAAACGAAGTTTCGTCACTTCCATGAAGAGTTATCCAAAAAATGTAGAAATCCGCCACGTACTCACCTACACCGGTGGCGACAAACTGCCCGACAACAAAGTCACCGGAACCCTCTCTGTGGAGATGAACCAATCTTTTATTACCCTTCCGGAAAATCCCATGCAACCGCGCTACTATGACGACCGCGTCGGGTACTTCTCGCTTTCGCAAACCAACTACAGTTTAAACACCCAACGCACTGAAAATCAACGCTTTATCACCCGTTGGAGACTCGAACCAAAAGACGAAGCAGCCTATGCGAGAGGCGAATTGGTCGAACCAAAAAAACCAATCATTTACTACATCGACCCCGCCACTCCAAAAAAATGGGTGCCTTACATCAAGCAAGGCGTCGATGATTGGCAATCAGCATTTGAGAAAGCAGGTTTTAAAAATGCCATCTATGGACTCGAAGCGCCAAGCAAGGAAGAAGACCCCGATTGGTCGCCGGAAGACACGCGCTACTCGGTCATCAGATATGTCTCTACCGACATCCAAAACGCGATGGGACCTCACGTGCATGACCCTCGCACGGGAGAGATTCTGGAGTCCGACATCATTTGGTATCACAACGTCATGCGGCTGTTGCGCAACTGGTATTTTATCCAAACCGCAGCCATCAATCCAGAAGCAAGAGGCGTCAATTTCAAAGATGAAGTGATGGGGCAATTGATTCGATTTGTGTCTGCCCATGAGGTGGGACATACTTTAGGTTTGCCTCATAATATGGGTTCGAGTGTCGCCTACCCGGTCGATTCGTTGCGGTCGCCGAGCTTTAGCAAACGGATGGGGACGGCACCTTCCATCATGGACTATGCGCGATTCAACTACGTGGCGCAGCCAGAAGATGGCGACGTCGGGTTGATGCCCGGCATTGGTCCCTATGATGTTTGGTCGATTATCTATGGCTATAAATTAATTCCGGAAGCCAATACCGCTGACGCAGAACGCCCCACTTTGAATAGTTGGGTCAAAGAGCGCTCCGGCGATCCCCTCTACCGATATGGCAGGCAGCGAGGCATTCCGCTCGACCCCACTTCACAAACCGAAGACCTGGGCGACGACTCCATGTATGCCAGCGAATTGGGCATCAAAAACCTCCGACGAATCGTCCCGATGATTGGCGAATGGACATTTGAAGAAGGCGAAGACTTCGACCAAACGAAAGATTTATACCAGCAGGTATTCAATCAATTGCGACGCTATAATGGACACGTGATTGCCAATATCGGTGGCGTGGTCGAGATCAGCAAAACCCATGATCAGCAGGAAGCCGTCTATAATCATGTGCCGAAAGGCAAACAAAAACGCGCTATGTCTTTCCTCCAAAATCACTTATTCACCACGCCCACTTGGCTTTTGAATGAATCGCTTTCGCGAAAATTTGAGCCAAACGGCGTCGTCAAACGAATGAGCGATTTACAATCCAACGGACTCAATCTGCTCTTCAACAAAGATCGCCTCAACAGCATGAGCGAAAATGAATCCCTTAACGGAAAATCAGCATACACGGTGTTTGAACTCTTTGAAGATACTCGAACCGCCATCTTCGCCACTGGCAAAGCCAAAGATGTCTATGGCAGAAACCTCCAACGCTTATTTATAGAAAAAATGGAAGCCATCCTCAAAATGGAAGAACCCGACGCCGAGGTGAGCGACATGAAAGCAGCTGCACGCGCTACCCTATTTTCATTAAAAAAATCTTTGAAATCGAAGAAGAAGTTTTCGAGCATGGAGCAAATGCATCTGACAGATTTGAAAATTCGAATCAAGGCGATGTTGAAAAAATAAGACTTCAATTGATGATTTTTTATATCCAAAACAAGAGTATAAAAGATTATAACATGATGGTCGATTGTTATGTTTACATATTCACAGTTGCCTGTAAATCAGGTGACTGTGAATATTTTGGGTGTATTTCATTTTTTCGCGATTTGCAATTATCGCCGGGACGATTCCTGAATCGTCACTACAATTAGGCGAAAATTTAAAATGAACTACAAGGGGTGCATTTTAAATTTTCACGCCTTTCGGCAAATAATCCAATTTAGCGAAGACCTGTCCCGAATTTATTTCGTTATTTTTTTTTAGTACATCAATTCCCTCCCTCAAATAGGTTCCTATATTTGCGCTTCCTTATCGATGAAGCTGTTTAAAAAATAGGTTTTAAACTACACTTCAAAAAGCAAAATCATTTATTTACTAAATAATATTAAAATATATGGATTTAATAGAAGAATTAGAGAAACGTGTAAAAGCCGAAAAAGAAATTCTTAAAGAATTGAAAGAGAAATTAAAAAGAGCCAAAAGAGATGAAAAATCAAGAGCCGCAAGAAAAAAAAGAAAGGCTGTAAAAGCAGTAAAAGCTGAAAAATCGAAGAAAGAAAAGTCCGAAAAAATAAAAGCAGCCAAAGCAAAACAGAACGCGATTAAAGCAAAAAAAAGGGCTAAAGCTAAAAAGAAGGCAATGAAGGAAAACAAGAATTTGTGATTTAACCATCACTAATTTCAGTCGAAAAGTTAGGATATTTCACGAAAGTGAAAAATCAAACCTCTTTGTATATTTGCCCTCTTTTTCAAAAAACAACTTACGATTATGCACGCAGAAATTCACACCGCTAAAGGAATAATGAAAGTAGAGTTTTATGAAGATGACGCGCCCAATACGGTAGCCAACTTCGTCAAGTTAGCCAAAGAAGGTTTTTATGATGGATTGAATTTTCATCGGGTGATTCCAAACTTTGTGATTCAGGGAGGTTGTCCATCCAAAACCGGTACAGGTGGCCCTGGCTATCAAATTGATTGTGAGTTGGATGGCGAAAATCAGTTTCATGACAGAGGCGTCTTGTCTATGGCGCATGCTGGACGAAACACTGGTGGGTCGCAGTTTTTCATTTGCCACAGTCGAGACAATACTTCTCACTTAGATAGAAATCATACTTGCTTCGGTCGTGTTTTTGACGGACTGGAAGTGATTGATCAAATCACGGGGGGTGATGACATTGAGAAGGTTTTGATATTGGAGTGATGTGAGTTGCGAGTTACGGGTTGCGAGTTTTTTTTCAACTCGCAACCCGTAACTTGAAACTCGAAAGAAGAACATCAATAGGTTTTCAAAAACCTTCCTGAAAAAATAGTGCTACCAGAAATCAACTGAATGAAATAAGTGCCTTTCGGCAAATGCCCCACTTGGATTCGATCATATTTGTTGACCCGACGCTCTATTTGCAAAGTTCCTTTACTATCAAAAATTCGCATTTCTAATTGGTTGCCGATAGGTTCATAAAATTGAATCTCCCCAACTGCTGGATTGGGAAAAATGACAATGTCTTCCTCATCCACAAACACCCCGTCCAGTCTTGTAAATTCACATCTATCCATCACCTGCTCCTCTGTCTGACACCCCACTTCTGAATCATCGCCAAAATAGCGCCCCTCTCCCAATTCGAGATATGCACAAACATTGGACAAAGAGCAAGCAGATAGTTTTGGGTTTTCCGAAAATTTCACGGAAGTGACAGTAGATAAATCGGCAGATTTAATACCCTCAATGCTTTCCAAGTTTTCATTGTCGTAGATTTCAAGACGCCCTCCGATTGATTTCAAATTGGGAAACTCTGGAACTGACTCCATCGCATGACTTCTAAAAATTTTAAACAAATTTCCGACCTCTTCTAAATTGGAAAGCCCTGACATATCCGATAAATTTTCATTGATAGTGCAAGAAATTGAGTTGCTCACTTCTTTAATATTTTGAAGCCCTGTGATTCGCTTTAAGGAAGGATTGGCATGTAAAGTTAAGGTGCTCATCTGAGTTAGATTCGGAAATCCATTTAGGTCTTCCAATGATTCACAACGGTCAATTTCAAGTTCGCCCAGATGCTCCAAACTTTCGAAATGAGATAAATCAATCAATTGGTCATTATTGCCTAAATCAAGTGTGCTTCTCACATATTTTAGATTCTCCAATCCTCTAAAATCTGTATTGGGATTGTTCACCAATCGCAACCTGCCATGTATCGAATCGAAATGTGAAAGTTGATAAAAATCCGTCATGCCGGTTGCCCCAATATTGAGATGGGAACCCAGATCTTCTATTTGCTGAAGAAAAGGAATAGAGTCCAATTTTGGACTCCCAAAAACAGAAAAACTAAAATCTATTTTCTTCAAGTTATCAAACCCATCCACCACCTCCAGAGAGGGGTTATCAATTATTTCAATCCAATCAACTTTTGTAAGCAGCGGGAACCCTTTGGTACTTCTCAGACTATCATTATTTCTAATCAAGAGGTTGCCTTCCATCTGTGTGAGTGAATCAAAACCAGACATGTCCCTAATATTCTGGTTCTCAATTACTTGTATCGCATCAGCAAATTTCAAATTAGACAGACCGTTCAAATTCAGTAAACGGTCGCACCCCAAAATTCGCATTCTCGTGTGGATAGAATCCAGACTTTCCAACCCTTCGAGAGATTCAAGTAATTTGCCTTTGATGAAGAAATTATCACTTCCTTCGAAATTTTCGAGTCCTTTCAAATTTTGGAAAGTAATGTTATCCAAGTCGAAGGTTCGACCCACTTTTTTCAATTTATTGAGTGCAGACAAATCAGCTACTTTTGGGGTGGCACCAAGAATAAAATCATCCTCAACATACTCCAGATTAGAAAGTCCGTCCAGGTTTTCCAGCCCATACAAATCGACTATTTCCAAATCCATGATTGAATCGAATTGCTGCAAAAAATCCAGATTTTGAATCAAATAATTTTGATGAATTTGGAATCTATCTATCGCAATTAAATTGTGGAGCACATCAAACGATCTCAATGAGTCCACTTCAAGAATCGCAATTAATTCTTTAACTTCTTGAAGGCTTTTGAGAGAATCTATATTGGATAGTTTCGGTAGGACAGACAAAAGCAAACCACCATTGACTTTCGTCAAATTTTGTAACCCATCCAGATTTTGCAATTGAAAACAGCTATCTATAATCAGTCGATCAAGCTCACGAATGTTATTTAGACCATTTAAAGAATTAAGCTCAGGAAGATAGTTGAGTGTCAAGTTTCGAGTTATGGTATCCAAACCTCGAAGGGCTTCAATGCTTTTTAGTTTTTCACTTTGTATGATGGATAGCGAACCGACTTTTTTCAAATTTTCAAAACCAGCCAGTGATTCCAATTGATCATTATATCTAATGATAAGACCACTACGAATCTCCTTTAAATTAGACAAGGGCGTCAAATCAACAATTGGATCATTCCCTGCCTTATCTCCCTCAATAAATAGCAGAACCTGATTAGGCAAAATCTCGCAATTCGGATATTGATTCCCGAAATTAGTGACATCACTTTGCGATAGTAGATAGGTTCTCTCGGTAGGGCATTGACCCGCAGCTGAAGAAAATAGAAAGAGCGCAAACGCAATAGTAGAGAGAAGGAATTTCATGCTTTTTTATTTTAAAGATACGAAAAGTAAAAATACCAACTAATCCATATTGGTCAGTAGGACATCAATTTTCATTTCTCATGACTTTTTGTTGCTGCCCCTCTCCTATCTCCCAAGATTCGCAGATACCCCAATATCCAATTTTATAAACTTACGCTTTCGCGAAATGGGGCTGAGGTCAGTAGTTGTATCTGATGGATTGAATTCAAAATGAGGATTTGCGAAAAGCAGGGCGTCTGAAATAATTTAAGAATATGCTTTCATGAAGCCTTTCGGCAAATAACCTTATTTAGCGAAAGCGAAAATTAACCTAAAAACATAACCCAATTTCATTCGTTCTTTCAGCGCATTCACAAACACAAAATAACTTTCCATGTCTTTACGCCACTATTTCTACCTTCTTTGTTTTTTACCGCTTTCGCTAAATGCACAAGACGTCCCACCCATCGAAGGCGTCATCATCGAAAAAGAAGTGGTCAAAGAATTCGCCCCCGATTTCGAAATGACCATGGCAGATGGCACCAAAAAGAAGCTCAGTGATTTTCAAGGAGACGTAGTGTATCTTAGTTTTTGGGCGAGTTGGTGCAAGCCTTGCATCAGTGGCTTCAATAAATATCGCCCCATGCGAGACGACCTGGAAAAATTAGGTGTCATCATGCTCAATGTCTCCATTGACAAATCTCCAGAAAAATGGAAAGGCGCCATCGCGGAACATCAACCTACCGGCATTCATGCCATCGTTTCGCAAGATGTGGTGCGAGATTCGTATCAATTGTACTCGGTTCCGCTTTATGAGATAGTTGGGAAGCGCGGGCGGTTTAAGTATTTGTCAGAAGATCCGAATCGTAATATTTTGGATAATTTTCGTGGGTTTTTATTGGAGGAGTAATCCCTATCTGTTAAATGTTTTCACGAAAGTGAAACCTATCTAATCTGGCATATTTGCCGAAAGGCGATAGATTCTTTTGTGCGCTTTCTTATTAAGGTTTTCCCAATTCCTTAATTTAATCGCTTTAGCGGATTTATTTCCGTAGGTTCCGCAAATTGTTGTTGTTAAAAAAAAGAATCTATGGTATTACTCAAAGTAGGCGTTTTCGGAACCTCAAAAAAGAAGCAAGAGCGTCGCGTGCCCATTCATCCCGATCAGTTAGAATGGATTGATGAAGAAATCCGAAAGAACCTCTTCTTTGAGAAAGGATATGGAGTGCCGTATGGCATGAGCGATGAGCAATTGGGGAGCCTCAGTGGTGGAGTGATGAGTCGTGCAGATTTGTTTGAAAAATCAGAGGTGGTGTTATTGGCAAAGCCGATTCAGGCGGATTTTGATGAGATGAAAAATGGTACGGTGCATTGGGGATGGCCACATTGTGTGCAACAACAAAAAATCACTCAAACTGCGATAGATAGTCGGTTGACTTTGATTGCATGGGAGGCGATGCATAGTTGGTCCAAACGAGGAGATTGGCAGATGCACGTGTTTCATAAAAACAATGAAATCGCTGGGTACGCTGGGGTTCATCATGCGATGAATTTGGCAGGCATCGACGGAAACTATGGCTCCAATCGTAAAGCAGTCGTGCTTAGTTTTGGTTCGGTGAGTCGAGGAGCGATTCGGGCGTTGCAGGCGAGAGGAGTTCAAGACATTTCAGTTTACACACAAAGAGATTATTTTTTAGTGGCAGACCAGATGGCGGGTGTCAATTATTCGCAATTTGAAGCGGATGAAAACGGCAGCTTGATTTCCGTACACCCAGATGGAACATCACTGCCTTTCGCAGAGGAATTGAAAGACGCGGACATCATCGTCAACGGTATTTTGCAGGACACTGACAAGCCGCTGATGTTTGTAGAAAAACATCAAAATCATTTGCTAAAAAAGGGGTGTCTGATTGTGGATGTCAGTTGCGATGAAGGAATGGGCTTTTCATTTGCCAAACCGACTTCTTTTGATGCGCCCATATTTAAGGTCGGAACTCTCCGATATTATGCAGTCGATCACACGCCTTCCTATCTCTGGGATTGTGCTTCTTGGGAAATCTCCATTGGTGTGATTTCATATTTGTCTGTGGTCATGAGTGGCTCCGATGCTTGGGAAAAAAGCGAAACTATCAGGCGAGCCATTGAGATCAATGACGGCGTCATCATGAATCCTAAAATATTATCTTTCCAAAACAGAGCGGAAGCCTATCCGCATTTGGTGAGTTGATGTGTTTACTAAATTTAACCAAAAAAATTAGAACTTCTTGAACAAAATAATGCTTCTTTGGTTAGAGCGTCAAACGCAAAATTTCAAAGATTAAGTCAAAAATGAAGTACAGGCTATTAATTACTTTCCTATTTTTTATAACCATTTTTTCTTCCGGTTTTTCTCAAAATACACCTGCACCAGAAGATTTTTCACCCAAAAATTACAAGCTAAAAGCATCTGGAGAATTGGGTTTCCTTTCTGTTTTGGCACATAGAGTCCAATTCAGCAACAACGGCACCTACTTTGACTATCGAGAAGATGGAGGTCAAGATGTTTTGTTTGCATTTAGTCGGCTTTCGCTTGAGTTTGAGTGGAAAAAGAAAAATAGTTTCTTCCTGCTTTATCAGCCTCTCAAAATTGAATCTCAGGTACTATTAGAAGATGATTTGGTGGTAGATGACCTAACTTTTGCAGCAGGATCCAATGTCAAACTATTGTACGGATTTCCGTTCTACCGCGCGAGTTATCTACGTGAATTACTATCTAACAACGAAAAATACAAGTTCGGAATCGGTCTTTCTTTACAACTTCGAAATGCCACCATTGCCTTTGAGTCAGGAGATGGTAGCCAATTCCGAACCAATCGCGATGTGGGCCCAGTTCCAGCCTTAAAAGTCAGAGGGCGTGTTCAACTCAACGAACGGGCTTTCGCCGAATTGGAAGCAGACGGAATCTATGCGCCCGTCAGCTATTTGAATGGAAGTGACAATGAAGTCGTGGGTGCCATTTTGGATGCCAGTCTTCGTGCAGGCTATCAAATTAGCGAACCAGTCACTGCATTTTTAAATCTGCGCTATTTAGGTGGCGGAGCAGTTGGCACTTCTGAACCAGATGGACCCGGAGATGGCTTTGTCCGAAATTGGCTCAACTTCATGACTGTATCAACTGGTTTCATTCATAAATGGTGAAAATTAATTCTAAAAACTTTTCCTACTCAGACAACCCATTCTCACTTCTCTGCATAATTACAGAAGAAAAGAGAATCTAAGACATAGACCTTACCAGTTTTGGTTTCAATAAATTAAACAGAGCAATTCTGTAACACAACAATTATTTCTAATCAAAAAATTAAATTAATGACTAATTTTAAATTATTCTTTTATGGTTTCTTAGTGAGCGGTATGTTTTTCCTAACCTCTTGCGGAGACGACATTGACCCAGTAGATCCAGTTCCAGAAATCAAAGACATCGTAGGCACAGCAGTTGACACCGACGACCTAAGCATTTTAGTGGATGCGTTGACTCAGGCAGATTTGGTCTCAGCATTGCAGGGAGATGGTCCTTTCACCGTTTTCGCACCAAACAACGATGCCTTCCAAGCGCTTTTGGATTCTAATCCAGATTGGAACTCATTGAGCGATATTGACAATGCGACCTTAGCGAATGTTTTGAAATTTCATGTCATCAATGGCAATGTCAAAGCAGCAGGCTTGACGGATTCTTATGTACCGACTTTAGCAGAAGGTCCGAATATGGAATCCATCGACTTGAAAATTGATGTAACAGGTGGCGTTCAATTCAACAGCTCTGCCAACCCATTGACCACCGATGTCGAAACTACTAACGGTACGGTTCATATCATCGACCGAGTGATGTTGCCTCCAAGTGTCGTTGACATCGCACTGAATAATCCAAATTTCACCACCTTGGTGGCAGCACTAACTCGTGATGATTTGACTTTGGATTATGTGGCGTTTTTATCAGGAGCCGGTCCATTTACAGTTTTTGCGCCTACTAATGATGCATTCCAAGCATTGCTTGATTCTAATGCAGATTGGAACGGTTTGGAAGACATTCCAGTTGGGACGTTGCAAGCAGTTTTGGATTACCACGTAGTCGGAGCCAATGTGCAATCAGATGAATTGACAGATGACCAAGTCGTGATGACAGTTGGAGGTGCTAACTTAACTGTGGATCTTTCTGCTGGCGCGAAATTGGAAACTACAAGTGGACAATCTGTTGACATCATCATCACAGATGTGCAGGGAGCAAACGGAGTGGTTCATGCAGTGAATCAGGTTTTGGTTCCGTAAACACAAACTTCGAAGTTGTTTTTAAATACAAAAATGAGTTATCGACCTTGGTTGATAACTCATTTTTTTTGATGTTTCGATATTTCACGAAAGTGCTCTTAAAATCACTCTTTTATTACGGCCGCTTTCGCGGAATGTCGTTCCAAATCACACTAAGAAACCCCCAACAAAAAGAAAGTCCCTTCCACTTTATAGGTCGTCATGCCAGTAGGAATCGGCTCAGAAGGATCGACTTTCTGTCGCACTAAGCGATAGACGCCTTGATAAGTTTTGCCGTCAGGCATAGTCAATTCCGACTGCATTCCAGCGACTGAATCATTGATCGTAAAAATGAGCATGAACCCAGAAATGCCCAATTCAGGGCGCTTCAAAAACACGGCTGCTTGAATACAATCCGTCATCCCCAACGAACGAATCGGAGCATTCAAAACGGGTTCCACCTCCGGTTTTGAGGGAGCGGGTGTTGCGTTTCTGGACTTGGCGGTATATTCACTTGGAAGTGGCGGATTGGTATGTTTTCCATCATCGGTTCCATCAGAAACCATGATCATCAATTCCTCTTCGTCGGTTTTAAATTGAGCATTGAGCGCCGTGAAAGCGAATGTGGTTAGACAAATTGCGAGTATAAATCTCATATTTTATGCTATTTTTCTTTAAAACGTGGAGGGGTTTGGAAATGTTGAATTGGGGTAAGGTTAATTTCACGAAAGTGAAATTTCATCTCTTATTTTCGCCGCTTTCGCGGAATATCATTTCAAAACTAATCTTCCTTTCGGAAAATAATCACTTCCGAGCCTCCAGTTGCGCTCGAATTTCATTCGCTCTGTCTTCCGACAAATCATATCCCCACATCACCCAAATGGCGAGTAAGGTGCCTGCTATTGGCAAGAAGGAGTAAAACATACGCAAACCTGTGAGCGCTCCTTCAGGCTGTTCTGCGACACCCTGAGTAAAGCCAACATAAGCCATAATCGACCCACTCAGCAACCCAGCAAATGCAGTTCCGAATTTGACCATCCACCAGTAAATCGCTCCGAAGATTCCTTCTCGACGCTTCCCCGTATTGAGTTCATCCAAGTCAATCACATCAGCAGTCATAGACATCATCAAGGTGAACAACCCGCCAATTCCAAAAGAGAAAAATGGAAGTGCGAATAAGAACAAATACGGTTTGCCCGGCACAAAAAGGAACCAGAAAAGAATGTATCCTATAATTGAGATCGCTTGCGAAATCAGGAAGGTTCTCTTCTTCCCAATTCTTTTTGACATTGCCGTAACGATTGGAATCACAATGAAAGTCGTACCTAAAGCGCCCAAACATCCATGCAAAGTTGGCCAAATTCCAGCCGCTCCTGCATCTCCACTAAACAAATAATAGACTATGATAAAAAACGAAAATGAGGCAATTGTATTAAATGAATTGAAGACCAAAAAAGTAGCCACACATAGCCTACGGAAAGGCACATTTTTAGTCGCTTCTCTAAACCCATCAAAGATTTCTGAAAAGCTACTGGACAAATTGCTGAGCGTTAGCGGCTCATAACTGGTTTCATTTTCAGTTGATTCACTTTTTAGAAATAATGCTGGAACCATCGCCATCAACATACAAGCGCCACCCACCCAAATCGACAATTCGCGAACACCGGCAGCGGAGGTTTCAAACCATGCCGGATCGTACAAAATCACCCAAAACCAAGGTGCAATCACCCATGCCCATTGACCAATCCACTGCGCAACTGCCATGATGTTGGTGCGCTCATGAAAGTCATTGCTCATCTCATAACCCATCGCCACGTAAGGCACACTAAAAATCGTCAATCCTAAATAGAAAATGATAGACCACCCTAAAAAGTACCAAAAATTATAGTCCACGCTATTCTCTGCATAGAGCTGCCACATGAAAAAATAAGAGAGTCCCATGATAATTGCTCCAATAAAAACGTACTGCCGACGTCGTCCATATTTGGAGCGCGTATTGTCAGAAATGAAACCCATCAGCGGGTCAGTAATGGCATCAAACAATCGAGGCAAAAACATCAATATCCCCCACAGAAAAGGTGGGAATCCTAAGCCTTCGACCAAGACAACCATGAAAATTCCTAATGCGGCGGGAAACATTTGATTGGCGAGCATTCCCATTCCGAATGCTACTTTTTGCCCGAAAGGGACTTGCTTTGTTGGTGTACTCATTTTCTCAATTTCTATTTAGCGAACGTGCAAGATAGGGAATTTCACGAAAGTGAAATTTGTCTTACTTTTAGCCAGCAAAAACAGATTAAAATGCAAGTTCGATTCAAATTATTTTTCACCTTTCTAATTTCAAGTTGCACACTTTTAGCGCAACAAACCCTCGAAAAGTCATTGCAGCATGACGGGCTGACTCGCGAGTACACGGTTTATATACCTGCAAGTTATGATGGCACTACTGCCGTTCCGCTGTTATTCAATTTTCATGGCTTCGGCATGTCTGCCAAAGACATGTTTTTTCTCGGAGACATGCGTCCGATTGCCGACACTGCCAATTTTATTTTGGTCTATCCGCAAGGCTCCAATGATGACGATGGCAGCCCTCATTGGAATGTCGAAGGACCCAATTCCAAAAGCGACGCAGATGATTTAGGATTCACAAAAGCCATGCTTGATGAACTGATTGCCGACTACAATATCGACCAAAAACGGGTCTATGCTTGCGGCTATTCCAATGGCGGATTTTTCAGTTTTGATTTGGCTTGCAAAATGAGTGATCGGTTTGCTGCCATAGGTTCGGTGGCTGGCACCATGCTTTTGGATAGTTACAATAATTGCAACGCGAATCACCCCACTGCCGTGATTACCATACATGGCACCGACGATGGCGTGGTGTCTTATGGTGGCTTTCCGGGTTGGAGTTATTCAATGGATCAGGTCAATGATTTTTGGATTAATCAAAACAACACCTCCCCCACTCCCACGGTCGTCCAAATGCCCGATCTCAACTCCGCCGATGGCAGCACCGTCGAGTATTTTTCATGGAAAGATGGCGACGCCTGCACCTCCGTGGAGCACTATAAAGTCAATGGTGGCGACCACACCTGGCCCGATGTCAACGGCACGCCTTCCAAAACCAATGTGGATGTCAGCGCCAGCCATTTGATTTGGGAATTTGTTTCAAAGCACAATATCGAAGGGCTGATTAGTTGTGGTTCTTCTTCCGTTCGCCCTTTCGGGCAAATGAGCGAAATCCAAGTTTTCCCCAATCCAACTGCTGGTATTTTAAATTTGAAATCTTTGCCTGCTGAGGCATACTTGACCCTTTCCTCCCTTTCGGGAAATGTCCTGCTTTCGCAAAATGCGGCAGGTGATCAACTTGACTTACGTCACAAGCATTTGCCGAAAGGCATGTATTTATTGGAGATTTCGACGAAAGTCGGAAGGGAAGTTTTTAAGATAATGGTCGAATAATATCCGATAGAAAAGAAAGAAATAGCTTTGGCAAATTTGGGTTATTGATCCGGAGGATGTGATAGTACTCGATAGAAAAGAAAGCCCCGAAGGGGCGTTAGCACTAACCGAGGGCAGAGCCCTCGGCAAAAATGAACGCATTTGTTAGCCCTGAATGGGCGAAAGCAAAAACAACAAATATTCTAATACCGCTTCTTGCTCTCCCTGACCACTTTCACAAACGAAGTCGTGTAATGCACCATCGAGACTAAACAAAATACAACCCCAATCAATAAAAAATAATACCCCAACAGATGCCCCCAAATGACGCCAAACATACCTGCGAAAAAAGCGGTAGTTTTCCATTTGCCGACTTTGCTGGAAGAAATGACCATGCCCTCAGAGGCAGTAAAAATCCGAATCCCCATCACCCAAAAATCACGATTGAGAATCACCAACAACATCCAAATCGGCATATCGCCCGCAATAGCAAAAACTGTGAGAAAGGTATTCGTAAAAATCTTATCTGCCGTAAAATCAATCGATGCGCCCAATTCAGAAACCGAATTGAGCTTCCGAGCCAAATAGCCATCCAAAAAATCACTCAACCCGGCAAACGCCACGATTGCTAACAAAACCGGCACTTTATAGGGAAATTCGTAGAGATAGAGTATCGACAACGGAGCCATCAAAATTCTGGAAAAACTCGCCGCATGAGGAACCGTTAGCTTGAATGCCATAGTATGTGGTTGATCTTATTTAGGGGCGCAAAGAAAAGGCGATTTTTTAGTTGTACCAAATAAAACATTGAATGAGCAGATTTGAGTAAATACCCGCCAAAACATCGTCAGCCATAACCCCTAAGCCGCCTTGCAGTCGTTCGGCTCTATTGATATAAAGTATTTTCGAAATATCGAAAATTCGAAACAGAACCAGTGCCGCCAAAAAGTAGCGCCAATCAAAAGGCACAAAAAGGAGCGCAATCCACATGCCGACCAATTCATCTATCACAATGCAACTGGCGTCTTTTTCAAATTCTTTTTCCAAATGATTGGCAGATTGAATACCCAAAAAGAAAAGAACGATAATCACAATTAGGGAAAGCCAAATCGGCATCTTCAAAAAATAGAACAACAAACACGCCACCACACTCGCCACCGTGCCGGGAGCAAATTTTGAAAATCCTAATCCGAAAAAGGTACCAAAAAGTTGGTGCATGGGTAATTCGTGAACGAAGATGAGATTTATTAAAATCTATCCAAACATTTTCAAAGCGGAAAGGTAAGTACCACAGCTTAAATAATCGACACATTTGTGACAAACATAATTTTCCGCCACACTGAACCAGAGGCGGAGATCATCCATTCATTGGGGAAAGTATAAAATTGAATACCAACCTAAGTGCTTGGACAAAAATAACCATAAGTAAATACTCACTTCTTTTTGTCCTGCTCTTTGTTATTTTTTAGTTCCGTATCTAAGGATATGCAAAGAAAAAATGCCTCGATCAGTACAAAAATAAGCAAGCATTTATTCTATGTTTACTTTTGTCCATGCACTTACCTTAAATATAATCGACGTGCAACCTTTACCTTTAAACCGAATCTACCTATACGACTCCACTACCAAAAGCAACAAAATCAAAAGTCAATCATGAAAAAAACATTAACCTTTCTCCTCCTCTCCCTTTTCGTCCTTTCGGAAAATGCTCTTGCACAAGATCACCCCAACATCCTATTAGTCATCGCAGATGATTTGGGAGTCGATCACAGCAATGGCTATCACGAACCAGAAATACGACCTACTACGCCAACCTTGGATAGTTTACGGTCAATTGGAATTACCTTCGAAAATGCCTTTGCAGCGCCTGTTTGCTCACCCACACGGGCAGCCATCATGAGTGGTAAATACGGAATCGCCAATGGCGTCACTCGCCTGATGGTCAATTTTGACACTACTAACACCTCTATTTTTAAAGAATTAGCCACTCAAACCAATGAGGCTTATGCCGACGCAGTGATTGGAAAATGGCACCTTTCTTCCCGACCGATTGACAATAATCACCCTGCCCATCATGGAATCGATTATTTCATGGGCCCAATGGGCGGAGCCGTTCCAGATTACTTTTCATGGAACAAAGTTGAAAATGGCGTTTCATCAAGAGAGGACACTTATGCCACTACTGCTTTCACCAATGCCTCGATTGATTGGGTGAATAACCAAACCAAGCCTTGGTTTTTATGGCAAGGGCATGTTGCACCTCATACTCCCTTTCATGTGCCTCCAGCAGGAACCTATTCCATTGATGACACTAACACAGACCTTGGGCAATTTATTGCCATGATTGAGTCCCTTGATTTTGAGTTGAATCGCTTTTTGAATTCATTGTCGGCAGCAGAGCGAGACAACACCGTAGTCATCTACATTGGTGACAATGGCACTTCCAATGAGGTGCTAAGAGACTACCCCAACAGACAAGGAAAAGGTTCTCTATATCAAGGCGGCATTCGAGTGCCTTTTATCGTTGCGGGCAAGGGCGTTTCCCGAAAGGGAGAAAGAGAGTCAGCCCTCGTGCATGTCTTAGATATTTATGCAACTATTTTAGAATTGGCAGGTGCTGATTTGCCAGGAGGCATTTATAATAGTCTGAGCTTCAAGCACTTGCTAACAGGCGAATCCGGAGCAAAGAGAAGTTATAACTATTCGGAAGTGGGAGGCAACTTCGGTACGCAGGGCTACACCATTCGCGATGATCAATACAAAATTATCAAATTTGATAGTGGAACAGAAGAGATGTATGATTTGCTCAATGACTCCTTGGAACTCAATAATTTATTGCCCAATTTAACGCCTGATCAGCAAGCCATCAAAGCTGATTTGGAATCGGAAGCGCAAACCATCAGAACTAATTTTTGGACCTGCCGCGACCATATTCAAAATGGAGATGAGGAAGGAATCGACTGTGGAGGGAGCTTTTGTTCGCCATGTAGTAGTGGGACTAATGAGGAATCAACCCTTGCTTTTTCAATTTTCCCTAACCCAGCGGATGGAGCAATCGCGCTTCAATTATCTACACCAGCTTCCCAAAATACACTGATTGAAATTTTCTCCCTTTCGGGAAATATCATCCATTCGACGAAAGTCGAAAAAGGGCAAACAGTTATAAACCTTAGCACCGATACTTTCAGCAAAGGCATGTACTTAGTGCAGTTAAAAACTGATAGTCAAGTAATTACGAAAAAGATATTTATCAATAAGTAATTTTTTTTTACCACAAAAGAAGGCACAAAAGTTTTTGAAATCTTTTTGTGCCTTCTTTTGTGGTTAAAATTCCTCCTTTGAAAGTAATACCTTCGCGCCCCTAAAAACCTAACAAGGATGAGTAAAAAAAGTCTAAAGAAAGCTGCACTCGAATACCACCAAAAAGGAAGACCTGGCAAAATTGAAGTCATTCCGACAAAAGAAACTGCCACTCAGAGGGACTTGTCTTTGGCCTATTCACCTGGCGTTGCAGAGCCCTGTTTAGAAATCGAAAAAAAACCTGAAACCGTTTACGACTATACTGCAAAGGGCAACCTCGTAGCTGTCATCAGCAATGGAACGGCAGTGCTTGGATTGGGAGATTTAGGACCAGCAGCAAGCAAACCGGTGATGGAAGGAAAAGGGCTGCTTTTCAAAATCTATGCAGACATTGATTGTTTTGATTTAGAATTAGACACGAAAGATGTTGACGAATTTGTCAGAACTGTAAAGATTTTGGAGCCTACTTTTGGTGGCGTAAATTTGGAAGACATCTCGGCCCCAAACGCTTTCGAAATCGAAGAGCGTCTTAAAAAAGAACTCAACATCCCCGTCATGCATGATGATCAGCATGGCACTGCAATCATCTCCGGAGCAGCCCTACTCAACGCCTTAGACATTGTTGGAAAAGACATTTCAAAAGTAAAAATTGTGATCAATGGCGCCGGTGCTTCTGCAATCTCTTGCACACGGATTTATATTTCGTTAGGCGCGAAGCGTGAGAATATTTTCATGTTTGACAGTAAAGGATTGATCCATCCAGATCGGGACAACCTGACTGGCAAAAAACCTGAATTCGTCAATGGAGCAGTACCTGCTTCCACTTCCCTTTCAGAAATATTGAACGGCGCAGACGTATTCATTGGGCTTTCGCGAGGCAACATTTTAAATAAAGACATGATAAAGCCCATGTCACCTAATCCGATCATCTTTGCGATGGCAAATCCGACGCCTGAGATTGCTTACGAAGACGCAAAGGAAGCTCGTCCTGATTGCATCATGGCAACCGGGCGCTCTGATTATCCTAATCAGGTCAATAATGTGCTGGGGTTTCCATTCATTTTTAGAGGGGCGCTTGATGTGCGTGCCACGGAAATCAATGAAGCGATGAAGTTAGGCGCCGTTAGGGCTTTGGCAGATTTGGCAAAAAAACCAGTTCCCGAAATCGTCAACATGGCTTACAATAATGTCCAGATGACTTTTGGGAAGGATTACATCATACCCAAACCGGTTGATCCAAGATTGATTTCGATTGTGGCTCCGGCAGTTGCCAAAGCAGCTATGGAGTCAGGAGTCGCAAAGCAACCCATCAAAAACTGGGAACAATATGAAATCGAACTACAAAAGCGTCTCGGCAACGATCACTCCCTCTCCAAAATCATCCAATCAAAAGCCAAGCAAGATTTAAAGAAAATTGTTTTCGCTGACGCTGAAAATATACCTATCCTCCGCGCTGCACTTGAGGTCGTAGAAGACGGAATTGCAAAACCGATCTTGTTGGGAAACATCCATGCTATAAAAAAGCTGATGGAGGAAAACAATATTGATTTGCCTCAGGTACCCATCATCGATCCTAAGACCCATGTTGATACCAAAGCCGCCCAAACCTTCGAGGATTATGTTGAGCGATTCTATCAAAAAAGGAAACGTAAAGGTTTACTGAAAGCCGAAGCACGTCACTATATGTCTACCCGAAGCAGCTACGGCGCCATGATGGTTGAAACGGGGGCCGCCGATGCGATGATTGGTGGACAAAGTCGCAAATTTGCAGATACGCTCAAACCTGTTCTTCAAATTGTTGGAATAAGAGAAGGCGTAGAAAAAGTCGCAAGTGTTCACATTGCCATGACTAAAAATGGTCCTCTATTTTTAGCAGATACAGCCATCAATCATTTTTTGAATGCCGAGGATATTGCCAATATCACGGAGCTGGTAGCAGAGAAAGTTCGCCAATTCAACATCGAACCTAAGATAGCTTTAGTCACTTACTCCAACTTTGGCTCAGTGCCAAAAGGAAAGTCAGGTATCCTCATGCGAACCGCCACCAAAATCATCCATGAACGTCATCCTGATTGGATCGTTGATGGTGAAATGCAAGCCCATTTTGCACTTAACCCCGAACTATTGGAACAATATTACCCATTCTCCAAATTGACTGGACATCGCACCAATACCTTGATTTTCCCAAGTCTCTCCTCGGCCAACCTTGCCTACAATCTCCTCAGTAGCGTAGGCGAACTTGACATTATTGGACCTATAATTTTAGGACTAAAAAGACCGGTGCACATTCTTCAGCCCGGAGCTACGGTCAGACAGATTGTGGATATGGTGGGAATTGCAGCTATTGATGCGCAGTCAATCTAAATTTCTTTTCTCGCTTTCGCGAAATGACCTCATTTCGCGAAAGCGGGAAAAATCAAGAACCCTAAGGACGAATCACATCCTCCTCACTCAAATCACCGCCCGCCTTCACACTCGAACTTCCATGGACTCGAATCTCTGATTTGATAAAATCTTCCTCATTTGCTTTGAAGATATTGGGGACATATTTCTGCGGATTTCTATCAATGTAAGGAAACCAAGTCGAGTGAATCTGAATCATAATTTGATGTCCTTTTTTGAAGGTATGCAATATGTCTTGCAGGGGCACTTTCACCTTCGTTGGCACATTTGGCTCAAACGGTTTGGGAAACTCATAGCTATCCCGAAACCGCCCACGAAAGACCTCATGCCGCACCAATTGCTGATAAGAACCCATTTGAATATTTTTCGGATTGTGGTCGTAATTCGGATGATCTGGGGGATAGACATCAATCAATTTCACCACAAAATCAGCATCCGTTCCTGACATCGAAACCACTAAGTCAGCCAATATTTCGCCTGCGATGGTCACCTCCTCTTCCAGCACCTCAGTTTTAAAAGTCACCACATCGGGTCGATAAGAAGCATGGCGCTGATCATCGGTGATGAACATGCGTGGCGTGAAAGTTAGCCCCTCCGTTGTGGAGCGATATGGCACCGGTTTGTTAGGGTCGCTTGTATATTCAAACTTGGCAGTTTTGTCCGTTGGTTCATTGAGCGAAAGCTCGCCATTTTTACCAAAGTAGAAGGTGGTCGGCTTGATTTCTTCTGGGGGCCAGTTTGCAAATTCCTTCCATTCCTTCGTACCCGTGTCAAACATATATGCTTCTGGTAAATTTGGATTGGCACCTTTTTTCAAGTGATGCTGAAAGAACTTCAACTCTATTTCTTTTTGGAAAAAAGTAGAAATACTATCGCCGTAATAAATATGATTGACGGTTTGTTGTCCTCGCTCGCGAGCCCATCCGCCGTGTGTCCACGGACCCATGACGATGGTGTTCTTTGCTTTTCGATTTTTGGTTTCGATGTTTTTGTAAATCTCCAAAGGTCCGTACAAATCCTCGGCATCATACCAACCTCCGACTGTCAGTACTGCAGGTTTTATTTTTTTGAGGTGAGGCAAAATCGAGCGCTTTTGCCAAAACTCATCGTAGTTTGGATGCTCGACGATTTGCTTCCAAAAAAAATTATCATGGTGGAACTTCTCCGTCGCATTTTTGAGTGGCCCTAATTCGAGATTGTAGGAATAGCCATCCGCTACTTTTTCACCAAAAACACGCATCATTTTATCAACATACCACGGCTCTTTGGTGAGCGTATCTTTTTGATAACCAAACACCGCAAACGCCGGCAAATAGCTCTGCAAAAACGCTCCATGATGATGAAAGTCATCAAAAAAGAAATCGGCAATCGGTGCCTGTGGCGAAGATGCTTTAAGCGCAGGGTGCGCATCTACGGTCGCCATCGCCGCATAATGCCCTGGATAGGAGATGCCATAGATTCCTGCTTTTTTATTATTGTTTGGAATGTTTTTGACCAACCAATCGATGGTGTCCCATGTGTCAGAACTTTCGTCGGTTTCGTTTTTGCGTTTCTTTTTATTGCCAGGGATATTTGGGCGCATATTGTCAAAAGTGCCACCCGAAAGGTAGCGCCCACGCACGTCCTGATAGACCAAAATGTAGCCATCTCTTATCAAAAAACTGGAAGGCGCATTGACTTTGAAATTATCATTTCGAGAAGCATTGTAGCAAGTTCGATTGATTAAAA
>CALCJP010000126.1 GCA_937967625.1 uncultured Saprospiraceae bacterium
CTGACTCAGACAATGACGGTATCATCGGCGCTCTAATACCAACCGTTGACAAAGATGGAATCGCAATCGCAGACGGCAACAATGCCCAGCTACCTGTGACTTCCAATCCAATCGACACTGATGGTGACAATACTCCTGACTGGCATGATTTGGATTCAGACAATGACCTAATCTTTGACACTCATGAGGCAAATAACCCAGACAACGATGACGACGGAACGATAGGTGTCGGCGTACCAACCGTAAACGCAAATGGACAGCCGATTGCGGATAGTTTAAACACACCATTGACTGCTATCTCAGATCCAGAAGATCATGACGGTGACGGCATCGCGGATTTTCAAGACATTGATAGAGACAATGATGGTATCGTTGATATTTATGAATGTGACCAATGGCCATGTGTCGATACTGACAATGACGGCGTTTCCGATGTCGATGATTTAGATTCAGACGATGATGGTTTGAGTGATAGCGATGAGTGTATCAACGGCGCTAACTGCCCTGATGATGACAACAACGACGTCGATAATTTCCGCGAATACACTTGCCACAATGGTAACACCCCCGTGATTATTGACCTTTCAAATAGCGTTGATATTTGCGAAGGCAATTTGGTAACACTGACTGCAATCAATGCCGTGCCAGCCACTGATTCAGTGGACTACACATGGACTGGACCAGGTGGATTTATCTACACAGGAACAGCCGCTTCAGCAGGACCATTTCCGCTTGACGCGAATAACCTAACAGCCGGTAATTCAGGAAGCTTCTCATTAGCTATCGTTTCTGATAGAGGGTGTCCTTCGCAGCCAAAAGATGTGGCAGTGACTGTCAATCCTACTTTAGCGCCACCGTTGCTTGACGCAAATGAGAATGAATTTTGCGAAAGCGAAGAATTAATCCTAACTGCCACAGCGGCAGGAGTAGCCAATCCAGAATATGTATGGTTTTATGATGGTGGTTCAGGCAGACGAGCATTCGATACCACTACTGTAAATACCCTGACACTTGGATTTTTGAGATCGGTTCAATCAGGAAAATACTCAGTCAATGTCACTGACAAAGGCTGTACTTCTGACAACTCAAATGAAGAAGACATAGCAGTTAGAACTGGACCTGCTGTTGATGCACCAACCAATGGTACCGTCAACGCTCCGGCATGTGAAGGAGACAATGTAACCTTGACTGTCAATCCGGTTTCAGGTGCATTCTATGAATGGTACGATGCAGATGGCACCTTGATTGGTGACACTCCTTCGCTTACGCTAAATGGCGTGACAACTTTCGATGCCATGGACTATTATGTCTTGGTCACCAAAGATGGATGCGGAACTACTTCTGCAACAACTGCAGTAAGCGTAACCGCAACACCTGACCAACCAATTATTGACAACATGGGACCTGTTTGTGAGGGAGAAGACGTGACCTTCACTGTTACTAACCCAATCAATAACCCAAGTGGTCCGATTAACTATACTTGGTTCCATGATGTGACAGGTGCGGTAGTTGGTAACACTACTGACGGAATGTTTTTCATTCCTAATGTAATGACTACTGATGGAGGTCGCTACTTCGTTTCTGTTGATATGGATGGATGTCAATCTATTCCGTCCAATGGGGTGATGTTGGACGTAAGTCAAGCTATCAATATGACGACTCCTACTAACAATACCACGATGACCAGCCCACTATGCGAGGGTGATGACTTGATGTTAACTGCTGATATGACTGCCGGAGTGACCTACTCTTGGACGGGTCCAAATTCATTTACCTCTGTCAACCCATCACCAGTCATTACCAATGCGACTATGGCTGATGCGGGTGATTATATTTTGACTGTAACCAGAGGAGGATGTGTCGAAGCAGTACCTCCAACGACTGCTTTCATCAGAGAGAAACCGACCACTCCAATTTTAGATATGCCAGTGTCAGTTTGTGAAGGGAATATGGCAATGATTTCAGTTGCTAACCCTGTTTTCCAACCCGGCACCACTGTAGAATATGTTTGGTACGACGCGATGACCAATCAGCCAGTTACTACCACGACTACTCCAATGATTGAGTTCCCAAATGCGACTACTGCAAATACCGGAACCTACTACGTCATCATCAGAGTGGATGGTTGTGACTCAGACGCATCAAATGCGCAGTTTTTAGAAATTACAGGCGGTTTGGCTACTGATATGCCAACCAACCAAACTACTGCTGCTGATCCAGCATGCACAGGTGATGACATTCAATTGACTGCAGAATGGATTCCGGGAGCAACTTACCAGTGGGTAGGGCCAAACGGATTCTCTTCTTCTAATGTCAATCCAGTGATTACCAACGCGACGATGTTGGATGCAGGAGAATATTACATTGTTATCGAAAAAGATGGTTGTTCTTCTACCACGATGGCAACGGAAGTTTTCGTTACGGAAACGCCTGACCAACCTATGATTGCTACTCCAGATGTGCCTTGCGAAGGTGATATGGCGATTATCAACGCCATTTCGCCGACAGGCGCAGGAATCGAATATACTTGGTATAACGCAGCTACTAATGATGTGATTTCAATGACCAGCGGACCAACTTTGGAAATCCAAAACGCGACGCAAATGGTTGCGGGAGATTACTACGTGGTAGCAGCCAAAGATGGTTGCGAATCCATGCCTTCTAACCCGATGGCATTGGCTGTTCAGATGATTCCAAACGAATCGGCATTTGCGATAGATGATCAAATCTACGTTTGTGATGATGAAAACATCATGCTTGAAGCAGTGGAGCCAACGATGTCTTCAGGAGTCTGGACGGCAGTGAATACTAACGCAACGATTGCGCAACCAAATATGCCAACTACGATGGTGAACAATTTGGACGCGAATACCAACATGTTCGTTTGGACGCTTTCAGAAGGTGCTTGCGAGAACTTTAGTAGAGATACCGTTTGGGTCAATAATGACAACGCAGATACTGAAGCAACCAATGATGAGTACGAAGTGATGATCAATGAAGAGTTGCCAAACGCAACGGTTCTTTCCAATGACGCTTTCGCGAATATGGATGACCTGATGATCAATTTGGTTACCGAACCAACCAACGGTGAAGTAACTCAAAATACAGACGGCACTTTCACTTACATGCCAAACGAAGACTACTTTGGCATTGATGAATTCACCTATGAGATTTGTAATGTCAACTGTCCTGACCAATGTGATCAAGCAGTCGTAACGATTCGAATCAACTTGGGTGACGATTGCTTCGTGCCGAACTTCATTACACCTAATGATGATGGTGCCAACGATAACTTCACCGTGACTTGTTTGCGTGACCCGGATGCTTTCCCTGAGAGTGAAATGATGATTTTCAACCGATGGGGTGATAAAGTATTTGAGGCGGCACCATATACGAACAACTGGAATGGAACATACCGCAATGACGCATTACCTCCGGGGACTTATTTCTACTGTTTGAAATTGACTCCTGATGGCGACGCTGAAACGGGTTATGTAACGATAATCAGATAGTGAGAGCATGGAGAATGTGAGAGTGTGAGAATATGAGAACGCGAGAAGTTTCTCACACTCTCATTCTTTCAAATTCTCACACTCTCATTCTCTCAAATTCTCACACTCTCACTTCTCTGATAAAAAAGATTTAAAAATATTAAGTGAGACCACATTTGCCGAAAACTTGTCCCGAAATTTCTTCGGGAGGCAAAAAATCTCATTTCAAATAATTAATTTTCAAATGAAATTATTAAAATTATCCATCATGATATGCCTGCTAAGCACCGTTGCTTATGGGCAGAACGATGTGCAGTTTACGCACTTCATGTTCAACAAAATGGGTTATAACCCTTCCTTCGCCGGTCATAATGAGGCACTGACCGTTGGAGCGATTTATCGCGAACAATGGCTTAACATCGAAGGAGCACCACGTACTATTAACGCACACGCACACACCCCTTTTGCTAATAGCCGCAACGGTATTGGTCTTTCTTTGACCTCCGATAAAATCGGAATGTTTCAGACCAACGCAGTTGACCTTGCTTATGCTTATCGTATGCCTTTGGGCAAAAACAAATTGAGCATCGGTATCAACGGTCGATTGGAGCACGCCGTCGCAAATTGGAACATGGCAGAAGGCGTCGATCCAGGCGATGTGATGTTGCCAGGCAACGAGCAAAGCATCATCCTCCCAAACTTTGGAGTGGGGTTAAACTACTCAAGCGATAGCTACTACTTCGGTGCTTCGGTTGCGCAGTTGTTGAATAATTCTTACTACCAATTCAGTGACGTTCCTAACGAAAACGACGCGATGATGCGTACCCTTTACTTAATGGGTGGCGCTGAATTCGGTATCACTAACAATGTCAAATTCGTACCGACCGCTTTGGTTTCTTACAATCCAAATGCGCCAGTTGATTTTGATTTGAATTTAGGATTCTTATTCATGGAGCGCTTCTATGCAGCTTTGAATTATAGACTATCGGATTCGTTTGACTTGATGTTGATGTATCAATTGACGCCTCAATTTAGAATGGGTGCGGCGTATGATTTCACCGTCTCGGAGTTGGCTGGAAAGACGCCTGGCTCTTTTGAGTTCATGGGGTCTTACACCTTCAACTATGATGATGAGAACATCAAGAATATTCGATTCTTTTAATTGATTTTTCCCCTTTCGGGAAATGACCACCCCCTCCGCCCCCTAAAGGGGGGACGCTATCGCCGAGCTTTTTGAAAAACTTAATTTTCAATTAGCACCGAAGGTTCTCCCTTTAGGGGGCGGAGGGGGTCATAAAAAATAAAAATTCATGAAAAAAATAATTTTAAATATCATCTGTCTCTTCATAGCAACGGCTGGTTTGTGGGCACAAGAGGCAGAAGCAGTCATGGTTTCTGGCGATGAATATACAAACATGGCGTACATGGCATTTGCGGATGACGTAGATATGGACGCCTCTGTTGACCACGTGACGGCTGCTCGTTTGGGTAGAAGCTACATGCTCAATGGAAAACCCGGTGCCGCTGTTTATTGGTATCAAAAAGCTGTCGGTGGCAGCGAATCACCAGAAAATATTTTGCGCTATGCGCAAGCACTCTTGGCAGATGGTCAGTGTAAAAAAGCGATTAACTGGTATCAAAAATATCGAGGTTCAATCGGAACGGGCGAGGGAGTAAGAGGCTTCGTGAGCAACTGTTCTGAATTGGCAACTGCGATGGTTTTCGGTCATGTGGATGTGGAGCCTGCCAAAGGCATCAACTCTGCGCATTTGGATTTCTCTCCGATTCCAGTGGATGGAGGGATGGTTTTTACTTCTTCAAGAGAGAGTTTTAGCCCTTTCAAACACAGAGACATGTGGACGAAAGATTTCTTCACGAATCTCTATTGGGTAGAGCGCAAAAGCGATGGGACATTTGGCGAAAGCCGCCCACTATTCAAGAAGGTGAATAAGAAATATCACGACGGTGCAGCGGTTTTCACGACAAGTGAAAATAAGATGTATTTCAGCCGCAACAACCGAAAAGGTAAAAACACCAAAGACATCATCGACTTGAAAATCTACGAGGCGACTAAAAAAGGTGACACTTGGAGCGACGCTGGCGAATTGCCATTCAATAGCGATGAGTTTAGTTCATGTCACCCAACGCTTACCAGCGGCGGTCAAGCAATGGTTTTTGCTTCAGATCGTCCAGGTGGATATGGAGGGATGGATTTGTGGATCTCTAAGAAAAACGGCGCAACGTGGTCTGAACCAGTCAACTTGGGTGATAAGATCAACTCAGCTGACAATGAGATTTTTCCATTTTTAGATCAGGAAGGCAGATTGTTTTTCTCTTCTAATGGTTGGGCAGGTCTTGGTGGCTTAGATTTGTTTATGGCGGAATCAGGTGGGACAAACACTTGGGCTGCTCCCACGAATTTGGGCAAAGGCATGAATAGCAAAATGGATGATTTCGGCATTTGGGTTGACCCAAATGGTGAGTCAGGTTACTTCTCAAGCAACCGTGAAGGTGGCATGGGAGGAGATGATATTTACACTTGGAAAGCGGGTGAGGCACCTATGGTGCCTGCCGAATCAGGGGTGATTGTAGTTGATGCGGAAACTGGTGATGCTATCCCTGGCGCCATGGTAAAATGGGCTGAGGTCACGAGTGCTAATAATATCGTTCTGAACGAAAACGATGAGACGACTCCAACTAATGGGATGTTGAATTTCACTGTTTTTGATGAAAGAAATTATGCTTTCAACGTGACTAAAAATGGCTATGAGCCAAAGACGGTTTCGACGCCAGTTGCTGCTTTAAAAAACGCAGATGGCATGTACGAAATTCCAATGACGCGCATCGCGATGATGAGCATGAACGGTACGGTACTCGATGCGGGTACGAATGGTAAAATCAGTTCTGCTGATGTTACTTTGACCAATTTGTGTGATAACTCTACCTCAGTTTATCGCTCTGATGCTTCGGGTGGATTTTCATTTGACGCGAAGTGTGGATGTGATTTCAAAATGGTGGCGATGAAAGGTGGCTACAACGTTGGTGAGAAAACTTTCAAGAGTGATTGTGCCAAAGAGAACGTTTCAATTGCTTTAGGAACGCCCGCTGTGGCTCCAACGAGAGTGGTGAGAACGACTACGAGTGCGGTGGGACAAGTTATCAATTTGAGAGATGTTTATTATGATTATGACAAATGGTTTATCAGACCAAGTGCAGCGAGAGAGTTGGACAAAGTGGTGAGCATGATGAATCGTTATCCTTCGATGAGCATTGAGTTAGGATCGCACACGGACGCTCGCGGAAACGATGAGTATAACCGTAATCTTTCTCAAAAGAGAGCGGATTCGGCAGTGAATTATATCGTTTCGAAAGGTATTTCGCGAAGTAGAGTTTCTGCTCGCGGATATGGCGAAAGTAATTTGAAAAATCACTGTACCAATGGCGTCAATTGCTCTGACAGTGAGCATCAAGATAATCGTAGAACAGAGATTCGTATTACTGCGATTCAGCCGGGTGTCCATGTGGATCATGATCGGTCTTATTATGACTAATCTTAGATTTCGGGAGAACGAGATTTCGGGATTTCGAGAACTCGAAATGATATAAAATACTGATACCTAAATATCAACAGACCTGCCGATTTGTTTCGGTGGGTCTTTTTCTTTTGTGATAGTATGGCACGCTGATGACGCTGATTATCATGATTTTCGCAGATCAGGCCAATCAGCGTCATCAGCGTGCTATACTAAAAGAAGTGTAATTTTGTGATTATGATAAAAAGAGAAGCATGTGTCGAAACCCTGGAAGAATCCATTGCAGCCTTTGAAAATGGAGCCAATCGCCTCGAGCTGTGCAGCCGATTAGATTTAGATGGGCTTACGCCAAATATGGAATTGATCAAGCAGGTCGCCAAAGCAGTGCCGATTCCGTTGCGAATTATGATACGGAGTAGGGGAGGTGATTTTGTATTTTCCGAAAGGGAAAAAAAAGAAATGGAAGCGCAAATTGAGGTATTGAAAAGCGCAAATTTAGAGACTGTGGAGGGCGTTGTGATTGGTTTTTTGAATGAAGACAAATCGGTTGATGTGGCGAAGACGCGGCATTTGGCGAAAGCCGCCTTTCCGCTCAAAGTGGTTTTCCATAAAGCAATTGATGTGACTCCAGATATTTTTGCGGCTTTCGCCGAATTGGCTGATATTCAGGAAGTTAGCGCCGTTTTGACTTCTGGTGGCTTTCCGACGGCAGAGGAGGGGAGTGCAGTTTTGAATAAGTTGGCCAATCAATATGGCAACCGATTTGAGGTCGTTTCTGCTGGAAAGATTACGCCCTTGAATGTAGATGCCCTACATGAAAAAATTGGTGGAGAATGGTATCATGGGAGGCGCATTGTTGCCACCAAAAAAATAAAGAGCTAACGCATACGCTAACCCTTTAAAATTTTTTTTCTCAAAAAAATCTAAAACTAATCATGATTCTGAAACCTGCTTGGGCTTGCGGAGCGCAAGATGTTTTCTAATCACTTGGTTGAGGTTTTCGGGTTTGAATGGCTTCGTGACAAAGTCGTCCAAGCCTGCTTCCATTGCGTTTTGTCGGACCTCCAAAACTGCTGAGGCGGTTAGTGCGATTATCGGCAAATCGGAATAGGTGCTTCCAAAATTTCGTATTGCTTTTGTGGCTTCGACTCCATTCATAACGGGCATTTGGAGATCCATCAAAATGAGGTCAAATTTCTCTTTTTTGACTATATCTATCGCCTCCTTTCCATTGTTGGCGATTTTGGTTGTAGCTCCCCATTTGGAAAGAAATGCCAGGGAAACTTTTTGATTGATCAGATTATCTTCGACCACCAAGATATGTATGCCATTTAGTGATTTCTCTAATTTTTTGGATTCAATTTTCACACCTGTTTGACCAGTTGGCTTCAATTGCTTGGGCAAACCAAAACGCAATGAAAAGGAGAAATTAGAACCTTTGCCAAGAGTGCTTTCCACATCTATCTCTGCGTTCATTTGGTGCAGCAAATTTTTAGTAATGGCTAATCCTAATCCACTTCCATTTCGTATCGTATCATCATTGTCTTGGGAAAAAGCCTCAAAAATGGTAGCGATGTTTTCTTTGTTGATCCCGATTCCGGTATCCATGACTGAAAAGTAAATTTGAATGTCTTGTTCTGTTTGATGGTGTTTCATGACGGTGATTTCAACGCCTCCTTTATTGGTGAATTTTAAGGCATTGTGCACAACGTTGTTTAGTATTTGAGTGAGCCTCAAAGAATCGCCATTTATGATTTCGGGCAATGAGTTGTCATAGTTGATGATCAGATCAAGGTCCTTTTTATCTGCCAAACTTTGAAGTCCTCTTTTGATGTAGGCGATTGTCGCTTTCAAATTGAAGTCCTCCTTTTTTACGACAAGCTTTTTGTCTTGTAGTTTGTTGAGGTCTAAAATATCTGACACCAAGTTGAGTAAAGTATCAGCCGAAAATTTTAAGGTTTCGAAATGAGACTTCGTTTTGACACAAAGATTCTCTTGATCGATTAGATTGATGGTGCCAATGACCGCATTGAGAGGAGTCCTGATTTCGTGACTCATTGAGGAGAGAAATTGAGCTTTGGCTAATGAGGCTCTTTCGGCAGCGATTTTTGCTTCTTTTAAATGGTCGTTTGTTCTTTTTTGGGTTGTAATATCTCTTGCAATACAAGTGCATGAAATTACTCTGTTAGAAGCATCATAGAGAATGCTGCGGTTTTGACCCAACCAAATTTCATCACCTGACTTGGTGTATATTCTAAACTGAGTGTAAGCCATGGTGATTCGTTTGCTGGCTTGGTCTTGAAGTCCCCTCACATGTTCGGCTAATTCGTCTTCAGTTTTTAGAAAAATATGGAAAGGCTGACCAATTAGTTCCTCTATCTTATAGCCAGTGAGTTTCACAAAAGCTTGGTTGACGTAGGTGAATCTGCCTTTTGGGTTTAACTCAACGACGATGTCTCCAACTCCTTCTACAAGCCTTCTGTATTTGGTTTCGTTCCTTTGGAATTTTTGGTTTAGTTCTTTCTGAAGGATAAGGTTTTGATTGAGTTCTGTATTTGTTTTATTGCCGATGGTGACAAATTCAACCAACGTCAAAATGATAAAAAAAATAGGAGAGCCTAACTTGAGAAAAGAAGAAAGTCTCAATGATGAAATATCGGGAGTGCCATCTCCCAATAGACCTATGGGTTGGATGTCGTAATGAGCAAAAATACTTGTAATCAAGAGTGCCAAGATGGTAAGAGCAGAAAAACCAATTGCCCAATTTTTGCCAAGTATGAAGTTGGAGACTAAAATTAGGAGAACAGACCACAATAAGTATCCCGCTGGACTTACAGGAACGAGCATGACGAACGTCACTAAAACAAATAAAACGAGAAGCGAAAGGATAAATTTAGTTAGCTCCTTATAAGGTCTTTGAGTGCAAAGCAAATAAAGATTTATACCCAATAGGGAAATAGTTGCCAAAGCAAAAACTAACGTAAAACTTGGGAGCTTGAGAAAAACGGGCAAGTAAGCTGCTAAAAAAAAGGAAACCAAGGCGCAAAACCAAAACACCGTTTTGATTTTGGATTGCTCCAATAAGTCTTCTTCTTTCTGAAGAATATCTCCAATAAAGTAATCTGAAATATTATTGAATCCCCACCTCATGCAAGTTAGTTATTAGTTTGGATTATCGGTTTTTTGAAATTTTTCAGATGGTTTCAAGAATGGTGTTGTTGTTATGTTCTAACAATATTTATTCCAAACCGTTTTTTGTAAAACGTGTGTTATTGTTGCTGTGGAAAACCTGCCTTGTTAGAGAATTTTTACTTTTTAACCAATTTCAAGAGTCGAGAATTCCCGTTTTCAAGCATCCTTAAGGAAAGGGTATCTTTGGTGAGTTTTAGAATTTCGACAAACTTTTGAGAGGAACCCTCATTGATTGTGTCTATGGTGAGTAGTTTGTTATCACCGATTTCATAATAGCCCGCTTCTTTGTAGCCAAGGGTGCCATTGTATCGATAGTTTCCACTTTCGTGGAATTCAAAATTAACTTGCGAAAGATCGACCTCTAAAGGATTATCTTGAATTACCTCAACGGCTTGCCAGTTGCCTGCCAATTTGGAATTAGAAAATTGATTGCAGCTCACAAACAATAGGAGCAACAACAAGGGAAAAGATTGTTGAATCAATTTCATCTGTTTATTCAGTCGTTATTCAATGTCATTCGGCGAAAGCCGAAAAAAGAAAAACTTTCTATAAAAAATACATCACACACATCAACCCGACGCTTCCCAAAACTATCGTATATGGCAATGCCATCCAAATCATACGAACATAAGACAATCGGATTGCTGGAGCCAAAGCAGAAGTCAAAAGGAAAAGGAAAGCTGCCTGTCCATTTGGAGTGGCGACACTAGGTAGGTTGGTGCCTGTGTTGATGGCGATGGCAAGGGTCTCAAATTGCTCCCTTGAAATCTTACCCGCGTCAAATGCTGCTTTTACTTCATTGATATATACCGTAGCTACAAATACATTGTCGCTGATCATGGACAAAACGCCATTGGCAACATAGAACATGGCGGGCTGAACAGACTCGTCCATTTCCAAAACTGCCTCAATGATCGGCGTAAATAAATGCAGGTCATGAATCATTCCCACGATTACAAAGAAAACCGCTAAAAGTGCAGTAAACGGAAGTGCCTCTTCGAAGGCATGTCCTATTTTATGTTCGTCGATGATACCTGTAAATGCAGTTTGAAGTACGATAATCGCTAAACCAATTAACCCCACAGGCGCTAAGTGAAAAGCCAACGCAACAATTAAAAAGAGTGCAGATATTCCTTGAACTACTAAGGCATATTTTTGAGCGTCGGTTCTTTTGCGATCTTCCTCCTCTACAAAACCTGTGATGATTCCTCTAACTTGTTCCGGTAGTTTTCCACCAAAACTAAACCAACTGGTCAATTCTAAAACGACGACAGTCATCAATCCACATACGAGCACCGGCATCGTAATCGGAGCCATTTGATAGAAAAATTCCATAAACTCCCAACCCAATCGCTCTCCAATCAATAAGTTTTGTGGTTCTCCAACGATGGTACAAACGCCTCCAAGAGCCGTTCCGACTGCTGCATGCATCACCAGACTACGAAGGAAACTTCTAAACTGCTCCAGAGTGTCGCCCCCTAATTCTTTGTTGTCAGCAACGCCACTTTGGTCATAATCTGAATTTTGGCTCGAATGCACTTTGTGATATACCTGATAAAAGCCAACAAAGACACTAATCAAAACTGCCGTAACCGTCAAGGCATCCAAGAATGCACTTAAAAAAGCTGCTATAAAGCTAAAGAGCAAGGACAGTATTAATTTTGAGCGCACCTTAATAAAAATCTTTCCGAAGATATACATCAACAGCGGCTTCATAAAGTAGATACCCGCCACCATGAATACCAAAAGTAGGATTACTTCAAGGTTGGCTTCGATTTCGTGATAGACCGTGTGCGGTGAAGTAAGACCTAAAAAAACAACCTCCAACGCAATCAAACCTCCTGCTTGCAGCGGATAGCATTTAAGCGCCATCGCCAATGTCAGGATGAATTCTGCAATAACAACCCAACCAGTGACAGTAGGACCTGCCGCAAATAGCAAAATTGGATTCAAAACTAAAAAGCCAATGATTGCATATTTGTACCAATCTGGCGAATTTCCTAAAAATGATTTGAACGCTTGCATGTGTGAAGGTGAATAGGTTATTTCTCGAAAGAGAAAATACTGGTTTTAAACTTAAAACATTGATTTTCAAGTATTTGAAAATCAAATCTTTGCTAATTTGTTTGATTTTTTTTGGGACGGCTTTCGCCGAAAACGGCGCAAAAGTACTAAAAAAATATACCTTTTCAATTTGATTTTTGACCTATATTCGCCCTCATGTCTAATAAGAAAAAAGTAACCAAGGCTGAGAAGGTAGCGGACATCATTGCGATACTTGAAAAAGAGTTTCCGGAGACGCCAGTTCCGTTAGATCATCAAGATCCCTACACCTTGTTGATCGCTGTTTTATTGAGTGCCCAATGTACCGATGAGCGCGTCAACAAAGTAACCCCTTTCCTTTTCGAAAAGGCGGATACGCCCTATAAAATGATTGAATTAGAGGTCGAAGAAATCAAATCCATCATAAGACCCTGCGGACTGTCACCACGAAAGTCCAAAGCGATTTGGGGATTGTCAGAAATCCTTATTAATGAATATGGCGGCGAAGTGCCCCAATCATTTGAAGCCTTGGAAGCCTTGCCTGGGGTGGGGCATAAGACCGCTTCGGTTGTGATGTCTCAAGCATTTGGAGTTCCCGCTTTTCCAGTGGACACTCACATTCATCGGCTGGCGTGGCGTTGGGGGCTAAGCACCGGTAAAAACGTGGTGCAAACAGAGAAGGATTGCAAACGCTTGTTTGCCCGTGAGTTGTGGAACAAGTTGCATTTGCAAATTATATTCTTTGGCAGAAAATTTTGTCCAGCAAGAGGGCATAATCCGTATGCTTGTCCTATTTGTAGTAAATATGGAAGGAAGGCGGTCTTTGAAAAGTAATTAGGAATAGAAGGGTTTTGGAAACGTGTTCCGGATGTGTTCCGTTAAAAACAAAAGCAGCTACATGTAATATGTAACTGCTTGATTTAGAAGGTGGAGCATACCGGAGTCGAACCGGTGACCTCTTGACTGCCAGTCAAACGCTCTAGCCAGCTGAGCTAATGCCCCTTTTTAATTCATTTCCCCTTTCGGGAAATCATAAATTCTGCGCGAATATAAATTTAAATTGATCACAAAAACAATAAACCATTATCAAAAAATCGTTTAGGGTTTTCCAGCCAGAAAGAGTCTTTTCCACCAAAATTATAGAAAATTATCTATTGAATTTTTCTCCGAAAGGAAAATTCAATGTGCATATTTGCGACTTTTGACCTATAAAACTTTAGAGGATTTTAACTGATGGTTAATATTTAACAACCATTCCGAATAAATTTAAAGGATTTCTACTTAACTTTGAGATTCTGATGTTTATTTAAATCAAAATACCTCGACAAAATTTAAAAATCGTTTAAACTCTCAAAGCGTTTTATTATGAAGAAAATCTTACAAAAATTTTTGACTGTTTCGATCCTGTTTTTGGGAGCTTTGAGCATCAATGCTCAAGATATTCACTTCTCTCAATTTTACCTTTCTCCTCTTAATTTGAATCCAGCGATGACCGGCGTAATGAACTGTAACGTTCGTTTGGTAGCCAATTATCGTAATCAGTGGGCAAGTGTATTGAAATCTTACGCCTACAATACTTATTCGGTTTCTTATGATCAGCGAATTCCAGTTGGGCGCTATGACTATTTTGGCATAGGTGGTTCTTTTTGGGGTGATAAAGCAGGACGTTCAGAATTCGGACAAATTCAAGGAAAACTTGCCGCCAGTTATAGTAAGCGAATGGGAGGTGACCGCAAGAATGCACACTATTTAGTAGCGGGTATCGATGGCGGAGTTTTGCAAAGAAGTATCGACTTTTTCAACCTTACTTGGGGAGACCAGCATGACGGAGTAGGTGGTTTGGCGAATAGAGCAACCATTGAGTCAAGTTTTACTGATGACAATGTATTAGTTGCAGATTTAGCTGCAGGTTTGCTTTGGTTCTCCGTATTAGAAGATAACAACTTTTATGCAGGCGCAGCATATCATCACTTAAACAGAGCAAATGTTTCATTTGATGGTATGGATGAAGATCTGCTCTACAGTAGATTCACTGTTCATGCAGGTGGAGAATTTGGCTTAACTCGCAAATTAGGATTAGTTCCTGGCGTAGTTGCAATGCTGCAAGGACCTTCTCTAGAAGTGAATACAGGTACGAGTCTTCGTATTGGATTACACAAAAGTAAGTACGAATATCAAGCACTTCAATTTGGACTTTGGGCACGTTTGTCCAACCGGTTGGAGTCTGGAATCCACACAGATGCAGTAATTCTTTCTTCTCGATTTGATTACAATGACTTCAGTATCGGATTCAGCTACGATGTCAACGTTTCAGAATTGAGACCTGCGAGTAATTCAAATGGAGCATTTGAATTTGCTTTGTTGTATAAGATTTGTGGTCCTGAGAAACGAAATGTTTACTGTCCTAACTTCTAAGACTAATTAATACCTAATCAAGAAAAATCTCTGAAAGTTAATTTGCAAGTTTCAGAGATTTTTCTTTTTAGCCCCTTCAATACCAAATAGACTACATCAAGCCCTATTAATCTATTTTTTGCATACTATTTAAAAAATGAGAAAACACTAAACAAAAACTATACATCATGTTTGGCTTAAATAAAGAGAATTCCACAAAATCCAATAATTTAATCCCTTCCTCCAACGCAAACACTTTCAATAGCTTGGTTCAAGGAACTTCTATTAATGGAGATATAACTGCGGATAGCGATATTCGGATAGATGGTAAGTTAATTGGCGATTTGGAATGCGCTGCAAAAGTTGTCATCGGACCTACTGGCGAAGTAGAAGGAGACATTAACTGCCAAAATGCAGTTATTGAAGGAAGATATAAAGGAAATCTGTTTGTGCATGAACTTTTGCAAGTGAAAGAAAAAGCAGAAGTAAATGGAGTTATCACAACAGGTAAAATCATCGTTCAGTCAGGAGCTACCTTTAACGTAGCCTGCAATATGGGACAAAAAGCTCCCAAAGTTAATGGCTCAACTTCCAAAGCAGATGCAAAACGAATATTAGAAGATGCCCAGCCAGTCTCCTGATAAAAATTCTAAAAAGAAAAAAAAGCCATCCCGAAAGCAAAGCCAGAGTTATCTCAAGTACTCCGGCATGGCTTTCGAGATGGCACTTATCATGGGGCTTTTTACCTTCGGCGGTAGCAAACTCGATGAAAAATATCAACTCTCAAATAACTACTTCACCGTATTAGGGGCCATATTAGGCACCGTTGGCGCTCTAACCTTCGTGCTAAAAGATTTTATCTTCAAAAAAGAGGAATGACCTTTCCCCAGTTCAATAAAAGGCTAATAATAGTAACCCTTGGATTGATAGCCATATCTTTCATTCTTTCATGGCTCGAACCATTCCAAAACACACTTGGATTTTCAATTGCCACAACACTATTTTTTGCTGGATTTACAATAGGTCTATTTTACTTAGGCACCTCTACTGCCAATAGCCCCAATAAGAATCTTTTTATGGGTGTAGCAATAGGATCTATTTTCCTAAAACTGGTGCTCACGATCCTTATTCTTTACAGTTACAAAGTAATATTTGAACCCGAAGGCGGAAATCATGTATTTCTTTTCTTAATAATCTACTTAGTATATACTGTATTCGAGACCTCGGTCCTTATGAAACTATCAAAGCCTAAGGACTGATAGGTACCTGAATATGGTTAATTGTTCCTTCAAATTTTGCAATAAATCAAGTAGCGATTATCTTAGCCGTACGCACAGTAGTTTTTAGTTTAAAGCTAGTATTTCGAATATGGTGCAAAAGAAATAGAAGAAGTTTATTTTCATTTGGTTTTTTGGGGTAAAATGCCTCGGTCCTGAGTGCGACCGGGGCTATTTTTTTGCCTTTCGGCAAATTGGGGGTAATTGACTGCCTCAAATGACATTTTCCGAAAGGAAAATACCCCTCCTCTGTTAATTCAGCCTTTCGGCAAATGAGGGGAAGTTGCTTCAACCAAAAATTTTCCGAAAGGGAAGATAAAAACCCTCTCATGTTTGAGCCTTTCGACAAATAATTTCTTCCCTTGATACATTTCTAGAATTACTTACTTGTCATATACCTGCTTTATGGTATTTTTCAAAAAACAAGAGATAAATCATAATAATTAAGGTCAATTTGTATCATATTTGTATTTATCAGAATTATTCCACGAACCTTTCCTGTCTTTCCAAAGATTTAATTTCTAAGTGAAAGACTTCCCAATCCCGTCCGATTTTACATAAATAGAATTTTTTCTAAACCCGTTCGTCTTCACGAAAAGGACGATAACAAATTATAATCCACGAATGTCAAGCCTGATCAGCTGTCACATTATCGGATTTTGAATGAAATAAATTATAACCTACATCTTTCATTGAGATGTGGGCTTTAGTCGTTTATATAAAATAATTTAAATCAAATAAATAGATAATCTCATGAAAAAAAGACTAATCTCAATGTTGGTTTTTGGATTTTTAGTTCTGGGAGTTCAGTCAGCTTTTGCGCAAGACTACATCTCAGCAGCTGAGGCAGAAACTAAGTTGCGTAACGAAATCGAAAGCATATTCCCTGGAAACGAATTTGCTGATGATCTTCCTTACCAATATACAAGAAGTAAGTTTGAGTTGTACATGCACACTTATGAGCATGTTGCTTCAGGTTTTACAATCGAAGATTCGATCGACCTAAGCTGGGAAGAATTAGAGTTGGCGATCAATCATATTGACCCTGCTTTATTCACTCCTACGGTTTCAGGCTTAAGGCAAGAGTTGGTAAATTTCTTGTCACAATAAAAAAAAGAACAATTATTTAATCTTAAATAAGATAATTTAATCTCATGGAAAAACGAAATTTTACACAGTTGTCTCTTGGTTATCTGATGTTGACCATAGGACTCCTTTTTTCTACTATAGGGATTTCACAGACCTGTACTGCTCCAAACCAATGTATGGAGACACCAGGTTTCCCTGATGCCCCTGCAGCACACGCTTGTCCGACAAGTAATGCAGTAGTAGTCTTTACAGAAACATTTGATAATGGTTTTGGGGTGTTTACAGAAGATGCACCTCCTGGACCAGGTACTACCGGAGCAAATGATTTAACGGTGAGTACTGCTGGAGATACACCTTCTAGCTCAACTGGACCAGAAACAACCCCAGGTTGTGATAATGGTGTTAATGATGGTGAGTTTATCTTTTTAGAAGGTAGTTTCACTGCAGCTGGGCAAATCCACTGTATGACAGGAAATATTGCTGTTCCAGCAGCTTCTGCTACAGTAGGTGCACCATTTACGATGTCTTTTTGGCATCATATGTTCGGTGGTTGGATCGGAGATTTAGAAATATTCATTAATGGAACAAGTTCTTATTTGGTTTCGGGACAACAGCAGACAGCAAATTGTCAGCCTTGGGATCAAGGAAGCATTGATGTGACTCCATTTGCAGGTACTACAATTGCGGTACAAATCTGCATGAGTGAAGCTACAACTGGAACAGGTTTTACTTGGACAAGTGATATTTCAATTGATCATTTACAAATTTTTGGTACGCAACCATTAGCTGTTTGTGGAAACACAACGGTAGATTTAGTGGGTGGTACTTATACTTTAACAGCTGCTGATATTGCAGCACTTACTGCTGGAAGCGGAAGTTGCGGTCCTGTGACAATCACAGTTGACCCAACTACTTTTGATTGTTCTAACTTAGGAGGAAATCCAGTAACTGTCACTGTTGATGACGCTGGTGTAGTTGCTACTTGTGTAGCAAATGTGACTGTTCTTCCTGATTTAACTTGTCCTCCACCAGATATTACAAATGAAGCACCAGTAGGAATTAACTTTGGTAGCCCTGATATTGCAGATCCTTGTACTTGTTTAGGTGACGGAGTGTTTGGTGAAGAAGTTGTGATTGGACCTGATATCGCTGGTGGCGGTTGGGTAGTGGCATCTACAGATTTAGTAGATCCTTCTACTGGTATGCCTTATCCTGCTGGTTTCCCTCTTACTGCGGTTCCTGATCCTGCTAATCCAGGTTTATTTTATTACATATTGGAAGGAACCCACTTGACAGCAGAAGGATATTCTATTGTTGTTACTAGCCCACTATGGGGAGATTTATCCTTTAGCAATACGTGTTTTGCTGTTCAAGCAGAATTGTTGAGTTCTTTAGGTGTAACATGTCTAAATACAACAGCAGAACCACTCAATGCTCGAGTTTTCTCTGAGATGTCTAACGGTATGCAAGTGGATGTTGAAGCTTCAACATCTGCTGGATTTACGATTAATGGCAACCCCGCTACAATATTTGACCCTATGGTATTGGGTATAGGTAGCCACTTAGTAGAGTTTTGTTTTGATGCAGGTACAACACTTGGCTTTAAAGTTAAGAATGGAGTCGTCGTAGGACCACCGGAGTCTTCTGCTTCAATAGCTGATGCTGCTGCAGATCCTGCTTGTGAGGTTTGCTTATCGCAAGTAGTAAACGTTGGTGAAACTCCTGATGTGTTTGCATGTAACGATGTAGTTCAGATTTCTGCAGCTGAAAATTGTGCAACTGATATTACACCAGATATGTTATTAGAGGGCGGACACCCAAATGCTTGCTTTGATGATTATGTAGTAAGCACTGGTAATGTTCCTAATCCAATTCCATCACGTTATTTTGGACAAGAAGTGGTAGCGACTGTTACACACTTGATTTCAGGTAACTCTTGTTGGAGTAAAGTAATCGTTGAAGATAAGTGGGGACCTGATTTTATTTGCGAAATTGATCTTCTAAACAAAGCAGGTGTTTCAATTGACATGGATGGTGTTTTAGATGCAAATCTTTCAGTTACTTGTGATGTTGATTTAGCTTCAATTCCAGCTCCGGCTGCAACTGATAATTGTGATCCTTCACCTTTTGTTTTCTTAGTTGATGAAACTACAACCAACTTTGGTTGTGATAATTATACTGTAACAAGAACATACGGAAGTAAAGATATTTATGGAAATGCCGGGAGAAATTGTACAATTACAATCAATGTTGCTCCTCCCGCAGTTGTAGAATTCCCTGACGATATTACGTGGACTTGTCAACAATATGAAGCATTCGCAAATGTTATTGATGCAACTGAATTGCACCCATTAATTTTAGCGGAAGCTGCAAATATGGATCAGGCTTTATCTTGTTGTATTCCTGGAACAGGAGGAGATGACGTTGTGGGGCTTGCTCCATACAATCCTCCGGCAATGAACATCTTAACACCTAACGCAGGTTTTGAAATGGGAGATTTCACTGGCTGGCTTCCATTAGATTTTTGTGGTTCTGCAAATACTGTATTTACAGGAGTTAACTACAACAATGGCTTGAGTAATGTTTCTCCGACTGAGGGGAACTCTATGGCGGTAAACGAATTTGCAGGAATTAATGGAGCTGGTTGTGCGACGCTTACGCTTCGCCAATTTGTTACTATTCCTGCAGGAACATCATCACTTAGTTTTGATTATAATGCTGGTTGGGATTTAACTGCTTGTGCAGGGTGTGCTGCAAAAACAGCTACCTTCCAAATTATTCCTCAATTTGGCGGGCCTATTTTGTTTCAAGATGCTAATTTCGTTGAAGCAATACCAGGTACTTCTAACCAAGGTTCATGGCAGACATATACTGTAGATCTTTCACCTTTTGCAGGTCAGGTTGTTCAAATTGAAGTTGTAGAAGGAATCGGACCACAACCAGTCCCAAGTCCTGGTCACTTCGCTCTTGATAATTTCCAGTTAATTGCTGGAAGTACTGTACCATATTGGTTAGACGGTGAAGACTTGGATGTTTCTTTGGATCCTCGATACAATGATGATATTGATAACCCAATCACAGATGGTAATCCAGCTTGTAATACAACTACTGCTGAAACCGACGAGAATGAGTGTGTAGCGAACTTTAGTTATATGGTTGGATGTCCATATTTGGCTGATTGTGATATCGCTCCACCTACTGCTCATGCTCCTGAATTGGTTAAAGTTCCGATTTATCAACCACCTTTAGCTCCACCTTTTTCAAGTAATGATATAAAAAGAGGTTTGGAAGATGTTGATGTGCTTGAAACAACAGGTTCTGGTCAGCCTAATGTAGTAGGTAGTAACTGCCACTTTGCGGTTACTCACGAAGATGAGGTGTTAGAAGCATGTCCGGGAGCTGATCAATCTAAAGTTTTCAAAATCTTGAGAACTTGGACTGTATTAAACTGGTGTACTGGTCAAGTTTTCACTGATGTTCAGGTAATTAAAGTATTGGATAAAAAGCCACCAGTTATTACTTTCAATGATGATGATAACAATGATGGTGACTTGGACCCTGAAGATTTAAGGGCTAATGGTGACGAAATAGGCGGATTCGGAAACGATGATGGCTATGCAGATCAACTGTTTTCTGACCAATATAATAGTGGAGCACATTCTGATTGCCGTTCAAGTGGTTTAATCGATGTTCCATCTTTCATGGATGATTGCAGTGGAATTTCTGAAATAAGAGTATTTACTCCTGCAGGTCAAGCTACTCCAGTTGAGCAAAATGGTGAAGTTGTAGGATATAGAATTCCTGCTCCATATTTAGAAATGGGAATCCATACGATTACTTTCGAAGCTGTTGATTTCTGTGGAAACAGAACGACTGCTGACAAGCAAATCGAAGTTATTGATGGTATTCCACCAACCAACATTTGTAGAGAATTTACTCAGATAGCTTTAGCGGGCATTGATGATGGTGTAACAGCTGTTGATGCTGCAGATTTTGACGAAGGGTCTTATGATTTCTGTTCTCCTGTTTACTTTAAAGTAAAAAGAATGGAAAGATTTGAGTGTGATAAAGCAAATGTTGATACTCCAGATGAAATTAGAGATGCAACAAGGACTAATGACGACCAAGAATGGTTTGACGATAAGGTAAAGTTCTGTTGTGAAGACAAAGGAGATACCGTAATAGTTATCCTAAGAGTTTATGATTTCGATCCTGGTGTAGGTTCAATAAGAACTAGCCAAAGCGCTACTACTGGCTTCTCACATTCAGGTAGAATCAACGGAACAACAGTTACCGACAGAATGTATAACGACTGTATGATTGAAGTAGTTGTTGAAGATAAAGTACGTCCTGATTGTACTCCTCCAGCAGAAGTATGGGCTAATTGTACTGATTTGCCAGATAATATTGATTACTCAGATATTGATCAATTGACTGATTTGTTTGGTTCTGCAATCGCATCTGATAACTGCGGAGCTACAATTGAGGAGTTAAATCCAAATGTACAGGTTGATCTTTGTGGCTCAGGTAGAGTAATTAGACGATTTAGAGCTGAAGATGCTTGCGGTAATCGCTCATTAGGTAATTGTCAGCAATTAATTGCTATTCAACCTATCCTTGACTATCGTTTATTAGTACCTGGTGATTTCGAAGAAGAGTGCGATGACGCATCTCCACAAGACTTCGAGTATGAAGAGTTAGCATGTGATTTATTCGCAATTAACTCAGAAGACGTTGTTCTTCCTGCTTCATCTCAGGGTGAGTGTAGAAAAATCATTCGTACTTGGACTTTGATTAACTGGTGTGAATATGATGGTTTCTCTGACCCAGTTTCAATCCCAAGAAGGGACTTGAACTTAGATGGAAGACCTGGAGACGGTGAAGGTGGAAGTAACAACCCTGTAACAGGAGTTCGTTTCAGCTCTACTCACGTTTACACTTATGCTGGTAACGTATTGATTTTAAATGATAATCCGTTAGTAGCAATTCCTTCTGGTGGATATTATACTTATGACCAACACATCAAAATCTTTGATAACACCGCTCCAGATGTTTCTTATAATGGCGACACTGAATTCTGCGGTGGAGATTTGGATGAAGATCCATGTACAGGTGAAGTGAATATCGATCCTGAGATTGATGATCTTTGTACAGATACTGATCACAGATGGGAGTTAACAGCATTCAGTGCTACTTTCAATACTGCTGATTTCGCTGGTGACGGAAACTTAACGGGGCGCTTCCCATTAGGTACACACACTGTAAGATTCTACGTAACTGATGAGTGTGGTAATTTGACTCAGTTTGACGTGACTTTTGAAGTTGTTGACTGTAAAGCACCAACTCCAGTTTGTCATAACGGATTGTCTATCGACGTAATGCCTGCTTCAGGTATGGTTGAGCTTTGGGCAATTGACTTTGACGCAAGTAGCTTCGACTACTGTCACCCATTGAAATTCAGAATCAATAGAGTTGAAGATAGAAACAATGATGGATTCATCACTTCTGATGATTACATTGACAATGTTCCTCAATTCGATTCTATCCAATTGACTTGTGCTAATGTTGGTACTTTGACTAACGTACAATTGTGGGTTGGTGAAGAATCAACTGATTCTCAAAACAACTGGGACTACTGTGTAACTTATGTAGAAGTTCAAGATAACAATGGTGCTTGTGGAAATTTAAGACCTGCAAGCATTGCTGGTACCGCTAAGACTGACCTTGGAACTGCTGTCTCAAATGTAGATGTTACTATCAGCGGAGGTATGAATAGTACCTTAACTACTGATAACTCAGGTGCATTTACTTTCAACGCATTGACTCAAGGTGGTGACTACTCAGTTACTCCAATGAGAAATGACGATGTAAGAAACGGTGTTTCTACTTACGATTTAGCTTTGATTAGCAAGCACGTATTGAGTGTTGAGTTACTTGATTCTCCTTACAAAATGCTTGCAGCAGATGCTAACCGTTCTGGTAACATCTCTACGCTTGATTTAGTAGCAATCAGAAAAGTAATTCTTTGGGTAGCAAATGACTTCCCAGGAAACACTTCTTGGAGATTTGTTGATAAAGATCAAATCTTGAATTCAACGAATCCATTCGCTGACGCTATCAAAGAAGTGAAAAACTTCAATAATATCACTGGTGCTGAAACTGCAAACTTCGTAGCAGTTAAAGTTGGTGATGTTAGTGGAGACGCTGAGCCTCAAGACTTAGGTTCAATTGATGATAGAACTTTCAACGGAACTTTCCTTTTCAACGCCAAAGACATTGCGTTCCAAACTGGAGATAGAGTAGAAGTTGAGTTCACTTCTGAGGAATTGAATACTATCTTAGGTTACCAGTTCACAATGAACTTTGACAACAAAGTTGTTGATTTGATTGAAATTCAAGAAGCTACTGCTAACCAGCAAAACTTCGGTCAATCAATGATTGCTGACGGTATCTTGACTGCAAGTTGGAATGGCAATGCTACTACCAATAGTGCATTCAAATTGGTCTTCAACGCGAAGCAAGCAGGTACATTAAGTGAAGTGATTAGCATTAGCTCTGAATATACTCAAGCTGAAGCTTACACTACCAATGGCGAAATGCAAAACGTAGGTATCAACTTCGGTACTACTACTGCAACTGCTGACTTTGCATTGTATCAAAATACTCCTAACCCATTCAAGGGTGAGACTACAATTGGTTTCAACTTGCCAGAAGCTGCTGCTGCTACCATTACGGTATCAGACGTCTCAGGTAAAGTAATCAAAGTTGTAGATGGTGATTTCGTTCAAGGTTACAACATGATTACCTTGAATAGCGATAACCTTGCTAACGGAGTGTTGTATTACCAGTTGGATACTGACAACTTTACAGCAACTAAGAAGATGATTATCATCGAATAATATACTGCAAGACTTTGACTATTTATTTATAAATAGTTGATTACAATTTGTAAACGAAAGCTGCCTCGAACCTCGGAGGCAGCTTTCTCTTTTTTATAGCTATTCGTAATTTTTCACTTTCGTGAAATACTCGCATTCCGCGAAAGCGGAATTAAGAATTAAGAAAAATCCCCTTTCGGGAAATGTCCTATTGAGACTCAGACTCCAAGCCCTCAAACACATCCTCCAGTTTCTTTAAGATCTCTTTTCCATCTTTCTCATATCTTTTAAGGAGTGCCTTAATCTCTTCATCATTCTCGATAGATTTAAGTTTTTCTTTTAGAATTGGATTCTTTTCCAAGTCATAAAGCGAAGCGTCTAATTTTTCGAGCATTTCCTTTCCTTCACCTTCGTAGGTTTTGATGAAATCATGCAACTCTTCGTTAGTACTGATTCCTTCTAGTTTTGATTTTAGGGCTTCGTTACCATCAAGCTCTTTGGCGAAAGCCTCCATTCTGTTGACAATGTCCTTTCCTTCGCCCTCAAAGTCTTTTAAGAGATTTTGGATGTCTTCATCATTTTTAAGTTTTTCGAGTTTTGCTTTCCAGATCTCGCTGTCTTTACTGAGGTCTTTTCCTTTCTCTGCTATTTCGTCAATGACTTCTTTTACCTTATCCATTCTGCCATCATCTAAAAATTTCTTTGCTTGATCTGCTAAACCATCAATGGCGTCTTTGACCTCTTCAGCTGATTGATCGATTTGCTGATCTGCCATTTTGGGATCTTCTGCACACCCACTCAGTAGAGCGATAGATGCAGCGATTATTACATTTTTAAATTTCATGATATTATTTTTTTGAGTAAAATTGAAAAAAATACAAAATCAATGGTTGAATTGTTAAATGGCTATATGGTTTCATGGCTAAAGGGTTATATGGCTGATTGGTTGTTTTGCCAAACCATGAAACCATTCAGCCATGAAGCCATTGAACCACCTCCATATTAAATACTTGCCTTCCGGCGAATCGAAAGACAAACCTTAATAATCCAAATGAAGGTAATTACAATAATAACTTTCTGAAAAGCGGGAAGGAATTCTATAAAGAAATTGGTTGCATACATTAGATATCCCACCACATTTGCCGAAAGGCAAATTATCGCCCCCAAGAGTGTCTTTTTCTTTTTAGATTGCCACAGCTCAACCAAACCTAAAATGCCCGCAATAAGCCCAAAAAAGACCATCAGATTGATGCTGGTGTTATGCCATTCGGTGAAAACGAAAAGGATGGAAATCATCGCAAGTGCCCCGAAGAGTTGGACGCCTCTCAAACGTCTGTTTATGCTTTCGAATAAATAGGGGAACACTAAAAAGAAAACCAATACACTCGCCGTGATGACGATATGCCCAGCCTTAGCAATTAGATGAGCTTCATTGTATCGCCCAAATTTTTCCACAGCCATCAGGTCGCACCAATAGTTGTGAACCCAACTAAATCCCTTTGCATCGTGCGCTGTTTCATGCCCACCGGTGTAGAGGAAAGTAGCGATGAAAAAAAGGATGACGTAAAGGACAATTCCAAAAATCGGTATGAGTGCAAATCGTTTCATTTGGATCAAATGTAACGTCATTTAGGGAAAACCAGAATTCAAATTTTGCCAAAGGAAAAATCAATCAGTCTAAAGTATATTTACTTTTGAACTAATCCTGCACTAACTTCGCCAAATGCTTGCTTATGTAGTCAGAAGAATTTTGGTTTTTATTCCAACGCTATTGGTCATTTCGATAGCGACTTTTCTTTTGAGTAAACTCGCTCCGGGGGACTTGGTGGAGTCCCGTTTTGAAAACAACTATACTGAAAATCTATACCTTCAAGAAGCCAAACGAATGGGTTTGGACAAACCAACTTTCTATTTTTCATTGACGACGCAGGGCTACCCTGACACCTTGCATAAAGTGGTTTTGCCTGACCATAGAGGACTTTTAAATTTCCTTTGCGGAAAATACGGGAATTGGGATGGTGTCAATCAGTACTATCAAAATCTCCGTTCATTCGATAAAAAAATCAAACGCCTCGTAAAAGCTAAAACCTTGAATTCCAGTTGGTTAGCGCTGTCTGACGCGGCATTTCTCGAAAGAGAAAAAATCATTTATCAAAGAAAAATAGCTGAAAGATTAACGACTGATACCATTGCTCAACAGTTACTTCAGGCAGATTTTGATGTCTTGCTCACGAGCCACCAAATGATGGAGGGAGCTGCCACGCCTTCCAACCACTTTATTCCAAATTTCATCTGGCATGGTTTCAATAATCAATACCATCATTGGATTTCGAAGTTCAGTAGAGGTGATTTTGGCGTCTCTGATAGAAAAGGAAACGCGGTGACGACCGTCGTAAAAGAAGCCGTTTTTTGGACATTGGTCATTAACTTTTTCGCCATTCTGCTCGCTTTTGGAATTGCCATTCCGTTGGGTGTCAAAGCGGCAGTGGAGGAAAACAGCCGATTTGATCGAGTGGTTACCTTCATTTTGTATGGTCTGTATTCACTCCCTGCGTTTTGGATTGGCACCTTGCTACTCGTCTTTTTTACCAATCACGAGTACGGAATGAATTGGTTTCCCTCTATTGGTTTTGGGCAGCCGGCGGAGTTTCATCGTTCTTTTTGGTCGTTGTTTAAAGATCGAGCTGCACACCTCATTTTGCCGATCCTCTGCGTGACCTATCCCGCACTGGCATTCATCTTCCGACAAATGCGCGGCAGCATGGTCGATCAACTAAAACAAAACTACATCCAAACGGCTCGCGCCAAAGGTCTCGACGAAAGCGCCGTCGTCTGGAAACATGCTTTCCGCAATGCCCTGTTTCCAATCATCACGATGATGGGGAGCATTCTGCCTGCCCTCGTGGCGGGTTCCCTGACCATTGAGGTCGTTTTTAATATACCCGGCATGGGTTGGCTGATGGTGGAGTCGATTCGTCAGGCGAACTTTCCAGTGGTCTATGCGATTATGATGCTTGGCGCTGTGATGACAATGGTCGGTATTTTAGTGGCGGACTTGCTCTATGCAAAAGTAGATCCACGAGTTCGGTTTTAGATTTTTTTCTATTTCAGTGAGAAATTGACCCTCAATTTTCTTCCACTTTCGTGGAACTAAAAATTCAGAAAATATTTTTCATCATAAGGTTGCAAATTGTGGAATGGAAATATACCTTTGCAGCCGCTTAAAACAGTAAGCTCGGAGGAGTGGCAGAGCTGGTTTAATGCACTAGTCTTGAAAACTAGCGTACTCTAACGGGTACCGGGGGTTCGAATCCCTCCTCCTCCGCAGAAAAAAAGCCCGACCGTAATGGTTGGGCTTTTTTCGTTTTAAGTCTTATGTCTTGATTCTTGTCTCTCATAAGTATTCCTTCAATACTCGCCAGACATTCTCCCTCACAATTTTCTGTCCCTCTGCATTGGGATGAATACCATCTTGCAAATTCAATTCAGGAATACCGCCTACTTTATCCAAAAAGAAAGGAATCAAAGCTGCACCAAATTCTTTAGCCAATCTGGGATAAATCCCTCCAAACTCTCTGGAGTAATCAGCCCCCATATTAGGCGGAGCGAGCATACCTGCCACGATGATTTTAATATCTGGATTTTTGGCTTTTACTTTTTTCAAAATACCATTTAGATTCGCCTCAGTCGTATTGATGTCGATGCCTCGCAGCATATCATTTCCGCCCAATTCTAAAACAAAAATGTCGATGTCTTGCTTTAAAATCCAATCAACGCGGTTGAGTCCGCCGGCAGTGGTTTCGCCGCTTAGACCAGCATTGACTACTGTATATTCCATGCCCAACGAATCTATTCGATCTTGAACCAGAGAAGGAAAAGATTGATCTTCTTCTAAACCATAACCCGCCGTCAAACTGTTGCCAAAGAAGAGCACGGTTTTTTGTTTTTTCCTCGGAGTGGTTTCCGCCGTAGGCGTTTCGGTTGCAACTTGTTCGGGTTTTTGTGGTTCATTATTGCACGAAAGTGCGAAAAGAAAAATAACGAAGACAGTGATGTATTTTTGCATGATGTTTTGTTTGTCTAATGAAGTATTTGATTGGTCGGAAATCCGATAGCTAAGATGAACAAATTAACTGATTTAGAGATTTTTAGTTTTTATTCGCTCCCGATTAAAATGCGGGACAAGTTTTCGCGAAATGAGTGTATTTCACGAAAGTGAAAAAATCAAGTTGAGCAATGGCTCTCTAAAATAAGTCTGAAAGACTTAAATCAACAAGGTTGGGCAACGCCCAACTTAAAAAATACATAGTATTAAGCGCTGAAGGCGCGAAACCACCTCGGAATATGAACGAAATATTAAAAGTCCAAAACCTCACCCGAACCTACCGCAGCGGCTCACGTGAATTGACCGTTTTGCAAGACGTTACCTTTTCAGTGGAGCAGGGAGAAAGCCTCGCGATAGTCGGCTCCTCAGGAAGCGGCAAGACGACCCTTTTAGGTTTATGCGCAGGTTTGGATAGACCTACTTCCGGCACCGTTTCCCTTTACGGGAAAACCCTAAACAACCTCACCGAAGACGAACGTGCCGCCCTCCGCAACGAGCATGTAGGTTTCATTTTCCAAAATTTCCAGTTGATACCGACCCTAACTGCCCTCGAAAATGTCATGATCCCTCTCGAACTCAAAGGCAAATCAGGTGCTGCAGACGTCGCCAAAGATTTGCTCGAAAGAGTGGGTTTGGGCAAACGATTCGACCACTACCCAAGCCAACTTTCCGGTGGCGAACAACAGCGCGTCTCCCTCGCCCGTGCCTTTTCCAACGAGCCCAAACTCCTCTTCGCCGATGAGCCAACTGGCAACCTCGATGAAGAAACCAGCCAAAGCATCGAACAACTCATGTTCGATCTCAACAAAGAAAAAGGAACCACCCTCATCATCGTCACTCATGACAATGACTTGGCGGCAAAAACAGGTCGCGTCATTCGCTTGAAAGGAGGACAGGTGGTTTTTGATGAGGTGCAAAGTAGCGTCCTAAAGTAGCGTCCAAATTTATTTGGGCGAAAGACAGCAATTAGTTCGAATAGTTGCGAAAAAAGGCGCAGCGCGCCGACCCCCTTGGTAGCTCTAAATCATAACGCGAAAAAAGAGGTGCGTAGCACCGAAGCCTTTAAATGGTTCCGGTGCTACGCACCTCTGTTTATGATGACATGCCATGATTATTCTACCAAGAGTGCCGCTGCTATGCAGCTAAATTACTCACAAATAAATTTGGGTTATACTAAAAAATTGACTAAATTTGTCAAGAATTAATTTGTCAAATTTTTAAATCATGAAAACTTTCGCTAACATCCTCAAGCAAAACCGCGAGTTGAATAACTGGAAACTCAAAGAAGTCGCGGCATTTGTCAAAATCGACCAAGCCTTAGTCAGCAAATTCGAAAAAGGGTCGCGTATGCCTACCGAGGCACAAGTCGCGGCTTTCGCCGAATTGTACAACCAGCCCGATTTGAGAAAATACTGGTTGGCTGAGAAAGTCCTCAATTTGCTTGCCTATGAGGTCGATCCACTTGCCGTCATGGAAGTAGCAGAGTCTCGCGTCGAGTACTTGCGCAGCAATCGCTCATTGGAAGTGCCTGCCCTGAGTGATTCAATCATGGAAAAATTGGCGCGTTTGGATCAACTCAAAGCAGAGTGGCAAAAGAACAAACCACTCAACAAAACGCAGTTGTCCAAAATGGCGGAGTTTTTCAAAATTGAGTACACCTATGAGTCCAACCGCATCGAGGGCAACACCCTCTCGCTGCAAGAAACCGGACTCGTAGTCAATGAAGGACTCACCATCAGCGGCAAAACCATGGTCGAACATCTCGAAGCCATCAACCATGCGCAAGCAGTGGATTTCGTGGCGGAGTTGGTGCGTGGGTCAGTGGACTTTTCCAAACGCAACTTGCTGCAATTGCATGGCTTGATTTTGAGTGGCATTGATCGCGAGAATGCAGGTCGCTATCGCTCCGTGCCAGTGCGAATCAGTGGTAGCAAACACGAGCCACCACAGCCGTTTTTGTTAGACAAATTGATGGAAGATTACTTCCTTCATTTCGCACAGCAAAAGCAGGCAATGCACCCAGTCATTTTGGCGGCAGATATGCATGAGCGTTTGGTGAGCGTCCACCCATTCATTGATGGCAATGGGCGCACCAGTCGTCTGGTGATGAATCTGATATTGCTACGCCACGGCTTCACTATCGCCAACTTAAAAGGTGATGTGGAGTCGCGCCTCCGTTACTACCGCGCCCTCGAAGCGGTGCAGGTAGATAATGAGCCAGAGCACTTTTACCACTTGGTTTGTGATGCGGTGGAGGAGTCTTTGAAAGCGCACTTGGCGTTGGTGTGATATTTCCCGCGAGGGGCTTAAAAAGGGCGGCTTTCTGCTTGGTGGGGAGTCGCTTTTTTGTTTGCCTTTCGGCAAATGGGCAAACCAAATCAATTCTAATTTCGTTATCCTAATCTGGAAATTAGACCATTTGCTCAGAAAATTCTGAATAGTATGTCAACGATAACGATAGAAATCAAAAATCTGAAAGATAGAAACCTGCTCCTTAGCTTAGTGGAAAGACTAGGTCTGAAAGTGGTCAAAGAGGAGGTGAAGTCTGAATCTGATTTGGAGTATCACAAAAAGGTAATTAACGCAGGAGGTGCTATGTCGGAGGAAGAATTAGATCAACTTTTAAAATCTATTGAGGAAGGAAGGGAATAAGGGTTGGGGAGTCGCTTTTTTTACGTAAGTAGGTCATTAAAAATCTTCGGATTTCTTGCCGAGTGAATCACACCAAAAATATGAATGGTATCTTTACTTTCGGTAAATCTATAAATAACCACGTACTTCTTTTTGTATAAAAAACAGCGACAATCAGCTTTTCGAAGTTTAGAAAATCTGCAGGGTGGAAAGCGTTCTGGATGTGGAATCAGGGACTGATCAACAAATGCGAAAAGCTCTTGAATAAATTGATTTCCAAAGGATGGTGAGTTGGTTTCCGCTAAATAACTCGCAATTTCATTTACAAGCCTTAGTGATTTACGAGTCCATACTACTCGGGTGTTTGTTGCCAATTTGCTAAGATTTGTTTTGCCTCCTCGGTTGTGTAAACTCTCCCTTCTGCAATGTCTTTTTCAGCTTCTTCGATTAGGTTTTGAATGAATTTTATAGTTTCCTTATCTTCTGAATCGGGGTTGTTGATATCGTAGGAAGAAATCAATCCAACCTCTTTCAGCCACTTGATGTGATTGAGCAACTTCCTAAGATCGGTTTTATCAAAATTTAGTTTAATTGTCATTTTACTGAATATTATGAACCTAAAATTATAAGAGAACTGCCTTAAAAACAAAAAAAAGATGGAAAAGATTTTATTGCTTTTTACTTTAGGAAGCGACTTCCTGCTTGGTGGGGAGTCGCTTTTTTGTTTTTGCCTTTCGGCAAATTGGGAACATTTCTATTCGTTATCGTTTAATCCTTCCATCATCGCCATAAATATTTTAACATTATCATCTAAATTTGTAGCAGGTAATAAAAGAGACATTTTTGGTGTTACTATTTCTTTCTTTAAAATTGAATTTAATCGCTCTCTCAAATGGTTATCTTTCCTTAAAATAATTCTTAACTCTCTTCCAATAAAATGAGCAGAAACAAGTTTGTCGAAATATATTTCCTCATTTTGATATAGGTCAATTAACTCAGAAGAGGAATCTACAATTTCCTCAACGAATAGGTCATAAAAGTTAGAAAGAATATAATCGATGTCAATAATATCCTTGCTTCTTTCCAATGAGCGATCATCAAATGCCAGCAACTTCAATAAGATAACACCTGACAATGAGCTAAACTTTATTTGCAAACCTTCTTCTGTCTCTACAGTTTTTACTTCTGGAAAGATTGCTTCAAAACCTGGCATATTCAGTTCGAAGGTCTGAATCTTTACAGTTCCGTCTTTGTCTGCGATTTCGCCGAAAGGTAAAAAATCTACTTCGTAGGTTTCTTTAAATAATAACCGATATGGTTCTGAAGGATGAGGCTGTAGGTCTTTGGTTTGAATTAATTTGGAGATTAGTTCCTCATATTCTTCGTGTGAGCCGACCATAACGGCTAGATCGATATCTTTAGTTTTTCGGGTAGGTGGTTCGTTATAGCCGGCAGCAAGAAGACCGATGTCTCGTGCGAATGCTCCTACAATGAAATATTCTACTTTTTCCTTCTCGAAAATAGGTAAGACTGTTTTTAATATATCGATTACTAAATCGTCAGTTACTTTATTCAAAAGTATTTTTGAGGTATTGCTCATAGATTTTTTTTGCTATTTCTAAGTTTCGACTACTGTGGCTACCCGAAAGGTCGGCATAGGCAATTAATGGATGGACTGCATCTGTATTGGTTAGTGATAATTTTTCTTTGTGCTGCTGAACAAACAGAACATTCCAAAAGGGTTTATAAGCTTCAATTAAACCATTTTTATTATCAGGAACAAATCGTGAATTTTTTATTAACATCGTTCTTTCGGCTGCTGTATAAATAGTCCAAGAATTTGGATATAAATTGTTTGTCAATATTTCACCTGCTGGTTCTCCTCCCCAATGAGTCAAATGAGGTAATTGCACAAGTTTCCATTCATCTTGTCTCATTGTAAATCTAAATTTACCCCGAAATAAATTAGGCTTTAATCGCTCGTTATAAGCTGTCACCCATCTATCAAGAAGTTCTTTTCTATTTTCCAGTAAAATGGTACTTTGATTTCTTTGAATAAGAAACTTTTTCTCCCTCAAGTCTTTTAAAATATCTCCTATCGAACCAACTGAAATATTTGCAATGTCTGCCAAAGCTCTATATGATGAATAAACTAAATATGGCTCTAACATAAGAGCAAAGATTAGCTTGATTCCGTTTTTACTAAAGGCTTTGTTTTTTGATTTTGATAAAGTTGTTATTTGTTTTTTTCCGGAGATATGCCAAAATAAACCACCTTCTGTCCTAATGAAGCAATTGCCCGCACTATCCAAATAATTTATACCTAAATCCTTCAAGACTTCTTTGCTTTTTATAGGAATTGTATGAGCGACTAAGAGTCCTTTTTCTTTTTGAAGCGATTCAAAGAGATGGACTAATTGTGATAACTGAACAGTGCGTTTGATTTCTACTTTGAAACTTTCCTTTAATCGACCTGCCTGAATAGATACTAAAGCATCCCAGTTATACTCATTTTTTCGAGCCTCAGATTTAATGACTTTTGTTTTAGCCGTTGTAATCTTTTCAAGATTTTCGAGCGCTGTATCCAAGATGTCTGATTCAGTCATATTGTTCAGTTTTTTTAAATTTTATGAAAAATGAACACTCAAAAATAATGAACAATTTCCGAAAAATCAAATAACTCATGTTTTCACCTAATTTAAGTTTCTGTTAATCCTAAAAAATCATTCCTTTATCTATTTCCCTAAACAACCCACCCGATCAAACGTTCCTATTCCTTTACTTTGACCTTATTTAAACTTCGAGTTCAAGCTGCAAATCGAATCTTTATGAACCTGACTTTGCCAAATTTTTTAGCCATAGCTTTGGCTATGCCGAAAAAATTTAGCTTTGTCAGAACCACAAATTTTCAATTTTCGCTTCTGAGCCTGAAATTCAAATAAGCTCTTACCCCACTTCCGTGGAATAGAAACAACACAAACAAAAAATGTCCAACCTATCCTTCTTAGCCCGCACAGCCCTACGTGACTCTCGCAAAAACAGAGGCAAATTAGCCATGTTTATGTCCTCGATTATTTTGGGGATAGCGGCGTTGGTGGCGATCAATTCATTCAATTACAACTTGGTGCAGGATGTGGACAATCAAGCATTGTCGTTGTTGGGGGCGGACTATGTGGTGAGTGGCAATCAGCCCGTCACGGAGGAGTTGCGGCTGATGTTGGATTCCCTGCCAGGTGAGCGGGCGAGTGATGTAGAGTTGTTTTCGATGTCTTACATTCCGAAAGGGGACGCGACGCAGTTTGTGCGCATTCGGGCGATAGAGGGGGATTTTCCATTCTACGGAAAGATTAAAACGGAACCGGCGTCTGCCAACGACATTTTCCGAAAGGAACCTATTGCGGTGGTGGATAAAGACCTGATGGCTAACTACGGGCTGTCCCTCGGCGATAGCATTAAATTAGGCACCGCGACTTTCGAAATTGGCGGCAAACTCATGGCTGGTTTTGGCAACTCCAATATCCAATCAGCAGTGGCGCCGGCGGTCTATATTTCTAAAAATTATCTATCGCAGACGAAATTGGTGCAGCCAGGTAGTTTGCTCGATTATGGCTATTATCACAAGCTGCCGAAAGATTTCGACATCGCCCAATGGGATGAAAAAAACGAAGACGCCTTTCGGAATGCCAGCCTTCGAACGACTACGCTTTCTGATCAAAAAAGAAATCTCAACCGCGCTTTCGATACGCTCAATTATTTCCTCAATTTGGTAGCACTCGTGTCGCTGCTGTTGGGGTGCATTGGCGTGGCGAGTAGCGTTTTTATTTATGTCAAAACGAAGATTCCTTCCATTGCGGTGTTCCGATGTTTGGGGATGAAAGGCAATGAGGCATTTATGATTTACTTCCTCCAAATCTTTGGTTTAGGATTCATCGGCGTGGTGCTGGGAGCGATTTTGGGGAGTGGAATTCAGATTGCGTTGCCTGCCATTTTGAGCGACTTTTTGCCCTTTGAAGTCGTAACGGCACTTTCGTGGAAAGCGATTGCAGAAGGCATTATCATTGGGTTGATTATCACGACTTTGTTTGCGTTGTTGCCGCTCATTTCCGTAAGGAAAATTAGTCCATTGCGAACTTTGCGAAGTTCGTTTGATGAAGACACCGCGCCAGTTGACCCCTTGAAATGGGTAGTCAACGTCGCGATTGTTTTAGCGATTTTCGGCTTCCTTTGGCAACTGACTTCTGACCCGATGAATGCAGGTATTTTTACTGCCGGTTTGTTGATTGCGTTTTTGCTGCTTTGGTTGGTTTCGAAATTTATAATATGGGCAGTGCAAAAGTTTTTTCCACGAAAGTGGTCATTTGTGGTTAGGCAAGGATTATCGAATCTCTTTCGACCCAATAATCAGACCCAGCCCCTCCTCGTTTCCATTGGTTTAGGCACGGCGATTTTGACTATGTTGTTTATCATTCAAGGATTGCTTTTGCAAAATGTCGGTAGCATGGACGCGGGCGAACAACCCAATGTCATCCTCTACGGTATCGAGTCCGAACAGGTAGATGGCATCAAAGAAGTTACCACGGGTTTTGACATGCCGATTATCCAAAATGTGCCCATCGTCACCATGCGCGTCGATGGCTGGAAAGGACGCACCAAAAAAGAATGGGTTGCCGACACGACGCGCAAAACGCGACTTTGGGCAGCCAATCGCGAGGCGCGTGTCACCTACCGCGACACTTTGTCTGAAGACGAAACGTTACTGCGCGGCATCATGCCGCAACGCGTCAATCCAGGCGATTCGATATTTATTTCAGTGGATGAAGGTTGGGCGGAGTCGCTTGATTTGGGTTTGGAAGACGAGGTGGTTTTCAACGTGCAAGGGGTGCTCATGAAGACTTATATCAAAGGGATTCGGGAGATTCAGTTTCGGTCGCTTTCGACTCGATTTTTTATTGTTTTTCCGACGGGTGTGTTGGAGCAGGCGCCGCAGTTTAGCGTCATCGTTACCAAGTCGCCCGACAACGCGACGACTTCCAAATATCGAAGTTCGATAGTCAAAGCCTTCCCCAATGTGTCGGTGGTGGATTTAGGAACCATCCTCGTGGCACTCGGCGACATCTTAAATAAGGTCTCCTATATTATCAAATTCATGGCGGCGTTTAGTATTTTGACGGGGCTGATTGTCTTGTTGAGTTCGCTGCTTTTGAGCAAATATCAGCGCATCAAAGAGTCTGTTTTGCTACGCACCATCGGCGCAAGCCGCAAACAAATCCTCCAAATCAACGCGACTGAATATGCACTCCTCGGTGCGCTTTCTGCGGCGACGGGTATCATCCTTTCTATCGTTGGGAGTTATTTGCTCGCTACTTTTCAGTTGCAGCTCGACTTCTCGTTTGATTGGTTGCCAATTCTTTTCGTCTTCTTTTTCGTGACGGGTCTGACGGTGCTGATTGGGATGTTGAATTCGCGGGAAGTGGTGAATGAGAGTCCGTTGGAGGTGTTGCGGAATGAGGTGGGGTAGGGGTGATTGATTGATTGTTTTTTTGCCTTTCGGCAAATGGCTTTGCGGCTGAATTGCCCGATTCGGGGGTCAGGGAGCAAAACATTCCACGAAAGTGGGCATCAAAAAAACCTGTTGGAATCATCCAACAGGTTTTTTAAAACTCGAATCACGCAACGCGCAACTCGTCCACTCGCAACTCGAACTTACTTCGTACGAAGAATATATTTCTCAATATCACCTGCTTCAGGCGAATTCGGATAATTATCTCTAATCTTCATGTAAGCAGCATTAGCAGCAGCTTTATCTCCATTTTTTTCGTGGAGCATCGCTACTTTTTTCAAGTAGTAGGTAGTGAGGATTTCGTTGTCACCTGCAGCGGCTGCTTTTTTGTAGTAGCTCATTGCGTTGCTCATGTCGTTCAATTCTGCGTAAGCATCGCCCATGGCACCTGCTGTGGTGATTGGCAAAACATCGCCACTTGGGCTGAAGTCATCCAAATATTCTATTGCAGCTTCAAACTGTCCCAAATTCAGGTAAGAAATACCTGCATAGTAGCTGGCAGTGTTAGCAGCATTAGTGCCGCCGTATTCGTCGATGATGTCCAAGAAGCCAGGGAAACCTGCTCCCGGATTTTTCAAAGCCAACTTGAAAGAGTCTCTATCAAACTGCTCCTGAGCTTTATACATTTGCTCCATCGCCTCTGTTTGCTTTGGACCCAAATAGAGATATTTATACGCGAAGTAAAGTGCTGCCAAAGCAACCAAACCAATCAAAACATAAAACAACAAATTCTGGTTGCGCTCCATAAAGTCGCCCGTTTGTTGTTGTACCTCCTCTGCTACTAAAACCTCCTCTTCTTGCTGTCTGGTGTTTTTTCTTCTTGCCATTGTAAATGGATATTTTGATTTATGAAATTTCTAATATGAATTTGCCTGAAAATCAGTTTTATAGAAACATTTTTCTCAGGCTGCTCAAAAAGCGGCGCAAAAATAAAGAAACTTTTCTTTCAAAGCGCGCTTACGCATGTCTAAAATTTGAAATACTTACGGGCGCAGCAAATAGTAGTTTCGAATTTAGAGATTTTGAAGTGAGATTCTCTACCTTGCACGTAGGGTGGATTGGTAATCCGCCACCTAATTTTGCAAAAGCAGAGAAGGTGTTAAATTGAAAATTCATTTTAATAAAAGCACTCTATCTTTTTAGGTTCTTAGACAAATTCCGTGGAACTTATAAAAAATGAATTTGAGCAATCGGGAGAGCGAGATTTCGGGAACAAAACACGTCTCGAAATCACGAGTTCTCGAACTCGAAAATCTTTGATGAAAAAATTTTTGATTTTGTGCACCACGAATTTTGTCCAAGAACCTCTTTTTATTTAAACACTTTTGCGGAGTACCACTCCGCTCCACAGACAGATGAAAGACCTTTACCTCAACAATCGTTTTTTCTATCTCTTCGGTTTCATTGCCGTGCTGTTTGTTAGTGGATTTTGGATTGAGCCGATGTTTTATGCGGCGATGGTTTTTTTCGCAATGGCAGTCACGCTTTCGATTTTTGAGGGCTTAACCCTTTTCTCCAAAGAGGTGCGCCTTACGGCAAATAGAAAGACGCCAAAGATGTTTTCCCTCAGCGACGTCAACGAAGTCCAACTTCGAATTTCTAACAAATCCAATCGCGAGTTTGAGTGCCTCGTGGTGGATGAGTTGCCTGTGCAGTTTCAAAAAAGAGATTTTGAAATCGAAACGACCCTGTCTGCCAAATCTAAAGAAACGCTTACTTACGAAGTGCGCCCCGTGCGCAGAGGCGAATACGAATTTGGAAAAATCCACATTTTCCTAAAATCAAAATTAGGACTCATCGAGCGCCGCATCACTTCTGATGTGGAAGAATCGGTCCCCGTCTATCCTTCTATCAAACAAATGAAGGAATTGGAATTGCGCGCCTTTCGGCGAACGACCAATCAGGAAGGCATCAAAAAAATGCGTCGCATCGGTCATAGCTACGAGTTTGAGCAAATCAAAAACTATGTGCAAGGTGACGACTTCCGCTCCGTCAATTGGAAAGCAACGAGTCGCCGCAGCGAGTTGATGGTCAACCAATTTCAAGATGAGCGCTCGCAGCAGGTCTATTGCGTCATTGACAAAAGTCGGGTGATGAATATGCCTTTTGATGGCTTGTCGCTTTTGGACTATGCGATTAACTCGACGTTGGCGCTCTCCAACATCATTTTGCGAAAGCATGATAAAGTGGGGCTACTGACTTTTTCTGATAAATTAGGAACCGTCCTCAAAGCAGATCGCAGAGCGGGTCAGCTCAATAAAATCCTACATGCCCTCTACAACGAACGCGAACATCAACTGGAAGCCAACTATGAAATGTTTTATTACGCCATCAGGCGCATGGTGCCGGCGAGGAGTTTGTTGCTGATGTACACCAATTTTGAAAGCATGTATGCGCTGGATCGGGTGTTGCCCATTTTGCGCCGCATCAATCGGTTTCACCTGCTCGTGGTGGTCTTTTTCGAAAACACTGAAATCAAAGATTTCGCCACCCAACCCGTTGAGTCGTTGGAAGGAATCTATACTCAGGCAGTCGCTCAAAAATTCGTGACCGAAAAAACGCAGATGGTTCAAAAACTCCAACAATTTGGGATTCAGAGCATATTGACGCGACCAGAAGATTTGTCCATCAATTCGATTAATAAGTATTTGGAGATGAAAGCGCGAGGGCTTATTTAAGTTCAAAGTTCAAAGTTCAAAGTTCAAAGTTCAAAGTTCAAAGTTCAAAGTTCAAAGTTCAAAGTTTGGGAGGTTTGAAAAAATAAAGGTTCAACGTTGCCAATTGAACGTTGAACCTTAAATTATTAAACTCATTTGCCGAAAGGCAAATGTTATGTTTCTAAACTTGCTTTATACTCATCAAAATAAGCAAACCCTTTCGCCAATCTGTCCACTACTTTTTCCTTGCCCATCAGTGCCATCATGTCAAAAACAGAGGGACCTTTCATGCTTCCTGACAACGCCAATCGAAACGCGGGCATCACGACGCCCATGCCTAATTCGTTGGTTTCCATGAAGTTATGAACCATTTTTTCAATCGAATCAGCGTCGAAGCTTTCTAAATCATTCAACTGCTTGGGCAACGAATGCATTTTTTCGGAGTTTTCGAC
>CALCJP010000127.1 GCA_937967625.1 uncultured Saprospiraceae bacterium
GTGAGTTGTTTTTTCATTAGACGAGGCAAAAACCGCAGACAATGCCTTAGCATTGGCGAGGATTTTTAACGCGTGTCCCGATTTTAATCGGGGAAGTATAATGGAAAAAGAACAGCTTCAAATCGAAAGGTTATTTTTTTAGCTTTACTCAGTTGGATTTTTTTTGAGTTCGTAGCCTTAGCTACGGACGAAGAAAAATGATTCTAATGAGGAAAAAAAAATCTCATATTCAAGAATGTTGTTTCTGAATAAGTCTATTACATCAAAAAATACATCATGAAATATAAAGTGTTTTCCGTTCTGTTTTTTCCGATTTTTCTTTTTGTGGGTATTGGAAATTTTGCTTCTGATTCAAACATAGGCGATCCTACTGCCAAAGAAATCGTGACAAAATCTACTGAAAAATTAATAGGAGCAACGAGTCAAGGAGAGATGAAAATGACCATCGTCCGTCCTGCTTGGAAGCGAGAAGTGACTATGAAAAGTTGGAGTTTGGGAGAAGAGTATGCTTTGATTTTAGTGACAGCTCCAGCAAGAGATAAAGGAACAGCTTTCCTGAAAAAAGGAAAGGAAGTTTGGAATTGGCAACCGACGATTGATAGAGCAGTAAAATTGCCCCCGAGCATGATGTCGCAATCCTTGATGGGGTCAGATTTCACCAACAACGATATGGTAGATCAAGCATCTGTGATTGATGACTACACCCACAAAATGTTAGGCGAAGATGAAATTGACGGGCGTCCTTGCTATAAGATCGAAATGACTCCAAAAGACGAAGCTGCAATCGTTTGGGGGAAAGTAATTTCATGGATTGATAAAGAAGATTTCTTGCAATTGAGGGCAGAATTTTATGATGAGGAAGACTACTTAGTCAACACCATGAAAGGCACGCAGGTGAAAGAATTGGGTGGGAAGTTGTTGCCTTCAAGACTTGAAATTACTCCCGAAGATGAACCAGAAAATAAAACCATCATCGAGTACATTTCGCTTTCGTTTGATAAGCCGATGAAGAAGGGATTTTTTACGGTTCAGAATATGAAGCGAGTGCGATAGGTGGGTTTTATTACCCTTTCGGGAAATGAAAATAGGCTGCAACTGTACAAGTTGCAGCCTATTTTTATTTGCCGAAAGGCGTAAAGAATGAATCTAATTTGAGCGTCGTCTCCTGAAAGGGACGATGCGATATTTTGTGTCGCATCGTCCTCATTCGAGAGACGATACTCAAACTCTTTGAAATATTTGCCGAAAGGCGTAAAGAATTTAGGTAATTCCCTGCCCAATCATGGCATCGGCTATTTTTACAAAACCGCCGATATTGGCGCCTTTTACGTAGTCCACTCCCTTTTTAGATTCGCCATATTCCACGCAAGTGGTGTGGATATTTTGCATGATATCCAGCAGGTTTTTATCAACCTCTTCGCGAGTCCAATTTTTGCGTAAGCTGTTTTGAGACATTTCGAGACCGGAGGTCGCAACGCCACCTGCATTGGATGCCTTTCCGGGAGCGAATAAAATTCCCGCTTTTTTGAACACCTCAACACCTTCTGGGTTAGTAGGCATATTTGCGCCTTCCGCGACTCCTATGCAGCCATTTTTTATCAAGTCTTCCGCGTTGCCTTTGTCCAACTCATTTTGAGTCGCCGACGGAAATGCCAGATCGCAAGCAATAGCCCATGGGCGTTCGCCTTCTAAATAACGACAGCCAAAATGCTCTGCATATTCTTTAATTCTGCCTCGGCGGTTGTTTTTCAAATCCATGATCCAGTCTAATTTTTCGCGATTGATACCGTCTTTATCGAAAACAGTTCCGCTTGAGTCAGACATAGTGTGAACAGTGCCGCCCAAATCCAAAATCTTTTCGGCAGTGTATTGAGCCACATTTCCTGAGCCTGACACATTACACTTTTTACCTTCAATTGAATCGCCTTTGTGCTTGAGCATTTCTTGCATAAAATAAACACAACCATAACCCGTCGCCTCGGGACGAATAAGGCTTCCGCCAAATGATAAGCCTTTGCCTGTAAAGACACCAGTGTGTTCATTGGCTAATTTCTTATACATTCCGAACATGTAGCCGACCTCGCGACCGCCAACGCCGATGTCGCCTGCTGGCACATCAGTGTCAGGTCCGACATGACGAAATAGTTCTGTCATAAATGCCTGACAAAAACGCATCACCTCGCGATCTGATTTTCCTTTTGGGTTGAAGTTGGAGCCACCTTTTCCGCCACCCATTGGCAGAGAGGTTAAACTGTTTTTATAAGTCTGCTCAAACCCTAAAAATTTTAAAATGGAAAGATTGACTGAGGGATGAAAACGCAAGCCTCCTTTGTAAGGTCCGATAGCCTGATTGAATTGGATTCGGTAGCCTTTGTTTACGTGGATGGCACCTTTGTCATCAGTCCAAGTGACTCTAAAACTAATGGTACGCTCCGGTTCCACTAATCTTTCAGGTAGTTGATGACCTGCATATTTAGGATTCGCATCGATAAAAGGAAGTACTACTTCTGCCCATTCGTGGACGGCTTGGTGAAATTCTGGCTCATTGGGATTGTTCTTTTTGACCATTGCCATAAACGAAGAAAGGTCCGTCTTGGTGGTAGGACTCATAGTTTTATTAAGTTTGATTAGGAAATTTTAATAAAAATTTAGGCAAATTTACTGGCTTTTATTCTTCAAAAAATAATTTTTTCCAATTTAGATTCTAAATCTGGTAATTAAGCTTGAAAAATACCCATTCTGCTTATTCAAAATATGGCAAGCCTAATCTTATTTTCTTCTTTCCTTTCGGAAAATACCATTTCACTCATCAAACCTTTAGAAAAATCAGATGAACTGTACCTTCACCAAAAAAAATTAAACCATGCGTTTTTGGTATTTCCTGCTTCTTATTGTTTTTGGTTGCAAAACTCCTCAACCCACCACGCAAACCGAACTTGCCACGATCCAAACTCAAATCGAAAACTCTCCGATTTTCGGACAGGGGTTTTCTGGTTTTGCCTTATTTGACCCGACTTCCGAGAAATATTTGTATGAATTCAATTCGGATAAATATTTCACGCCTGCCAGCAATACGAAGATTTTGACCTACTTCGTGGCGTCGCAGATTTTGGGCGATTCGGTGCCAGCGTTTCGATATTTGCCGAAAGGCGATTCTTTAATCATTATAGGGACGGGCGATCCGACTTTGCTGAATGCGAATTTTTCGGATAGCGCGCGGGTGCTTGACATTTGCCGGAATTTATCCCGATCAGAAAATCGGGAGGCAGATAAAGTTTTTATCTCAACTCAAAATTTCGATGATGACCGTTATGGCGCCGGTTGGATGTGGGATGACTATCCCTATGCTTTTCAAGTACATAAATCATCGCTACCAATTTATGGCAACGTAGCGCGATTTGAGCGAACCGAAGATTCGCCAGAACTCAAAGCCATTCCTTTTGCCTTTCGGCAAATGATCGAACTGGATCCTTCCATCAATAATAGCCGCCCACGAATCATTCGCACCGAGCGCGGCAACGTTTTTAAAATGAATCAGTCGGCTTATTCAGGGCAACTATTTGGACGCAACGTCCCTTTTGACTACTCAGACTCGCTGATGATTCGATTATTTGCGGAAGCGATAGGGAAAAAGGTTGAGTCAATTGAAGTCGAAGACTTCTCTAATTTTAAAACGATTTACTCTACGCATTCAGATAGTTTGTTTAGAAGATTGATGGTCAATAGCGACAACCATGTCGCAGAGCAATTGCTCCTCCTTTGCTCCGATAAATGGTTGGGAAAAATGAATACGAGAAAATTGATCAGCGCCGCAATGGATTCCTTACTGGCAGATGTGCCTCAAAAACCGCGTTGGGTGGATGGCTCTGGCGTGAGTCGGTACAACCAGATTACGCCACAAACGCTCGTCTTCCTCCTCAATAAAATGTACCAATCAACTCCCTTTCGGGAAATACAATCCATTTTCCCGAAAGGGGGAGAAAACGGAACCATCAAGGATTGGTATGGCGGAACACCTACCTACGTATTTGCCAAAACTGGTACCATGACCAATGTGCATTGCCTCAGCGGCTACATAGAAACAAGCAGCGGCAAGCGGCTGATTTTTAGCTTTATGCATAATAATTATGCGATTCCGATAAGGGAATTGAAAGTTGAGATGCAGCGGATTTTGGAGTGGGTGAGGGATACTTATTAACGCGGCACTTCTACCGTCTTAATAATCTCCCCAATTACATCCTTAGTATCAAATCCTTCCATCTCGCGCTCCGGCGTCAGAATGATTCGATGATTCAAAACAGGGTAGGAAACATAACGAATATCATCAGGCGTCACGAAGTCTCGACCATTCATGGCGGCAACGGTTTTGGAAGTTTTCATGATGGCTAAAGAGGCTCGCGGAGAAGCCCCCAAGAAGATGTCACCATTGTTGCGCGTGTTATGAACCAACGCAGCGATGTAATCCAACAATTCATCTTTGATATGCACTTGCTCGATGATGGTGCGACAGTCAGTAATATCCGCAGAAGAAAGAATGGGTTTCACTTCCTCTTTCACTTTTTGATTGAAGTCATTTTTAAACTTTCGTAAAATGGATTGCTCCTCCGTAAGGGTTGGGTGATGAATATTGATTTTAAAAATGAACCTATCCAACTGCGCTTCGGGCAGTTTGTAAGTCCCCTCTTGCTCAATTGGATTTTGAGTTGCAATCACAAAAAATGGCTGACTCATTCGGTAAGTGGTGCCATCAACGGTCACCTGGTATTCTTCCATCACTTCGAAAAGTGCTGCCTGAGTTTTAGCAGGCGCACGGTTGATTTCATCAATCAAAACGATATTGGAAAAAACAGGACCTCTATTAAAAGTGAATTCAGAAGTTTTTAGATTGAAAACATTGGTGCCCACGACATCACTCGGCATCAAGTCAGGCGTAAATTGAATTCTCGAAAAACCTACTCGAATCGTTTTTGCTAACAATTTAGCAGTAAGTGTTTTGGCGATTCCGGGGACTCCTTCAATCAATACATGTCCGCCCGTCACGATAGCAATCAGCAACTGATCCATCATGTCATGCTGCCCAATGATGACTTTTTTCAACTCATTGCGTGCAGATTCGAAAACACGTTGCACTTTTGCCGTGTCTATTCGATTGGCACTAAATTGTGAGAAGGGAATTTGAGGAGTTGGCTGCGAAATCGGCTCTTGTTTTTGCGGTTGATTTTCCTTAGGTTGTAAAGGATCTTCGTTCAGTTCGTCTAAAGCCATGAGTGAGTTTTTTTGAGCGAAATATGATGTCGCTCAAAGATAATATTTGTTTCGATTAAATTAGATTGATGATAACTCAGAAAGAATTTCAATTGTCTCCTTTTCCGCGTGGATACCACATCATTACCAGAGAAGTTTTGCAAGCTGTTGGTGAATTGCCGCAGGTCGGATTTCTACATTTGTTTATCAAACACACTTCTGCCGGTCTGTGTATCAACGAAAATGCAGACCCAAGTGTGCTGACTGATTTTGAAAGTATTTTTAATAAAATCGTTCCTGAAAATATGCCTTTCTTGACCCATACAATTGAGGGACCAGACGATATGCCTGCCCATATTAAAGCGGCGATGGTCGGTTCATCAGTGATGATTCCGATTACCAATGGGCGATTGAATTTTGGAACTTGGCAAGGCATTTATCTATGTGAATTCAGGAATCGAGGCGGTGGACGGAAATTGGTGGCGACGATTTATTCATAGAGTGCTCAGTGGTTCGGTTTAAATATGTTCTCCCTTTCGGGAAATGCGCCAACTGATTTTCCTTTGGAAGGATTCGTCATTTTCTAAAAAACGACGAATCTTTGCGTTTTACATTTTTGAACCATGGAAATAATAATCAAAAACGAAAGGGAACTGGAAGGGGTAGTAGCGCAACTACTGACATTCGCCGAAGGGCGCAAAAAATTCTTTTTGAAAGGAGATCTGGGCGCAGGCAAGACGACGCTTGTGAAAGCATTTTGTCGAAAGCATCAGGTAGCTGATAATGTGTCCAGTCCAACCTATTCTCTGATAAATGAATACATATTCCACGAAAACTTGTCCCGAACTGGCTTCGGGAGTGGAAAAGAAAAGCGAATTTATCACATTGATTTATATCGACTAAAAGATATTGAAGAAGCACTCAACATCGGAATTGAAGACTATTTATACAACGATGATTACTGTTTTGTCGAGTGGGCAGATGTCATTTTGCCCATTGCGCCAGAAGACGTGGTCTCAATAGAAATCGAAACACTCGCGGATTCCTCCCGAAAAATCTTATTTTTGTAAGAAGCGAAATCCCAACTAGAAAATAAACAGTTTTAATCAAAATATATGAGCGACCAGAAAAAGCCGCGGATTCCGATTCCGGAATCATTGACGAGGGGGCAGTACACGACGCAAGAAGCACTACTTGAGGTGGATAAGAGCGGCGAAAAACTTTTCATCGGAGTTCCTAAGGAAACGATTTTGCAGGAGAATAGAATCGCACTGGTGCCTTCTGGCATCCGTTCATTAGTGTCGGTGGGCTATCGGATCTTGATTGAAACCGGTGCTGGCGAAAAAGCAAATTTTTCAGATAACGAACTTTCTGAAGCAGGCGCAGAAATTGTCTATAGCAAGAAGGAGGTTTATCAAGGAGAAATCATTTTGAAGGTCGCACCACCCACACTCGAAGAGGTGGAAATGATGCGTCCAAATCAGATTTTGATATCCCCACTTCATTTGCCTTTACTTTCCTCAAAATACATTGAGCGCTTGCGCCAAAAGAAGGTAATCGCTCTCGCGATGGAATACATCCAAGATAACTCTGGCTCCTATCCGATAGTGCGAATTATGAGCGAATTGGCCGGCGTCGCTTCCATGCAGGTGGCTGCCGAATTGCTTGCCGATACAAAAAGTGGTCGCGGTGTTTTGTTAGGTGGTATAGCAGGAGTTCCTCCTGCAACAGTGGTGATTTTAGGTGCTGGAATGGTTGCCGAATATGCTACACGCACTGCTTTAGGTATGGGCGCCGAAGTTCGAATTTATGACAATAACATCTCTAAACTAAAACGAATTCAGGATCAGTTGGGGAGGCAGATTTTCACGTCAGTGATAAATCCTCATAGTCTGCAAAAGCAACTGATGAGAGCCGATGTGGCGATAGGAGCAATTCATTCGACGGAAGGGAGCGCGCCGGTGGTGGTCAATGAAGACATGGTCATGAAGATGAAAAAAGGAGCGGTGATAGTCGATGTTAGTATCGATCAAGGCGGCTGTTTTGCGACTTCTGAAATCACTTCTTTAGATAAGCCTTCATTTGTGAAACACGATGTTGTGCATTATTGCGTGCCCAATATTGCCTCAAAATACCCACGTACGTCTTCTATTTCTATGAGTAATATTTTGATGCCATTGCTGATTTTAGCTTCCAAGAATCGAGGCATAGAGCAATTACTTTTCGACCACTTCGGACTGCGACATGGCGTCTATGTCTATAAAGGCTCGTTGACCAATGAGTATTTGGGAAGGCGCTTCAGTATGAAATGCACTAATCTTGAGTTGTTGATTGCAAGCTCAAGGTCGTAAGCCCATAAATTGCTTTAGGTGTGAAGAAGCGCCCACTTCATTGAGCGCAAATCGGAGATTCATAAGCAACTCTTGAGGAGGTAAGTTTTCGCGTTTTTCTACATCTTTCATGCTTAAATCAAAAGTCAATAACTCCTGCAATTGTGGATGATGATGTGCCAATTGCATCAATTCCGTAGCAAACATTTCTTCCTTGCCTGGATAGTTCATGATACTTCTTCTCCCTCCAAAAAGCACCTTTAAAAAAGGAATAAAAACCGATGCTTCCACAGCTTTTTTTAGCTCACTTCCTTTCGGAAAATATTTTGGCTTCAACGCCTCCGCAGCTTTCAAACAGCCGTTGCCGAAGTACTTCTCTGATTCCGCGAAAGCGGTAGAGTCAGCTGAGTTGAAAAGCGCATGTCGAACCGCTTCAACTTGCTTCCAAGTGCCAGCCATTTTTGTTTCCTCCAATTCTTTTCGAAAACGCTGAATCCATAATGCCGCCGCCGCTGCCACCTGAGGCGTCGCAGAAGAAGTCCCTCCCCCGCTCAACGACCACCACTTGTCTTTTCCTTGAGCTGCTGCCCAGGGAATATTCGGCGTGTAAGCTGCAATCGAATATTGCATCAAACTCGAAGGCCCATAATTTCCTTGCATAAATTCACTGTGCGAAAAGCCCGTTTGCTTCTTTGGTCGGTCGCAAGGATTTGCGTCAAAGACGTAGGGATGATGATTGCAACTCACCCCACAAGCAGCGATGACTCGCTCCCAACGAGCGGGATAGAGCAAGCATTTTGGAAGTAAACTTTTTGGACCTTTTACCCAACTATTACCCGCTGCTGTGACGATGGTTACGCCATTCTCATAAGCCCGATTGACCGCTCTCGCCCACTTGATAGAAGGCACTCCCGCCATTGACATTGTGACTACTTCGCAGCCAATATCGGTGGCATATTCAAGCGCTTTCGCGAAAGCGGAAGTTTTGATCAAGGCGACTGAATCAGCTATTCGAATCGGTACCACTTCTGCCAGTGGCGCTCCACCGAAAGTATCCCCAAACTTGTTCTTTTTTCCAAATGCTTCAACATGTCCTCCTGCCAAAATTGCTAAGGTCGCAGCGCCATGCCATTGCTGTTCTATGGAGGTTCCTTTCTCTGTGTCTGTAGCGTCTTTTGGGTTATCACCTGGGACAAAACTTCTTGCTTCTTTTGTATTCAGGTGTTCGGGCAAGCATGGATGATTGGCGTCATAACCAGTATCAAAATGCCCAATTTTCACTCGCTTAGCATCATTCTCAAAATAGGCTTTCGCCAAATCACGCGCCTTTCTCAATTGCGAATGTTCTTCATCCAAATGCCATGCGGGGGAGCCATGATGCTCCGGTTGTGGCCAGTTTTGCAAAAAATTATCTGAACCTGCCATGCGAGCACGTGGCAATTCACGCGGATTAAAAAGCAGATGCTCTTGCTCTGGTTCAACAAAATCAATTTGCTTTCCTTGCTGAAAAAAATGGTCTAATAATTCATGCGCCTCTTCCCACGGCGACTTGCCACTTTCGCCATCTGCGTGAAAGATATATTGCTCCTTATTTGACTTGGATGATTTGACGCCGCGCTTTTTAGCTTTGAAAAGCTCGACTTGATACTTAGAGTCTTTTAGCGATAGGTCTGCTTTGCGTACACTCCGAGAGTGACCACTGGGCTTTTCGAATTCGACGATGAAGGTGTTTGCCATTGGGAATGATTGTGAGTTGTTCTCAATGGCAGCTAAGATAAGAGAGTTTTTTCGCTTTCGCTAAATTGTCTTTATACCTTGAATTTGAGCATCGTCTCCTGAAAGGGACGATGCGTTACAAAAGAGCGCATCGTCCCTTTCAGGAGACGATGCTCAAAGTGTCTTAAACTACAAAAGCGAAATAGGTTTAGTCATGAATCAACTCAAGGCACTTTTTCAAGCTGTCTTGCCACTCAGGAATTTCTAAACCGAATGCTTCTTTGATTTTAGACTTGTCCAATACGCTGTAAGGTGGGCGCTTGGCAGGAGTTGGATAATCGGTCGTTGGAATCGGAACGACTTCCGTTTTCAAATCGCGAATATTGAATATCTCCTTGGCAAATTCCGCCCAATTGGTCACACCTTCGTTGCTATAGTGATAAATGCCTCTCAACTTGATGGAAGGCACTTCTCCTTTTTCCACTTTGTCAATCATTTCCATAATGGCTTTCGCCAAATCAGCAGCATAAGTCGGCGTCCCCACCTGATCGCTGACTATGGTCAACTTGTCCCGATCCTTTGCGAGGCGAAGCATTGTTTTGACAAAATTATGCGCAAAAGAAGAATAGACCCAAGAGGTACGAATGATGGTCGTCATTGGATGAATTGAAAGTGCTAATTCATCTCCCTGTAACTTCGTTTTTGCATAAACACTTTGCGGATTCGTCTCATCGCTTTCGCGAAATGGTCGGTCAGAATCCGAGTGATAGACATAATCGGTCGAAAGTTGGATGTAGGGAATGTTGCGAGTCAAGCATGATTGCGCCAATTCTTTTGGTCCGATTACATTGACTTTATGCGCCAATTCGGCGTCGCTTTCTGCTTTATCTACTGCGGTATATGCCGCACAATTGATGCAGTAATCAGGCTGATTCTTTCTAAAATAATCTGCAACAAATTGCGGATTGGTGATGTCCAACTCAAACACATCTGTCCAAAGAAATTGATATTGTGGATATTGAGCTTCTAACTCTTGAAACTCTTTTCCAACTTGTCCAGCTGCGCCGGTGATTAGTATTTTTTTCATTGTGTATCTCATTTTTCGCTTTCGCGAAATGAAAGTATTTCGCGAAAGCGAAAAATAAAGCCGCAAAAATAAGGCTAATTTTCTTTGCTCTTTTCTAATTGATAAATCGACTTAAAATTTCGCCCCAATCCATCATAATCCAAACCATATCCCACCACAAATTTGGTAGGAATTTCAAACCCTATATAATCAGGTTCGATAGGGAATTGCAAAGCACCTGGTTTGATAAGTAAAGTTGCCAATGTAATCGAGGCGGGTGCTTTTTCTTTCAAATCATTGAGAAAATAATGCATGGTTTTGCCGGAGTCAACGATGTCTTCGATAATAATCACATGGCGGTCTTTGATGTCTTTATCTAATCCAAAAACGGTTTTGACCTCACCTGATGATTGAGTGCCATGATAAGAAGCTATTCTTATGAAGATGATTTCAGATTGAATTTTGGCGGCTCTGACCAAGTCAGCAGCAAAGACAAATGCACCATTTAGGATGGCAATAAACAGCGGATTTTTTCCTTCGAATTGCTTCGAAATGTCTTTTCCTATGACTTCGATTCGTTCCTTGATTTCCTCCTCTGAGATGAAAGGCTTGAAATGTAAGTCGTGTAGTTTTATAGAAGTGGTTGAATTTTTCAACTTCATGCAGTAAAAATCGTTCGAGTATTTGACGAAAGTCAGGAGATTTGCCGAAAGGCTAAAAATCGCCTACGGTGAAGGTAAAACAAATTGCTGAATACTGTTTTCTATAATGGAAATGCATTGGCGATTTGCCTAACTTTGCTCCTCAATTTATTTACTCAGATAAAAATACAATAATGCATCATTCAAACGGAGTCGCTACAAAGAGCACGAAGGAAGATCGCTACCAAGCTCATGACTATTACAATGTCGATGATTTGCTGACAGATGAGCATAAAATCGCTCGCGAGGCAGTTCGCGAATGGGTCAAGCAAGAGGTTTCGCCGATTATTGAAGATTATTCCAATCGCGCAGCTTGTCCTCAACATTTGTTTAAAGGATTGGCGGAGATTGGTGCGTATGGTCCAAGTCTTCCTGCTGAATATGGTTGTGGCGGCATGGACGAAATTGCTTATGGCATCATCATGCAGGAATTGGAGAGAGGAGATTCGGGTATTCGTTCGATGGCTTCGGTGCAGGGTTCGTTGGTGATGTACCCAATTTATAAGTTTGGAAGTGAAGAACAGAAAAAGCATTATTTGCCAAAACTTGCGAGTGGTGAATATATCGGCTGCTTCGGTTTGACCGAACCTGATCATGGTAGTAATCCAAAAGGAATGATTACCAATATCAAAGATGATGGCGATGCTTATATCTTGAATGGTGCAAAGATGTGGATCACAAACTCCCCGGTGGCAGATATTGCGGTGGTTTGGGCGAAAGACGAAGATAACGTCATCAGAGGCGTAATTGTCGAAAAAGGGATGAAAGGATTTTCAGCGCCTGAGATTCACGGGAAGTGGTCGTTGAGAGCATCAATTACGGGCGAATTGGTTTTTGAAGATGTGCGTGTGCCTAAGAAAAATATTTTCCCCGATATTAGGGGACTTAGAGGACCTTTAACCTGTCTTTCAAAAGCGAGATATGGAATTGCTTGGGGTGCGATGGGTGCAGCTTTGGATTGTTATGATTCGGCATTGCGTTATTCAAAAGAGCGAATTCAGTTTGGGAAACCAATTGGGCAGTTTCAATTAACGCAGAAGAAATTGGCGGAAATGATTACCGAAATCACCAAAGCTCAATTACTTGCTTGGCGACTCGGAACGCTCGCCAATGAGGGCAAAGCAACTCCCGCTCAAATCTCAATGGCAAAAAGAAATAATGTCAACATGGCATTAGAAATAGCTCGCGAAGCGCGTCAGATTCATGGAGGGATGGGTATCACAAATGAATATCCAGTAATGCGGCACATGATGAATTTAGAGACGGTTTTGACTTATGAAGGAACGCACGATATTCATTTGCTTATCACGGGTATGGATGTGACGGGTTTGAATGCTTTTTCATAACGCTTATTTCTTTCCCCTTTCGGGAAATGCGCGTGTATCATTTGCCGAAAACTTGTCCCGAAGGGCCTCGGGAGGCAAATTTTATGAAATTATTTAACATTTGCCGAAAGGCGAATAAACTATAATGACTGATTGGGGCGTTAGTTAACTGTCCAATTTTTTTGAGAAAAATAAGAAAGATGTACCGATTTACGGTTTTATCCCTTTTTCAGATTTTATTCCTTAGCTGTATTTGGGGGCAAAGCGATACTGTTAAGCTGATTAATCCCTCTTTCGAGGGAAATCCTTTAGAAGGTGGTTTGATTAATTCCGACTTGCCGCGAGGCTGGATTGATTGTGGCTTTAGGGGCGAGACTGCTCCTGATGTTCATCCGGTTTCTGGTGGGCAATTCAGTGTTTCCAAAACACCGAGTGAAGGAAGGACTTATATCGGCATGGTGGTTAGAGATAACGACACTTGGGAGCGAATCTCTCAAAGGGTAGTGGGGACGATGGAAAAGGGCAAGTGTTATGAGTTTAGCATTTACGTAAGTAAGTCCGAATTGTATCTCAGCAAGAGCCGAGTGACAGATAAGCCAACTAATTATGTAAAGCCTACAAAACTTAGAATTTTTGGAGGTAATGACTATTGCCATCAAGCGGAGTTGTTAGGAGAAACGAATTTGATTAGACACACGAGATGGCTTGAATATCGCTTTACTTTCGAGCCAACTGATAATTATAGCAGCATCACCTTTGAGGCGTTTTATAATACGCCCACTCTCTTTCCATACAATGGAAATATTTTGATTGATAATGCTTCTCATTTGGTGCTCACTCCATGTGATGATGAAGAGCCACCAATTGCTGCTGTTGAGGAAAAGCCTAAAAAGCCATCTGAGCCGAAAACAAAAACTCCTGATAAAATGGAGATAGTGCCTCCAGTTACGCGACCTGTTCAAAGTCAACCCAAAATTACTGAAGCTTTAGATGGTAGGCAGGTAAAGCAAGATCAAATCATTCGAATAGAGAAGTTGTATTTCATGGCTGATTCTACTGCGGTGACCTCTGAATCTTATGCAGCACTGGATGAGGTATATGATTTTATGAAAAGAAATCAAAACATCAAAATCGAAATCAGGGGACACACGAACACAGTGCCTAAACATAAATATTGCGATTTACTTTCTACAAAAAGAGCAAAAGCAATCGCTGATTATTTGTATTCTAAAGGAATTGCGAGTTCTAGGTTAAAGTATAAAGGTTATGGAAAAAGGGAGCCTTTAACAAACGACACATCACAAGAAGGAAGAAAGATAAACCAGCGAGTCGAGATCAAAATATTGAGTCTGAATGGTTGAAAAGCTGCGCTTAGTTCTGGTATTTTAGACAATAAGGCGGTAAAAGATTAATTAGCGATTCGAATATTTTCGGATGGCTAATTTTTTCTCTATAATAGCATTTTAATAAAAACACGTAATAAAATCTGATTTATGCATCGTGCGATCAAGGTAAAAATTGTAAAAGAGAGTAAAGAGAAATTGACAATCCTTATGTTGGCTACTAATAGAGCCATGCCTGTAAAAAGGGTTGAATTTGAAGAGCGTTTGGCAGAGGGACTTTATGAGTTGGTTGGAGCACCTTCTGAAAAAGGCGAGTCTGCTGAAGATGAAAACGAATAGGGTGGAAGTTTTAAAAAACGACCTTTTTTGCAAAAAAGCAATGAATTAAATATACCCCAAACCTTATCTTAAGAGGCTCCCAGATGCTCGTACTCAGAGTATAAATTATCTGATTAGAAACTAGCTCATGCGGAATTTCGATGAACATAAGTTTGCTGATAGGCTGTATCTCGATGCTGTACATGGAGAACAGTTAGATGTCTTTTTGGCAAATGGTTGGTATCGGATGGGACAAACTATTTTTACAACCCATTTCCTGTTTTTTGAACAGCGTGTTCTTTCTGCTATATGGTTGAGGCTTGCATTGGAAGGGTTTGAATTCAAAAAGAGCTTAAAAAAGATAATCAAAAGAAACAGGAGCAAGTTTCGGGTAGAAGTAGTGCCGTTTCAATTAACAGAGGAAAAAGAGGTTGTTTATCAAAAGTATGCAGCAGATTTCAAAGGCTACCTTTCAGGTTCGCTCAAAAAATCACTTCTCGACGGGATGGAACAGAACGTTTTCCAAACCACAGAAATCAATATTTATGATGGTGATAAATTAGTAGCGTTTAGCTTTTTTGACGAAGGTCAAAATAGTCTGACAAGTATCTCCGGTGTGTATGACCCTGATTACAAATCTTATAGCTTAGGATTGTACACTATGCTGGAGGAAATTCAATTTGGATTAGACACTGGTCGTGAATTTTATTACCCAGGCTACTTTGTGCCAGGCAATGAGAGATTTGATTATAAGCTGCGAGTTGGCGATGTCGAATATTTTGAGTTTGTTTCAAAAGCTTGGATTCCTTTCGGAAAATTTCAAGTTGAAAACATACCAATAAATAAGATGGCTAACGAGCTAAATACATTAGCCAACCTTTTTGAAGGGAAAGTGGATTTTTACAACAAATTCAATCCCTTTTTTGAATCCAATATTATTGAACACTGGCCGCTCCCCTATTTAGAGTATCCAATCATAATGGTTGTAAACATCGAAAAAGATGATGACGAAAATCACCGCTTAGTGATCATCTACAATTTTATCGAAGAAAAATTCATGGCGCTAAGCTGTCGCACGTTTGATACCTTTCCTTCCAATTACAATATGGCATGGGTCAATAAGCTATCTGAAAAAAGCTTCATCAAAAACCAGTTGATAATCAATCAGGTGTTATTCTCAACTCCAAAGGTTGATAAGATGTGTGAATGGATTTTAAGTGCCGCTAAAGAGTAGCAAAAAGCTCCAGTGCTTCGTTTTCTTTTTCTCTCATCAAATTTGCCTCTTCTTCTGATTTGTCTTTATAGCCGCAAAGGTGAAGCACCCCGTGAATGATGACTCTATTCAACTCCATTTCGACGGAAGTCTGAAAAAGCTTAGCGTTTTCTTGGACTCTTTCAATACTGATGAAGATATCGCCTTCTATGGCTTCATTTCCTTCCTCATAGCCGAAAGTTATGATGTCTGTGAGCGTATCGTGATTAAGGTATTTGATATTTAGCTCCAACAAATATTTATCAGAGCAAAAGACATAAGTGAGTTTGGAAATAGATTTTTGCTCTGCTGAGGTGACTTGATGTATCCAATCAAATATAGCCTTTGAGTTGTGCAACTCAAAGGCTATATCTTCACTAAAAAATTCTATTGGTAAATCTGATTCAGGAGCAGGAAAGTCCTGAGGAATATCTGTCATATATTAAATCGCATTTCAACAGTGCTGCCGTTGTTGCGAAATCTTACTTCATCAGCAAGTTGGCGCATTAAGTAAACGCCTCTGCCGCCACACTTCATGATATTTTCAGGGGCAGTAGGGTCAGGGAGATTTTGGAAATCAAAACCATCACCTTCGTCAGTAATGCTAAAGGAAATTCTATTTCTTAATTTTCGATGACGAACTTCGATTGATTTTGACTCGTCATATTGATTGCCGTGACGCATAGCGTTGGTAACCGCTTCGGTAAGCGAAATAAGTATGCTCCCTTTTTGATCAGGAGACAGCCTATATTGATTGACTACATTGTCAACCAATGGCTCAACAGCATTTACGTTGTTGGGGGCAGAATTAAATCTAAGCATAAGCGTGTCCTCTCAGTTAAATTTTGAACGTGATTAAAATTTTACCAATCAAGTTAATTGGTTGTTGTTTTGGAAATGTTCAAACTATGTCGTGGGATTACTGAATGGACTTATAATAAAATAAGTTATTTGGATAGTCTCCTTAAGATTTTAGAGACACACAAATATCGCCCAAATCAACCCTTTTGTCAAGGCTAAAACGGTGGTTTTTGATTAAAAATCAAAACATTACTTTTAATGTATTGATAAATAGACATATATGAAGATGATTTTTAATAATTTATTGAAATATTGTTTCGTAAGGTGCTGATTTGATAGCCAAAATATATTTTCTTTTTTCTTTCCGAATTAAGTTCGGGATAGGTTTTCGGAAGGTATATACCTAACATTAGGTACTAAATAAACTTCGTAGGTATAGTGAACTTTATTAGGATGGAAGTACTTTTGTATTAAGATTTAGTCTAAATAAAATTAAGATGATAGCAAAGAGTAATAGAGTTACGGGTTTTGGTGAAAGAGCAGAGGTGACGATAAGAGATTTTTCTGATATGAATATGGGATCTCGATTGATGTCAATGGGAGTCTTGCCAGGAAGTCAAATCACTATCGAACGAGTTGCTCCCATGAAAGGAGGCTATTGCTTAAAAACTGCCTCAGGTCAAAAACTCGCCCTTCGCTATCAAGAAGCTGACAATATCATTGTTGAATAAATTTTGAGTGCTTACGCGCTTATGAGTCAAACTGCCAAAGTTGCCCTTGTGGGCAATCCAAATAGTGGGAAAACTTCCGTTTTTAATCAACTCACAGGACTTCGCCAAAAAGTAGGAAATTTTCCAGGCGTTACCGTTGAAAAAAAAGTAGGAACTGCACAACTCTCTTCTACCACAGAAGTCTCCATAATTGATTTTCCGGGTCTTTATAGTTTCTTTCCAAATTCGCAAGATGAGCGAATTGTGGTGAGTTCTTTTTTGAATGAAAAGGATGAGTACTTCCCCGATTTGGTTTTGTGTGTGGCAGATGTCACCAACCTTGAGCGACATCTCTTGCTCCTCACACAACTTAAGGATTTAGGACTGCCCATTGTTTTGGCTTTAAATATGAAAGACATCGCAGAGCGCGAGGGGTTAATCTATGATTCTGAATTGCTCTCGAAGTTGTTGGGGGTTCCTGCTGTTTCGATTAGTAGCCGTACAGGTGAAAATTTTGATATTCTAAAAAAAGAGATTGAGCGAAAGCTATCGGATTTGCCGAAAACCTGTCCCGAACTTACTTCGGGAGGCAAAAAGGAAAAATCTTTTTATAAGTTCAATGTTCAAGAGACAAGTGCTTCCAGTGGCATTGCCAACCTTTTAAAAACCGAAAAGGCATATCAAGCAAAACTTATCGGTCATCATTATGATTGGTTGCCATTTCTTGACAAAGAGAAAGCGGAGCGAGTGCATGAGATTTGTGAAGAAGCAGGTTTTGAAGATTTAAAATTGCAGGTGCGTGAGACCATGCAGCGGTATGATAAGTTTTTGCCGATCACGAAAAAGGTTTTCAAAAAATCAATTAAAGAACAAGCCACTCTGACTGATAAAATCGACGACGTGGTCACCCATAGACTTTGGGGACCCTTGATTTTTATTTCAATCATGGTGGTGGTGTTTCAAGCTATTTATAGCTGGTCGGGCTATCCGATGGATTGGATTGATGGCTTGTTTGGGTGGATGAGTGAATCGGTAAAGTCAGCTATGCCTGACACTTGGTTGGCTGGTTTGTTGACAGATGGCATTATTGCTGGATTAGGAGGTGTTTTGATATTCATTCCGCAGGTTACGATTCTTTTCTTTTTGATTTCAGTGTTGGAAGAAGTAGGGTATATGGCGCGAGCTGTTTTTATTTTTGATAAACTCATGCAGCGCTTTGGTCTGAATGGACGAAGTATTGTTGCGCTCATTTCGGGTGGTGCCTGTGCGATTCCGGCAGTGATGTCAACTCGAACCATCAGCAGTTGGAAAGAGCGACTCATCACCATCATGGTGACGCCGTTAATTAGCTGCTCAGCGCGGATACCCGTTTACACCGTTTTGATTGGATTCGTGGTGCCGGCAGTGACAGTTTGGGGGATTTTCAATGCCCAAGGTTTAGCATTCATGGGCTTGTATTTATTAGGAATCATAGCTGCGCTGGGTAGCGCATTGGTTTTCAAATGGATTTTAAAATCGGACGAAACCAGCTATTTGATGATTGAACTTCCTGAATATAGAATGCCTGTTTGGAAAAACGTATTCCTAAATGTTTATGAAAAAGTAAAAGCATTCGTCATCGAAGCCGGTAGAATCATTTTAGTGATTTCGGTGATACTTTGGTTCATGGCAAGCTACGGTCCTTCCAAAGCGATGGAACAAGCGGAACTGGAAGCAATGAGCATGGCTAAAGAAAAATCACTTGACGAAGAACAAACAGCTAACCTCCTCGCTGGAAAAAAAATAGAAGCTTCCTACGCAGGTCATTTAGGAAAATTTATCGAACCCGCAATCAAACCGCTCGGTTTCGATTGGAAAATAGGAATTGCGCTTATCACTTCATTTGCGGCAAGGGAAGTGTTTGTGGGCACGATGGCAACGATTTATAGTATCGGTAGCGAATCCGACGAGGGAAGCATCAAAGAACGCATGGCTGCCGAAATTCACCCCGTTTCCGGGAAACCGGTTTATTCAATGGCGACCTCGCTGTCGTTACTCATCTTTTATGTTTTTGCGATGCAGTGCATGAGCACATTGGCAGTCGTCAAGCGCGAAACCAATAGCTGGAAGTGGCCGATTATCCAATTCGTTTTCATGACGGCGATGGCTTATTTTGGGAGTTGGTTGGTCTATGTGATTTTCGCGTAAGCGAGATCCAAATTCAATTTTATTAAGGCAGGTATTTGTAATTTCAAAAAATCCTTTTACATTTGCACTGTATTAGTGAAGTAGAACACTAAATAAATAAAACAATGATTCATTTTTCGAATGTAGATTATTGGTACTCGGTCGGAAAACCAATCTTTAATAAACTCGACCTACAACTTGAGAAAGGCAATATCTATGGGCTGCTCGGCAAGAACGGAGCAGGTAAAACCACACTGCTTAGATTGATTTGCGGACTGCTTTTCCCGAAAGGAGGAACTGCGGAAGTAATGGGATATGACCCTTCAAAACGCCACCCTGATTTTTTAGCAGATTTATATTTCATCACCGAGGAGTTATATCTCCCGAAAATGAAAATCGAAGCTTTTGTAAAGTATCATGCGCCATTCTATCCGCAATTTGATAGAGGCATGTTTGACCGATTTTTGAATGAATTTCAAATTGACTCTGCTCAAATGCTGACCAATCTTTCTTATGGTCAGAAGAAGAAGGTCATGCTCTCTTTCGGCTTAGCGACCAATACTCAATTGCTCATTTTGGATGAACCTACCAATGGATTGGATATTCCTTCAAAAGGTCAGTTCAGGAAGGTGCTAACAGAGGCAGTCAGCGAAGATCGAACCGTTATCATTTCCACACATCAAGTGCGTGATTTAGCAAATTTGATGGACCCAGTTGTGATTTTGGATAGAGGAAAAATCCTTTTCAACAAGAGCATGGAGGAGATTTCAAACAAACTCAACTTCAAGCTAATTCAGTCGCTCACGCCTCCCGAAGGAGTGTTGCATTATGAGCAAGTACCGGGCGGTTTTCTAACTCTCACTGCCAATGATGGCGACGATTACAGCGAGGTCGAAATGGAAAGTCTTTTCAATGCCATCGTTAGTCACAAACCCGAAATTTTAAACCTCTTCAAATAAAATAATCATGACGTTCAATATAAATCGATTCTTACATCAACTCAAATGGGATGGACTACAAAACTATCGTTTCCTATATGTGGGATACTTAGTCGTCTTTGGTCTGATGTTATTCTTTCCATCAAACAGCCCCTTTGGCGGTAGCCATCGTTTACTTTTTTGGTTCACTTTAACTTTAGGCGGATTGATATACACTTCAAAGATGTTTGATGAAATGAATATGCCGCAATCGCAGCAATTTTATCTTACGACTCCTTCCTCTCATCTGGAAAAATTTGTGAGCAAATTGTCGTTAAGTACTGTGATTTTTGCGGTAGTAACAACGGTCGTATTTACAATCGCCTCATGGATAGCCACCTCCGTTTTCGAAATGAGAGTGGGGCATAGCTTATCGAGTTTTAATCCATTTGATGGGGGAAATATTGATGTAATCAAATCCTACTTAGTACTCCAATCCATTTTCTTATTGGGTGCCATTGCCTTTCGGCGAAACTCCTTTATGAAAACAGTTGGAACCTTATTCGGATTAGGATTTATTCTTTCCACGTTTTGGACGGTATTTGGAGTAGGCACTTTTAGCGAATATATCAATATCGGAAGAGATGTCAGCTTCAATTTCTCAGGCATGAAGCAACTACCGGGCACTATTGGAGAAAGCATGGAAACCTATGGCAATGTGATGACTTGGCTCTTTTGGCTCGCGTTGGCTCCGGTCATGTGGTTCATCACTTATTTTAAACTTACTGAAAAAGAGGTGTAATGGATTTTAATACTAAAGCTCCCATATTTATGCAAATAGCAGACTTGGTTATTGACGGCATTTTGGCAGATAAGCTAAAAGCAGGTGAACGCATTCACTCGGTAAGAGAGATGGCGGCGCAGGTGCAAGTCAACCCTAACACGGTGCAGCGGTCTTTTACATACCTGCAAGACAGAGGCATTATTTTCAATCAACGTGGCGTGGGCTTTTTCGTAGCCGATGACGCTTTCGCGAAATCACAGAAGTTGAAAAAAGATGATTTTATCAAAAACTATCTGCCTGAATTTGTGCGCCGCATGAAGCTGCTCAAACTTGGACTAAAAGATATCGAAAAATATTTTTGATAATTCCCTTTTCGAGCGTCGTCTCCTGAAAGGGACGATGCGACATAAGTGATCGCATCGTCCTCTTCGAGAGACGATACTCAAAGACTAACTATTTTTTTTAGCCTTTCGGCAAATAATCAAACCAAACTCATCCCGAACTTGCTTCGGGAGGGAGAAAAAATAAATAAAAATGAAAACCAGTAATAAATTACTTCTTGGTGCTTTGGCATTTGTTGCGATTTTGGGAGTCATTCCGATTTTCATTGTGAAGTCAAATATCAGTGAAATCGAAAGAACCATCGTCAGAGGCAACGGCGATTTTCAGAAAGAAACTCGTTCGCATACAGATTTTGAAGAGCTTAGTATTGATGGCGATTATGACATCGTTTTGACCCAGGGAGAAAAATTTGAAGTAACCCTTGAGGCAGAATCTAATCTATTAGAACATCTCGAAACCGAAGTCAAAAACGGAACCCTCCATTTGGGCACCAAAGCAGGAAGCAACGTCATCTCGGAAGGAAGTCCAATTGCTTATGTGACAATGCCATCACTTAAAAGATTAGGAATTTATGGCTCAGGTTTGGTAACCAACGAAACGCCTTTTGAGGCAGATTTGGTTGAGTTAGTTATTGCAGGAGACGGCGAATTGGATGTGAACTTCGAGTGCACAACGATGAAGACAACCATCTCTGGTTCAGGCGAAATCAAGTTGCGTGGCAAAGGTGAATTTTTAGAATCTCGCAATAGCGGTTCTGGAAAAATCAAAGCAGAAAACTTCATCACTGAAACTGCCAATATCAATATCAGCGGTTCTGGAAATGCTCGCGTGCATGTTAAGGATCACCTGCAAGTTTCGGTCTCCGGATCTGGCACAGTGCTTTATGATGGCAACCCCAAAGATGTCAACAAATACATTTCAGGTTCGGGCGACGTTCGACCTATTTAATAAAACTAATCTAAAATCTTTAACCATGGAAAACACCTTAAGAATGTTCAATCTTAGATCAGCAGTAGCTATTTTCGGTATGATTTCAATGCTTGTGACCAATTGCTATATGGGCGAAATGTCTGGCGAAAGAATCAGCGGTGACGGCAATTTTGAAACTGAAACGCGCAATGTTGATGAGTTCAATAAACTGGGCGTGAGCAATATGTTCAATATCATTTTGAGACAAGGAACGCAAGAATTAACCATCGAAGCAGAGTCCAATATTTTAGAGCATTTGGAGACAGAAGTTAGCAATGGTAAGCTACGGATCCGTACAGAAAGCGGTTATAATTTAAAGCCAACGAAGACTCCAAATATTTACATCAGCATGGCTGAACTGGAACGAATTCATCTTTCAGGAGCAGGTACTTTCAAAAGCGATGACACATTCGAGGCAACCGATGTCGAGTTGGATATTAGCGGTGCAGTTGATATAGATTTAGAATTGAATTGTGAAACGCTAAAAGTATCCATGTCAGGTGCAGCAGATATGAATCTTGAAGGTGAAGCTGACGACTTTCGTCTAAGCACAAGCGGTGCAGGAAATATTGACGCAGAAGACTTCGTAACCGAGTTTTCAGCGGTTAGTATCAGTGGTGCAGCAAGTGCAAGAGTTCACGTAACCGATCATTTGAAGGCGAGTATTTCGGGCTTGGGAAGTATCGAATATAAAGGAAACCCCGAAAAAATTGATAAGAGTGTAAGCGGTTTGGGAAGCGTTAAGGAAATTTAATGGATTTCGAGAAATCGTGACTTCGAGAGTTCGAGATCAAATCCCGAATTCTCGAACTCCCGATCTCTCGAAATCACTTTTTTCTAAAGAAAAGCCCAATCGGCACTCCCGTAAAATCGAAGTGTTCGCGCAATTGATTTTCGAGAAAGTTCTTGTACTCCGCTTTCACATGCTTTGGATTATTGCAGAAAAAAGCGAAAGCAGGAAAATAAGTCGGTAACTGCGTGATATATTTAATCTTTACATAACTACCTCGGTGCGATGGCGGCGGATTCTTTTCGATAACCTCCAACATGGTGTTGTTAAGCAGCGAGGTTTTGATCTTGCGACTTCTATTTTCATAGACCTCCAAAGCGGCTTCGATAGCTTGAAAAATTCGCACCTTTTCAGTCGCAGAAGTAAAGATGATTGGCACATCTGTAAATGGTCTAAATCGCTCTAATACCTCCCTCTTAAAGTCGCGCATGGTGTTGGTTTCTTTCTTTACCAAATCCCATTTATTCACCAAAAGCACGATTCCTTTATTTCGTTTTTGCGCTAAGCGAAAGATGCTCAAATCTTGACTTTCCACGCCAGTGGTAGCGTCCAACATCAGTATGCAAACATCCGCATCTTCCAGTGCTTTGATGGCGCGCATGACGGAGTAAAATTCCAAGTTCTCATGCACCTTTGCCTTTTTACGAAGCCCTGCTGTATCAATCAAAAGAAAGTCTTTTCCGAACTTGGTGTAGCGCGTATGGATAGAGTCGCGCGTCGTACCAGCGATGTCTGTAACGATATTCCTCTCCACTCCCATCAGTGCATTTAGCAGCGACGATTTGCCAACATTAGGTTGTCCCAAAATGGCAAATTTCGGAAGCCCTGAAGTGTCTTCAATATCTTCTTCCAATAACTCCACTGCGGCGTCCAATAACTCTCCGGTACCACTACCACTCATAGAGGAAAGGAAAAAAGTGTCCTCAATGCCTAAACTCCAAAATTCATTTGCCTCAAAAAGTCGCTGATTGTTATCCACCTTGTTAACAGCAAGCAAAACGGGTTTGTCTGTGCGGCGTAGCATTCTAGCCACATCTTCATCCAAGTCAGTAATGCCAGTAGTCACGTCAGTCATGAAAACAATTACTGTTGCTTCATCAATAGCGATTTTGACTTGATCTCGAATTGCCATCTCGAAAACATCATTGGTGCTACTCACAAAACCTCCGGTATCTACGACGGTGAAATTTTTTCCATTCCATTCGCAGTAACCATATTGCCGATCTCGCGTCACACCGCTGGTGTCATCAATGATTGCCTGCCGTGTGCCAATCAACCGATTGTAAAGGGTGCTTTTCCCTACGTTCGGTCTCCCGACAATTGCCAAAATATTACTCATTCAATTGTAATTTTATTCACCACTTTATTTTTTTTGCAAAAACAGGCAAGAAGTAGTTTACTATTTATTTGGATATTTAAACTTATATCCCGTGTATAATCCAAAAGCCATTATTGGGTAAAAATTAAATACTGTTTTATCGAAAGAAGTAACCCCTTGATAATAATAAAAATTAAGACAAACATTTTTATATTCTATTTCATACAAAGCTGTAAAACCAAAGTGGCTTAAACGGTCAATGAATTCCGCGTTTCCTATATTATTATTTGCGTAGACGTGTTCAAAGTTTCTTAGTAAGTTTAAGTTACCTCCCAGCCCTATATTTTGGTTGTTTTTAAAATTATATTTTAGCGATAAATTATTTTGTATAACATTGTATTTAAAACCTACGGTTGGAATAGCAAATATAGAATTAGCTTCAACATCTTTTTTTGTATAAAACGAAGTTAAAGCCAAACTATATTTTGGTGTGATTATATGTTCTACAGAAACTCCCCATAGAAAACTATTTAATTCAAAAACATTGTCTTGAACGTTGAAGTTACCTCTTTGATTTTTGTTAATTAAAGCCGTGAAATCTACTCCAACAATTGGAGAAATAGATGATTGCGAATGTATTTTTAAACAAAGCACAAGAAAAAAGGACAGAGAATATAAAAACTTATTAAACATATTCGATACACATAATTAAGCATTAGAGAGTAAAACATTACTCCCTAATGATCTTTAGTAATAGTAGCTTAATTAATAAAAAGAGATTTTTTTACATCAATAACTTCACCTGATTTATCAGTTAAAACAACAATCAATATTCCGTTATAGTTAATTGATGAAGGTTGGTAATCGTGATAATTACCATTAAAAATTATTTTACCCAATAAATCATAAACTATAACCTTTTGAGGTAATTTAAAGTTGTTGTTCTGTACATTATCAAGACTACTAGTCGAAGGTTTGAGCCCATAATATTCTTCACATGTTGGAAAATCCTTCTCACCACAATCTATTATTTTAAGCCTTCTTTGAAATCTAAAGCCCGTGCTTGTCCAATAACCATCAACCGTTATTGTTCTCGGATAATAAGGGTATATGGGCATAGATGTTATTTGAACGCAATTATTGGATTGAGTAGAATTGCCTATCTGCGTCCCAGACATATTGAAATTAGTAGAATTGCTACCAATTATTGTCCATGTTATATTATCTGTTGTTCCTGCACCTTGGAGGCACATATCGAAACCATTGTCTTCAAGGCAAACTTGATAAGGGGCATCGAGACTATAATCACAATCAGATATATCTCTGCCTTGAGGAAATATATCATTAAAAACACAAACTTTTTCCCAGGCACGCGCAACAGCATAATATTCATCAGAACATCGCCCATAAAGGGTAGACGCAAATCTAATAGTCATTTCCATAAGGTCTTTTATGTCACTATGTTTATGCATTATTGGCAAGGCATCCATAAGAATCTCCAATGGTAATTTGTTTATTCAATATACTCTCCAATAATATCTGCTATTCCCTCATGTATAGATTTGGGTCCCATTTTATCAAAGTCATATTCAATGTGTCTGAAAAGATAGCAGTGAGCTAATTCATGTGAAAGCATGTCGATAACTGACATGTGTTGCAAGTCACCTGGAGGTCCAAATAATCCCATCCGAATAAAAGCATTATCTAAAGTAGGATCCAAAATTGCCTCAGAGTTTAGACAATCTGTATCTGAATTTTCATCAACTGCAATGTTTACATTGTTAAATTCAATACCCAATTCATCTTTAAAAAGAGGAAGAACTGTTGAAGCAAGAAAAAATGTTTGATATGTTATAGGAGTTGCTTCATCTTCCCAAAATTCAGGGTTTGATGTTGAAGGAACAAAACTATCATCCCACAAATCTTCGTCGAGGGGGTTTGTTAGACAAGGTCCAGATGGAGGTATGTCTAAAATTTTAATATTAAAGTCAGAATCATCACTAGATTCTAAGAACGTCTTACCTGTTGCTGCGTCAAAACGGTCATCTAAATCTTGTTCAGCACCATACGCATCCACATTTTCCATGGGAGCAAATAAATTTACTGTTGCATCTTTAGTTTTAATTATTTCACCATTTTGGGCATCTATCCAAGAAACTTTTGAACTTACGCCATCAAAATAAATTACTTTCCATGTGAGAATAAACTCACATTCATTATCCAAATTATGGCTAATGAGTAATTCAGATTCTGCCCTGACTACAGGAGAAGGAAGTATGTCTAAAATGTCCGATTCCAGAATATTTGGTGTAGTAGGAATATTTGGCTCATCAATAATATAAGGTGAAATCATTGCTAATTCATCGCAAGGACCTCCACCCGGTCCTGTATCAGTACCTCTATAAAGAACTTCAGTATATCCGCCACCATTTACTTTAACTGAATTGAACAATTGTTCATATCGTCTAAAAAATTTGTTTTCTTCAAGGCGACTAGGAGTTTCATTAACGAATTGAAAAGAGGTATTTTCTTCTACTCCCATAGCGCCAAAAATATCTTCAACGGTTGTACCATTTTCCATTATTTCGGGGTCAATCATTACTCCACCATTCGGAAAAACCTCATACACAAGTGACTCAACTTGAGTTATATTTTCGTTGTAGAGAAAACTATTAAGGTTTGAACAATTATAAGGAGAATTGTACTCTCCTTCAGCCTGTCCAAAAGAGTTTGTTATTATTAAGAAAGTGCAGAAAATAAGAATCTTTAGTTTATTCATAATTAGATGGTTTTGGAAACGTTATTTACGTATAGTTTTAAAAAGGTAAAATACAAATATAAACTTAAATTTGATGATTTTTGATTAAGCGACTTTCGTTAGGGTTTACAGAAAAGAATTCATCGTTCCCTTTTGACAAAAGATTGATTGTCAATCAAATAGATTCAGTAGCCTAAAATCAAAAGGTAAAACCTTCATTAGCTACTCTTTCAAATCAAAAAATAGATTTACCTTACGGAAAATATTAGTTCCATGTCAAACAACCGCTTACTGCAAATAATTTCCTTCCTGTTGCTCTTTGCTGTGCTTGGTTGTAAAACTCCCGCAAAATTAGCCGATAATACCAAATTAAAAAGCGGCGACGTTTTTACCTACCGAATCCATCGAGATACTGATTTGGAAATGGACATGATTGGACAAACCCAAATTGCTACCAATAAGCAAACGATTGACCTAAAATACAGCATTTATAAAATTGAGGCAGATGGTGCTATTGAAGCAATTTTGACCATCAAACGATTGAAACTTTGGCAAGTAAATAGCTTCGAAGCCATCAATTTTGATAGCGAAAAAATGGAAGGTCGCGAAAACCTCCCCATTCGACAGCGGGTGTTTCAAAAGATGATCGGTCAACAACTTCGATTAAAATTAGACAAACAAGGGGGCATTCAATATCTAACAGGCGCGAGTGACTACATCGATGACTTCTTCTCTCAAAAGGAAGCTAGCAGCGAGATGAGAATCGATCTTCAATTATTGGGATATTACAGAGCGATTAGAGAGCAACTGGGGGACAATGCCCTCAAAGAGCTTTTGACTCAATTGCATACTATCAAACCTCCTACAAAATTTGAAAAGGGACTCACCTGGATGACTGAAATGACCACAGAAACCGGCATCGATGTAAAAAAGAAAAATGAATTCACTTGCGAAAAAATATCTCCTCGCGGCATTGAATTAAAACTATCTGCAGCCGTGGAACCCAACCCCGAAACGGTAGGCACGACCATCGGAACCAGTAAAGTGAAATTTGCTTTAAAGGGAGCGGAATCAGGAAAGTACTTAGTGAATAGCTTGGGATGGACAAAAACTGCCGACATTCAGACCCACCTAACAGGTATGGCGACTATCGTAGCTAAAAACTTAGCTCCAATCGAAACGAATGTCATTGTAAAAATGGAAACGAAATTTGAACGGCTAAAATAGTTAACCCAAGTGCATGATCGAAGGCTTTTCTTCTCCTTCCCAACCCACTTCCTTCTCTATCAAATACATGTTGCGGTGAGGCGCATTGCGCGAAACTAACTCGGCTAAAAAACCGGTTACGAAAAGCATGGTTCCGATGATCATAGCGGTCAGACCAACGTAAAACCAGGAAATGTCTGCAATGTTTTTTGCCGGAAGGTTGTAGATGAGTGCGTAAAATTTATTCGCTCCTAAGATGAAAAAAGTCAAAAAACCCACCATGAAAGTAGCGCCGCCGATAGTGCCAAAAAAGTGCATGGGCTGCTTACTAAACTTCCCCACAAACATAATCGACAACAAATCCAATGGTCCTTTAATAAACCGACTCAAGCCAAATTTAGTGACGCCATATTTGCGTGCCTGATGTTGTACAACTTTCTCTCCCACTTTCGTGAAACCACTCCATTTGGCAATCACCGGAATGTAACGGTGCATTTCGCCATAGACTTCAATGCTTTTGACGACCTCGCTACGATAGGCTTTCAAGCCGCAATTCATGTCATGCAGTTTGATGCCCGACATCCAAGTCGTGACGCCGTTGTAGAGCTTAGTAGGAATCGTTTTAGAGAGCGGATCATAGCGTTTTTTCTTCCAGCCTGATACGATATCGAAGCCATCTTCCAATACCATGCGACGCATTTCGGGAATCTCCTCTGGGCTGTCTTGTAAGTCAGCATCCATAGTGATGACTACATCGCCCTTGGTCATTGCAAAACCAGTATTTAGCGCAGCGGATTTGCCGTAATTTCTTCTAAACTTGATGCCTTTGACGGTAGGAAGCGTCGCTACCATTTTCTCAATCAACTTCCAAGAGTCATCAGAACTGCCATCATCTATGAAGATGATTTCGTAGCTGTAGCCCTCTCTTTCCATGACCTCGCGAATCCATCGTTCCAATTCAGGTAGCGATTCTTCTTCGTTGAGCTGCGGTATGACGATTGATAAATCCATAATTTAATGAAAATCAAAATTACAATGAAAATGAAAACACTCACCCATTGGATTTTATTTTGATGTTCATCTTCAATTTTTTTGAGTAAAACCAGTTAGCTTACGCAAAAATCAAATTTTCGTTTGACTTTATTTGCCGGAAGGCAGAAAACTATCTAAGCTAATTGCGAAACGATCCGCTCTTCCATCATGCTGCTGATTCGCTTATTGATTTCGCTTTGTTGCTGATGGTAGAAGTTTAATTCTTCTAACTCGAAAAGAGCAATTACAATTCCAATCAAGAGCGTTCTTAACTTCTGATTCTTTTGAAGCGTGGATTGGATTTTTTCTTTTTTCCCTTTCGGGGAATATTTCCCCAAGTCGATTTTGAACCGATTTATTTCCGAAAGGAAAATCGCCAAGATGATTTCGTTTTGAAATTTGAGTATCGGACGCAATACTTCATGATGAAACTGCTCTATTGGCGTTTGTATCTGTTCAGTTTCAATCGCAGCAATTTGTGGACGCAAGGTTTTTATATTTTCTCTCATAAGATCTTGATTCTAAAACCGGAGCCTGAGCGGAGTCGATGACGAAATGGCAACGATAAATTTTCATGTTTTCGGTTTCGACTCCGCTCAACCTACGCTTTTGAATGGGTGCCTTTTGGATAGGATCTGTCCTACTTAGCTATCTCTCCCCAAAAAATGAATTTGCTCCTCTTCCAAAATAGGCATGTATAAAAGTTTTAACATCAATTGTGCGGTTGCCAAAACATCTTTTTCACAATAGACCGCAATGCGCTCCAAATCATCTTCTTCCCAAAACACGCGCCCTACCTGACTTCCGTCAATGTCATCTTTTGGAGAGGGAAAACCCAAAACCCCAGCCAAAAGTTTAAGCGAAGTATAGCTTTTATAATCCCCGAATTTCCACATCACCATAGTGTCCAAAAGATGTTTGGTCTCCCAGGGCTTTTTACCATAGAGCTGCAACATAATAGGCAATCGGACCTGATTAATTACCATGCGACGGCAGATGTAAGGAATGTCAAATTCTTTGATGTTGTGTCCGCAGAGATATTGATTTTGGAGGTTGGTATAATGTTGATTAAGCAAAACAGCAAACTCTTCTAATAAAATCTTTTCGTCTCTATTCGCAAAAGATTTGAGACGAATTGAGAGCTTTTTGTCTTTATCTCTCATCAAGTACCCAACAGAAATACAAACGATTTTTCCAAACTCAGAATAGATGGCTGCCTTGTCTTTGTAGAGCACTGCCATTTCTTCCAAATCATTGATTTCTTCCAGAGGTTTTCTCAATAAGCGAGCGCCCTTTTTAGTCCAAAGCTCTTGCATGTCATTGCTAAGTTCCGTGAAGTCACTAGTAGCACAAACTGTCTCAATATCAAGAAATAACACCTTCGTGATGTCTAATTGAATCATGTTATTTGTTTATAATTTACCATTGATTCGTAATGAGTTGTTAATCCCTACCATAAGAATAAGTATTTTTAAGAGGCGAACAATAAAAATGCGCCTTATTCCATTTTGAAGTTCTAATTTTGTGATAAAATTAACAGGCAAAAGAACATACAATTTTTCACCGAAATCAAAATTAATTAATTTAAAATCACAACTTAATTATGAGCAACAATAATTCTCAGTCAACGTGGTTAGCGATTCTATCTGTTTTGGTATTAGCCCTTGCAGGAATCTCCATCTACCTATTGACTAGCAAAAACAGCTTACAAGAGGCAAATCTTGAAAAACAAGATAAATTAGAAGAAGTCATTCAGTTGAAAGATTCTTTGGATGCGCAATTCAATGACGCAATTTTGGAATTGGACGAAATGAAAGGAACCAATGCAGAATTGAATGAAATCATCGAACAGCAAAAAACGGACTTAACTGCTCAGAAAAGAAAAATTTCTGGATTGATCGGCAGCAAGAGACGCTTGAATGAGGCGCGCGAAGAAATCGCAAAAATGACTGCACAAGCAGAGCAATACATGGCTCAAATCAGTCAGCTTCAAAATGAAAAACAAGCATTGACTCAAGAGAACGTAACCCTCAATACGGACCTCACCACTGCTCGCTCTGCCAATGAAGAGTTGACTTCAGCAAAAGCAATGCTTGTTAGTGAAAAAGCAGACCTCGAAACTCAAAGAGCCGAATTGGCTGAAAAAGTTTCTGTAGGCTCTGTAGTAAAAGTGAGCAACGTAGCAGTTCAAGGATTTAAAGTAAGAAAGAGTGGCAAGCGCTCTGACAAGAAGAAAGCACGTAACATTGATGTGTTGCAGATGTGTTTCAACTTGATTTCAAATAAAGTAGTGGAGGCAGGTACTGAAACTTTCCAACTTGTTTTGATGTCTCCAGACGGTACACCAATTTTGGGTGGCACTACTTCTGGAAGTTTCATGAGCAAAGAATCTGGCTCAGAAGTGAGATACACCATGGAAGTAACCGAGACCTACTCAAACGCTGGCAAAGAAGTTTGTTTAGACTACGAAGATCCAAACGGCTACCAAAAAGGAACTTACAATGTAGAAATCTACAACAAAGGATTCCTTTCTGGTGAAGGCAACTTCACTTTGAAATAAGAAAACAACTTGCATAAATTAACTTGAATCCAACCGCCGGAATGACGAAATTTGTCGTTCCGGCGGTTTCTTTTTTTAAACCCAAATCCAAAACTGCTGTTCTTCCCTTTCGGGAAATGATGTACCATATTATTTGCCGAAAGGCATGTCCCGAACTCGCTTCGGGAAAAAGGAAAAATACACCATGAGTAAAAAGGAGAAAAACGAAAAGGCGAAAGAAGAATTTATCAATCCAATTGATATCGACAAAGTGGCTGAAAATCCACATCTGCTCCCCTATGCCCATACCGTCGGAGGAGCGGTTATCAAACCAGTCGATAAAGGGCGTATCAAAGGATTGGCAGTTTCGGCGATGTATGAGCAGACCGACATGCAGATGTCGCAAATCAAGGAGCAAATCGACCTCCTTGCTGCTCAAGCAAGAGCCATCCAAAAACGTGTCGAAATCTCCGAACTTATCTATCAGGCAGAGATGAGTATCAAGCCGCTCATCAGTCACACCTATCACCTTTACCAACGCCCTAAAACTGGCAAATACACACTCTCCATGATTGCCCCTGAAGAGTGGGGACGTTCCAGTCCATTAGATTTTATTGCAACGGTCAAGATGTTGGCAGACCATACTTGGGATGTTTTAGAGTCGCGAGTAGAGTTATAGTCTGCAGCCCCGTTTTCGAGCGTAGCCGAGAAGAACAATCGCAAATTCGAGCTTTTGATGCCGTTCTCGGATACGCTCGAACTCCGGTTATTGCACCTCCCCTCTCAATATCACCTGCTCCACCAAATCACTTCCAAAAGCATAAGGCAGATAAGCAATCGAAGACATTGGCTTCGAGATGAAGGCGTTTGCCAACTTCCCTTTGGCAATCGAACCCATTTCGTTTTCGACATCCATGGCGATTGCGCCGTTGATGGTTGCGGCATTGATGGCTTCCTCAGGAGTCATGCGGAGGTTGATACAAGCGAGTGAAAGCACGAATGGCATTTTGCCGGAAGGCGTGGTGCCTGGGTTGAAATCAGTTGCTAAGGCAACGCCGAGACCCTCGGTAATCATTTTTCGCGCAGGCGGAAAATGATTTTGATTTAAGAAAAAAGGAGCGGTCGGCAGCAAGCAAGGAATCGTATTCGAGTTTTTCAAAACTTGAATTTCTTTATCAGTGACGACTTCGAGGTGATCGACCGATTTTGCGCCATGATTGACGGCAGCTTCAATGCCACCGAGGCTATAAAATTGGTTGGTGTGAATTTTTGCAGGCAATCCATATTTGGCGCCAGCCTCCATGATTTGTTCCGTTTCCCTTACGGAAAATGCTACTTTTTCACAGAACACATCAATATAATCCGCCAAGCCTTCCTCGGCGATTTGCGGAAGCATTTCTTCTAAAACGATGCGCATGTATTCCCCGCGATTACTTCGATATTCCATCGGAATGGAATGAGCGCCCAAAAATGTCGCTTTAATTTCAGCCGATGATTTTTCTTTTAATTTTCGAATGACGCGGAGCATTTTCAACTCGCTTTCGAAAGTCAAGCCATAACCGCTTTTGATTTCGATAGCGCCTGTGCCGTAGCTGATGACTTCTTGCAATCGCTCCCATGCTTGCTTGAAGAGTTTTTCTTCTGAGGTGGCTTGCAACTTTCTCGCGGAATTAAGTATGCCGCCCCCACGAGCGGAGATTTCCTCATAAGACAAGCCGTTGATTCTATCTACAAATTCGCCTTCTCTGCTTGCTGCAAATACTAAGTGCGAGTGCGAATCACAGAAAGAAGGGAATACCATTTTTCCTTCCGCGTCGATTGTTTTTTCTGCCCTTGACGAGCAATGTTCCATCTCGCCAAAATCTGCAATCCGCTCATTTTCAATGAGCAGAAAAGCATTTTCAATACAGGGAAGGTGCTGCATGTCGGCACCTTTTACGATTGAATTGTCTGAGCGAACTTGAACTAACTTTTTAATATTTCGAATCAGGAGGGAACTCATGGTTTGAAGTCAATTTTCTTTTCCAAATAATCCACATATCTCACATCTCCTAATCTGAACTTGAAAGGAATTTTAGCGGCTTTTTCTATTTGCACTTCGACTTTGCAAAAGAAAGCTAAGTCATTGTAGGAATATGCTTTTGGCTGTGCCGTTGGGCAGTAGCTTTTATTGAGAATGGAATATTTTAGTTGAAGTGGATTGAGGAGGGCTGATTTAAGGGTATCTGATTTTTCGAAGGAAGTCGATTGCGCATTTGCCGAAAGGCAAAAGAAAAAAGGAAGGGCTAATGTGAGGACAATCGTTTTAAAGAAATTATTTTTTTTTAAGAGATCAGTGGTGGGACGATTTGGAGTCGTGCCGCCACAATTGCTACTTCTCGTGGCACGAGTAATTTCCGCAGTATTTTTTGCCAGTTTGAGCCTCGTCTCCTGATAAGGGACGATGCGACACAAATGAACACATCGTCCCCTTTGGGAGACGATACTCAAATTAGTGTTTTTGTTGAGCTGTCTCATTCTTTCCCTTTTTCAATTAAATGATCAATTCGCTTGCCAGCAAACATTTCAAACTTCTGAAATTTACATTCCAACTTTCCATTGTAGAGTGTTGTCTTTTTGGAAGGTCTTAACCCAACGCTTTTGAGGGCATCTTTGTTTGAAGAAATCATCCAAGCTGTCCATCCGGCGAAAGTTTGTTTTAGGTGGTCACCAATTTCTTTATAAAAAGCGGCGATGTCTTCATCTGGCATTCGCTCATCATACGGAGGATTCATGATGATAAGTCCTCTTTCTGCTGGCGGCTCTATTTGAAAAAAGTCCTTTCTGTCGAGGTCGATGAAATCATCTACGCCGACTAACATCGCATTTTTGCGGGTGTAGTGTCGTGCTTGCGGATCTTTATCAAAAGCAAAAATCGGCACTTCTACGTCTTTGATTTTTGCTTTTGCTTCCTCAACAACCTCATCCCAAATTGCTTTATCAAAATCTTTCCATGAGTGGAATGCAAAACGCTCTCGTAGGACTTGTGCAGGAATATTTTTAACCAACATAGCTGCTTCGATAGGAATCGTGCCAGAGCCACACATCGGGTCAAAAAATGGAGTCGAGCCATCCCACCCGGAGAGCTTTATCATGCCAGCTGCAAGCACTTCGTTGATGGGCGCGACGCCAGTGTTTAGGCGATAGCCCCTTCTATGCAATGAATCTCCTGAGCTATCTAAAGCGATGGAGCATTGGTCTTCTTGAATGTGTAGGTTGAGACGAATGTCAGGATTCTTAACATCGATGCTCGGACGAATGCCTGTTCTATTACGAAATTGATCGACGATGGCGTCTTTCGCTTTTAGAGAAATATATTTAGAGTGTGTGAAATATTTCGACCTGACGGCAGCATTGATTGCGAAGGTGCGGTCTGGGTTCATCACTTCTGACCAGTCAAATTCCATGACTTTCTTGTAGAAGTGATTTTCGTGTCGCGCTCGAAAATTGTAGAAAGGAACCAAAATTCGAATGGCGGTTCGCAACTCATAGTTGGCGCGATAGAGCACTTTTTTATCTCCCTCAAACTCGACGGCTCGGGTTGCTTTTTGAATATTGGTCGCGCCGATTTGAGTTAGTTCATCAACTAACAAATCTTCGAGACCGTGCATGGTTTTGGCTACTAATTTCATTTTTTACTTTAAAGAAGTGAGAGACAAGACATAAGAGTCAAGACTATTCGCAATCAAAGATAGGAGTAAAAATTTACTCTGAATTTATTCCTCCGCCCCTGCCGCGTTGGAGGCAAGAGCGATTTGTCCTAATAAAATTTTGCCGAAAGGCAAAATATTCTGAGCGACCGGAAATTAGATAGATTGAAGATTGCATGATGGCAAATAATATTTTGTCAAATTTTAGAACCAATCACCCTGCGTCGGAGGGAGCAAACTAAAATGGGGTTGCCCTCCTAAAAGAACAACCCCATTTTCACGAAAGTGAAAAAAGACTATTTTTTGTCTTTGTAATTATCTTTTACTTGGAAGTGCAATTCGCCATCAAAAAACTCTTCTGTTGCGATTTTTGCCGGATTGGGCAAGCGCTCGTAGAATTTTGAAATTTCGATTTGCTCTTTGTTTTCGGTGATTTCTTCAATCGTTTCAGGATTGATTGCGAATTCATCCAATTTGTCCACCAACTCTTTTTTGAGATCAACGCTCAATTGGTTCGCACGTTTAGAAATCACTACTAATGCTTCATAGATATTGCCCGTATCTTTTACGAAACGTTTGATATTTTGAGCAGAAATGTTTGGGTCAACGCCCTGCACCTTTGTTTTGATATCGCTCATCTTCTAAAGATTTTATTTTATTATTTGATTTATCCAACATCGAAGTCACTTTGTTTCGATATTCAGATTTGGAATATTTTTTCAAAAACTCTTTTGAGTATTTCTTAACGGATTCGTATCGTTCTAATTGTTTGGTAACAACACTATTCTCAGCAAGTTGAAAAGTGGAGTTAGCTAAAAGGAACCGAATGTATTCACCGTTTTTCGTTTCGGGATAATCTTTTAGCAGATTTTCACCTACCAAAACCGCTGCCTGATACTGGCGCAAGTCAAAATATAGTTGCGCTTCGTTGAGCGCTTTTTGCTCCATTTTGACGCGAAGCTCATCTATCAATTGATTTGCTTGAGCTACTTTGTCACTTTCTGGAAAGGTATTGATAAACAATTGAAAATTTTCAATTGCTTTTTCAGTACTGGTTTGTTCTAACTTGGCATTTGGCGAAAGCTGATAATTCGCGTAAGCAGACATGAAATCTGCATCTTCTCTCAAAGCACTATTCGGAAACGTCGTCGTGAAGTTTTTAAAATAGTAAGAAGCAAGCACATACTGCTTGTCAAAATAGTAGGTGTTGGCATACTTGAAGTAAATATCTTCCAACTCTGCTTTTCCTCGATAGCTCGGGATGATGAGTTCAAACAACGCCTGCGCTTTGATGTAGCGTTCGGCTTCGTAATACTCAAAAGCTTTTTTATAAATCAAATCTACATCGCCACTGGTTCGAACTTTTTCGAAATCCGTCTTGCAGCTCGTCACTAAAACGAGGAGTAAAGACACCAAAAAGAACCAATTGATTAAGCCTTTCTTCATAAGGGGCGCAAAATTAACAGGATTATTGAAATTTTTCTGATTTTTTTGCCTTTCGGCAAATGGCGAATCGCCTGCGTAAAAGACTAAATTTCAGAGGAATTGGTTGGTTGATATTTTTTTTCTCAAATTTGAGCGTCCATACATGAGATTCAATGACACCAAATAAGCTACAAGAGTTTCGGATTTTTTACAATCACACCATCCATCCTGAGTTGATGCGTATGGAGAAGAAGCGCAAGCGATTACTCAATTTGTTCTTCCTTTCCATATTGTTTGTGGCTGTCATCATGGGGTTGAGTTTTTTTCTTGACATCTTAACCGTCACGCTGTTTTTGTTTATTCCGGTTGGGTTTTATATGACTTATTTGGTCTATCAATTCCGAAAGTTTAAAGACACTTTCAAGCCCAATGTCATCAATTTGGTTTTAGACTTCATGGATAACGATGTCAACTACGGCACTTTGAAATATGACGAAAACAAAGCCATCCCTAAAAAAGAATTTTTAGCAAGCAGAATTTTTGTCACTCCAGCCAACGAATACAAGGGTGAAGATTACATCGAAGGAAGGTTGGGCGAACTTCCATTCGAAATGTGCGAACTCAATGTCCGCGAGTTTTCGAAAGTAAGGACGCGACTCAACTATGTTTTCAGAGGCGTATTCATGCATGCGACGATGAATCAAAACATTTTGGGGAAGATACTCATCTTGCCACGCGAGTTTCGCCAATACCTCACTCGCTCAATTAAAGGCTTTAACGTACTCGGCGGAAGAAGTGTCGATGACCAACTCGGCAACCAAAACTTCACTGAGGCGTTTTTGACGTATGCGACCGAAGACGCTCCTTTTCGATCTTTGCTCTCGCCCGAAATGCAGCAAGCCATTTTGGAATATAAACAGCGAACTAAAAAAGAGATTTACATGTCGATAATCGGCAAAGAGATCTACATCGCCGTTACCGAAGACAAGGATTTATTGGAGCCTTTCATTTTTCAGTCGAATGTCAGTTTTGATTTGATTCGAGAGTTTTTTGAAGACATTCAATTGATGATTCAAATAGTCGCTGAGTTTGATGAGAAGAATTAATAGTTGGATTTCGAGAGATCGAGACTTCGGGATTTCGCGAAGACTTGTCCCGAACTTGCTTCGGGAGCGAAATCAAATTCTCGAACTCCCGATCTCTCAGTACCCCGACCTCTAAAATAAAATGGTTCAAAACGCACTTTTAAAAATATTGCTTCTTCCTTTCTCCTTGCTCTATGGGTTGGGGATTAATATTCGTAATTTCTTCTATCGGACGGGGTTGTTGAAAGGTATTGTCTTCAACATACCAGTGATTTCGGTAGGCAATTTATCTATTGGCGGTACGGGCAAAACGCCTCACATTGAGTACCTGATTCGTTTGCTGAAAGATTATATTGAAGTGGCGACTTTAAGTCGTGGCTACCAACGAAAGACGAAAGGCTACCTAAAAGTGCAACCCAGCTTCAACGCAAATCAATCAGGTGATGAGCCATTGCAATTTGCTCGAAAGTTTCCTGATGTGTTAGTGACGGTGGGGGAAGATCGTTCCTTTGCGATACCCAAAATCATGCAGCAAAACCCCGAAACGCAAGTCATCCTTTTAGATGATGCGTTTCAGCATCTGAGCGTCAAGCCTGGTTTGAATATTCTTCTTACTGAATACGAGCGCCCCTTTACAGAAGATTTTCTTTTGCCAACTGGACGCTTGCGCGAATGGCGTTCTGCATACAGCCGCGCCGATGTGATTGTGGTCTCAAAGTGCCCATTTGATTTGACCGAAGAAGCGAAAGAAGCTATGCGAAAAGAGATTCGTCCGATGTCGCATCAAAAACTATTTTTCTCTCGCTATGACTATGGCAATCCATATTACATGCTCAATTGGCAGCAACAGTTTCAATTGCAGCCCGATTGGGATGTGTTGGTGATTTGTGCGATTGCCAATACCGACTACCTTTTAGATTATCTCAAACCTCGCGTCAACTCCGTCAAAACCCTCGAATTTGAAGATCATCATTACTTCACGAGCTATGATTTGGGGCGATTGCAAGACACTTTTGAAAAAATCGACTCCGACAAAAAAGTCATCATCACCACCGAAAAAGACGCTATGCGCCTCGAATTGCACAAAGACTTTTTGGTGGAAAGCCGTTTGCCAATTTTAGCGCTGCCGGTAGAGGTCGGTTTTATGTTTGATGAAAAAACGGATTTTGATGAGTTGATTCAGCAGTTTCTTTTGGAGTTTAAGGTGTGAGAAATTTGGAGGAAAGAAAGGTGCGGCGGAAGAAGTAAATCGGATTCTTGACCAAATCATATTCTTGAATCGTAAACTTGAAAAAATCAGAAAAGAAAAAAATAATGAATAATCTACCTGAAAACATGCTTGAAAAAATAAATCAGGATTTTGCGGAAATTCATAAAGCAATTGAGAGCGGTAATCTTTCAGATAATGCGCTTGAAAGCGTTTTTGACTTCTCAAAGAAAGTTGAATTAGAAGGCTATAAGGCGAAATTTGCTATTGAATTAGAAGTACTATTCGAAACATCTCCTTCTCTTACTTCAAAAATAGTTTTGGAAAGAATATTGACGGCGCTTCCTGTTGATATTACACCTTCCTTTCTTCCGGTATTAGCAGCTTTTGTTGTTGAAAAATGGGAGGTTTTGACTTATAGGAAATCAGCTGCTTAATACCTTTTCTCAATTTTCACTTTCGTGAAATGCACTCATTTCGCGAAAGCAAAATGTACCTCAGGCTTCCAGCCTGAGACCATGTAGAAAGTGAAAAAAACTAATTTACACATTCAAATTCCAACCTGTTTACATCAAACACCACTGCATCGTTTTTTTAGGGAACAGTTGTTTAGGCTGGAAGCCTGAAGTACATATTTCACGAAAGTGAAAAAAATCATTTTTGGCGAAAGCCAACCTCACCAATACTTGAAAGCAACCAAATCATTACCTTTGCAGCCATTTTCAAAAATAGAAGAATCGTATAAATGAAAATCTCTCTTAACTGGCTCAAAGAATATATTGACTTAGACGGATTCACTCCTGACCAAATCAGCGAAATGTTGACTGATTTAGGCTTAGAAGTGGAAGGCATGGAAACCTTTGAAAGTGTCAAAGGCGGACTGAAAGGCATCGTGGTCGGAGAAGTAAAAACTTGCGGCAAACACGAAAACGCAGATAAACTTTCAGTCACCACGGTGGATGTCGGAGGAGCCGATTTGCTCAATATCGTTTGTGGTGCGCCCAATGTGGCGGCAGGACAGAAAGTGTTGGTAGCAACAGTAGGCACAACAATCTACCCTACCGGCGCAGAGGAAGGAATCAAAATGAGTGAGCGAAAAGTGCGCGGTGTTGTCTCTCAAGGACTGATTTGCGCAGAAGATGAATTGGGGTTGGGGACGAGTCATGATGGGATTATGGTCTTGCCAAATGAGGTGGCAGTTGGTACGCAAGGAGCAGATTATTTGAAAGTCGAGAATGATGTGATTTACGAAATTGGGCTTACGCCAAATAGATCTGACGGAACCAATCATTTAGGAACTGCGAGAGATTTAGCAGCCACTTTGAAAATGAACTTTGGAAAATCAGGCGTCACAACACCTCCATCTGTTGATGATTTTAAAATCGAATCAACTGATATTGGAATTGATGTGGTGGTAGAAAATACGGCTTCTTGCCCTCGCTACACAGGTGTAGTCATTAAAAATCTAACCATCGCCGAATCGCCTGATTGGTTGAAAAATCGCTTGCAAGCGGCGGGCATTCGTCCGATAAATAATGTGGTAGATGTCACCAATTTTGTGCTCAAGGAATTGGGGCAACCGCTCCATGCTTTTGATTATGATAAAATTGGAGGGAAGAAAATCATCGTGAAAAATTTGCCGAAAGGCACTCCTTTCAAAGCATTGGATGAGAACGAATATAAGTTGCGCGCCAATGATTTGATGATTTGCGATGGCGACTCGAAACCGATGTGTATCGGAGGAGTCTTTGGTGGAATCGATTCGGGAGTGACGGACGGAACGAAAACCATATTTTTAGAGTCGGCGCATTTTGATCAAATTTCGATTCGTCAGTCGAAGACCAAGCATAATTTGCATACTGACGCGGCATTCGTTTTTGAAAAAGGAAGTGATCCAAATAACACTGTTTTTGCACTCAAGCGCGCTGCTTTGTTGATTAAGGAATTGGCAGGTGGCGAAGTCGCTTCTGAAATCATTGATTTATATCCAAACCCGATTGCACCGAAAGAAATCGAAGTCGCTTATAAAAATGTAAATCGATTGATAGGCGTCGATATCCCACCTGCGAAAATCAAAGAAATTCTCGAAGCGATGGGTATGAAATATATCGGCGAAACAGAGAAAAATTTCACCGTCGCAGTACCGACCAATAAAACAGACGTGACTCGCGAAGTAGATATCATCGAAGAAATTTTACGGGTCTATGGCTTGAATAATGTACCAATGCCGACGCAGATTCGCAGCTCAGTGGTGATTGGGGAGAAGCCCGATCCGTTGGTGATTCAAAATCAGATAGCCGATTTGCTTTCCGCAAATGGCTTCAACGAAATGATGGCGCTTTCGCTCATCGAATCCAAATTTGCGACACAGGTCTTAGGCATGGCGGAAGAAGCGTTGGTTTATATCAACAACACTTCCAACGCTCATTTGGACATCATGCGCCCGACGATGGTGTTCAGTGGATTGGACGCCATTTTGAGAAATCAAAATCGTAAGAACTCAGATTTGAGATTGTACGAATTCGGGAAGACTTACATCAAAGGCGAAGAGGAAGGCAAGTTTAAAGAAACGCAGCACTTGACTCTTTTCGTGACTGGAAAAAGCAGTGCAGAAAGTTGGCGCAGAGAAGCAAAAGAATTCGAATATTATTCTTTAAAGACTTACGTCGAAAATGTGTTGGGTAAACTCGGCTTGCAAAAATATCAAGTGTCTGAAGTCGAAAATCCGATTTTTAATTTTGGATTAAAATATCACCGAGGTCAGCAAAACTTAGTGGAGTTCGGAAAAGTGAGTGGCGCAATCGCCAAAAAAGTAGGCGTGAAGAATGCTGTTTTCTACGCTGACTTTAACTGGGACGCCATTTTAAAAGCCATCAAAAAACATAAAATCCGATTTGAGCCATTGAACAAATTCCCGACCATGCGTCGTGATTTGGCATTGGTAGTCGATTCGAAAGTGAAGTTTTCTGACATCGCGAGCATTGCCCGAAAGGCAGAGAAAAAAATATTGAAAGAGGTCAATCTTTTCGATGTCTTTGTGAGTGAAGAGAAATTGGGAGCGGGTAAAAAATCGTATGCCGTCAGCTACGATTTCGAAAACCCTGAGAAAACACTCAGCGACAAAGAAGTGGATAAAGTGATGAATAAATTGATAGGGAGTTATGAGCATCAATTGGGGGCGGTGATTAGGCGGTAGTAAAGGAGTAGCTTTAAACGCAAAAATCCCCTAAATTTGCATAAAAAATTCCCAATGACGCTGCACGAAAAAATAGAAGGCATAGCTTCCAAAATCAACCGCTTGGTTGAGGAAAAACAGCGTTTACGAAGCGAAAACGATAAATTACAGCAAGAAATAAAAAATTTAAGAAGCACTATTTCGCAAAACGAAGAAATGGTGACATCTTTGAAGGTTCAATTGGGAAAAACGCAAGGTGCTTTAGATCATAAGCAAGCGAATGACCCAGAAGAATCCAAGCAACTTAGAAAGAAGTTTGATAAGTATATCGAGGAGTTAGACAAGTGCATTGAGTGGTTGGAAAACACATGAAACAGATGGATGATCAAAAAGACATGGTGAGCATAACCGTCCTGATTGCAGGAAGACCTTACCCGCTTCGAATCAAATCGACCGAAGAGCCGTCCATTCGTAAAATCGTGAAGGAAATCAATAATCAGATAAATTCCTTTCAACTTAAATACACCACCAAAGACAAACAGGACTGCCTCTCTATGGTAGCACTGACGTATGCAGTTGATTTGGCGAAAGCCAAATCGAAAAAAGAAGAAATGCCTCCGTCTCTATTCTCTGCCGACAGTTCGGCAATTTTCGACCAACTTTCCGCTCTGGATTCCCTTCTGGATAATGCCTTAGATAAATGATTAAGCAATCATTTCTTTTTTCGCTTTCGCTAAATTGCCTGTTCTAATTCATTAGAAAGGGCATTTGCCGAAAGGCGATTAGCTAAGAGCAATTTCCCACATTTTTTAATTACCCGACTTGTTATCAAGCAAGTCTTTTCTTAAAAACCGTTCGAGTTATGGACATAGGTATTGGAATTATTGGCGGTCTGGTCTTAGGTGCCCTTGTGGGCTACTTTGTAGTGCAGACTTTCGTCAAAAAAATGAGTCAAGGGCGAATCGAGGAGATGAACAGAAAAGCAGATCTCGAGATTCAAGAAGCGAGAGTGACTGCTAACCGATTGGTCAGCGACGCAGAAGCCAAAGCGAACAAAATCGTTTCGAAGGCAGAGAGCAAGAACGAATCAATCAAACAGAAAAAGATTTCTGAGGCAAAAGAAAAATTTGCGCGCATGAAATCTGAAATTGATTCTGAACGCGCCAATCTGAAAGTAGAGTTGAAAGACAGAGAGGTTGATGTCGTGAAAAGAGAGACCTCGATTAAACAAAAAGAAGATACGCTGAAGCAAAAATCAATCGACGTTGAGGACAGAGAAAAAGAAATCAAAGTAGTCCGTGAAAACCTTGATAAGCAATTAAAAATCGTTGCGAAAAAGAAAGAAGAACTCGATAACGCCAACGAAATCCACATCAAAAAACTGGAAAGCGTTGCGAGACTTTCTGAAGCAGAAGCTAAAGAGCAATTGCTCGAAGCAGTTAAAGCAAAGTCTGAAACTGACGCGATGGCAATTGTCAAATCTTCTATCGAAGAGGCAAAAGCGACTTCTAATAAAGAAGCGAAGAAAATCATCATTCAGACCATTCAGCGGATGTGTGCTGAATATACGATTGAAAATACGGTTTCGGTTTTCAACCTTGATTCAGATGATTTGAAAGGTCAGATTATCGGGCGAGAGGGAAGAAACATTCGTGCGCTCGAAGCGGCGACAGGTGCTGAGATTGTAGTCGATGACACACCAGAGGCGATTGTGATTTCGAGTTTTGATCCGATTCGACGAGAGGTTGCTCGGTTGTCTTTGAAGAAATTAGTGGCAGATGGACGTATCCACCCTGCGCGAATTGAAGAAGTAGTTGCTAAAACCAAAAAGCAATTAGAAGAACAAATCATCGAAATCGGTGAAAGGACGGTAATTGACCTCGACATTCATGGCTTACACGCCAGCTTAGTGAGAATGGTCGGGCGTATGCGTTTCCGCTCATCTTATGGTCAAAACCTTTTGAAGCACTCTATCGAAACTGCGAATCTTTGCGCAACGATGGCTGCCGAATTGGGTTTAAATCAAAAGCAAGTCAAATTAGCGAAACGTGCCGGTTTGCTGCATGACCTCGGAAAAGTGGCAGAAGAAGAAACGGAATTGTCACACGCAATCCTCGGTATGAAGATGTGTGAAAAAGTAAACGAGCACAAGTTTGTTTGCAACGCCGTCGGAGCACACCACGATGAAGTTGAAATGACTAATATCATTTCCCCAATCGTTCAAGCATGTGATGCTATCTCAGGCGCGAGACCGGGTGCGAGACGCGAAATTTTAGAGAGTTACCTCAAACGTATCGGCGAATTGGAAGAAATCGCAATGGGCTACCAAGGCGTTCAGAAAGCATTCGCAATGCAAGCAGGTCGCGAGTTGCGCGTCATCGTTGAAGCTGAAAAAGTAACAGACCAATATGCAGATGATTTGTCCTTTATGATTTCTCAAAAAATTCAGGACGAAATGCAGTACCCTGGTCAAATCAGAGTTACCGTCATCAGAGAACGACGAGCCGTCGCCTTTGCGAGATAATTAAAAAACGAGTTGAGTATCGTCTCTCGAAGAGGACGATGCGATACAAATGAGCGCATCGTCCCTTACAGGAGACGATGCTGAAATTCGAAGTTTTTATTGATACCTTTAATCCCCTTGTCACCTCAAAATGGCAAGGGGATTGTTGTTTATATTCAAACTTAACTTAATATGAAAAAGATACTATTCACACTTCTATTTATAGCTTCAACCATCGGTTTTGCTTTTGCTCAGAGCTATGCCTTTGGGCTTAAAGGAGGTCCTACCATTGGCACGCAGCAATGGGATGGATTCGATCGGCAACCATTGTTTAGTTATCATGGAGTAGCATTTATTGAGTCTGCTCCTGAAGACAATTCCTTCGCGCTTTTCGCGCAATCAGGCTATCATGTCAAAGGTAGTTCTATTGGAGGTAATTTGGGAATTAATCCGACTACTGGTAATCCTTTTCGTTTTTCTTCTCAGGGGTTTGAGTTTCATAATATTGATTTGGTATTGGGAGCAAAGCAGAAATTTGATAAAGACTTTTTCGGCAACTCAAAAGCATATTATCTTTTTGGAGTTCGAGGTGATTATACGATCAGTACTAATTTGGATGAATATCAGCAAGTCAATTCTATTTACTTTCCAATACCCCAGTTTGTGCGGAAGTGGAATTATGGAGCAACTGTTGGCGGAGGTTTTGAAGTGCCTTTAAGTGATTTTGTAGCAGGAATTTTAGAGTTAAATATTCACCCAGATTTTTCAAACCAGTACATGCAAGGTGCCATTCCAAATGTGCGAAACCCTTTCACCGGTCAGCTCTCTACCGTCCCTGAGCGAACGATTCGGAATCTTACTTTTGAAATTAGTTTAGGGTTCAGATTCTTGCATAAGATTGAGTATATTGATTAGGTTTTTTCCCTTTCGGGAAATGAATTTGAATGTAGCATGTCATTTCCCGAAAGGGAGAAAAATAGGAGATAATTTATCACCTACTCATTTTTCCGAAAGGGAAAGGAAAAACGCAAAGCGGAAGAAGAAGAGCGAATCGCTAAGATGAATCCTGATCAAAAAGAACGCTACTTGGCTCGCAAAGCAGAGAGAGAAAAAATACAAGCTGAAAAAGCTGCTGAAAGATCCAAAATGATGGAAGCGTTGCAAAACGCTGAGACACCAGAAGAAAAAAAGGCAATCCGTCAGCGCTGGAAAAAAGAAAACAGCAAAAAATTAGATAAAAAATCCATGCTCCGCAAA
>CALCJP010000128.1 GCA_937967625.1 uncultured Saprospiraceae bacterium
TGTAAGCCTTTTTTCCCTTTCGGGAAATGACCGCATGGAATCCCTTCCCTCCAAATCCACATCGAATCACATGACCTTCGTCAGAAAGCCCTTTAAATGATTTGATCTGTGGGTATTTCGCTGCTAGCTTCGGTGCCATGACTGGCGAATACTCCAATTGAAAAGTCGTTGACTTGCCATCGGGCATTGGAAAGGTTACCGAGATTGGGTTTTGATTTGTAAATTCAAGGGGAGCATTCTGAAGGTGTTTTTTAAGGCGCTCCAAATCAAATGAAACCAATCTGCTTTTGGTGGGCAAATCAACTTTCTTTTCTTGACTCAATCTCATTTGAGCTTCATTGGCGTCTTGCCAAAAAGTCATATTGGTTTGAGCAGATCCAACAGTGGAAAATAAAAAGGCGAAAAGGAATAGGGAAAAAATTCTCATTGTTCTTTTTTGTGTGGTGATCGAAAATTGAAGGTATATTCGAATGACACCAAAAGTAACTACGAGTCCCTAAACGGGTTGCCTTGATGCAGCAAAAAGCAGGCAATTTGTCAACTATCATTCAGTAAAGCATCCACCAATTCTTTCACACCGATAGTTGCTTTTTTCTCAATGACTTTCAGGTTACTTCTTTGTTCGAGTTCCCAATTGATTTGTGGAAAAGGATCGATGTAGTAAATCGAAGCGCCCCTCGGCGCAAAACCGACCAAACTTGCTGCCGGATAGACCTGCATGGAGGTGCCAATAATTACGACAATCTCAGACTGAGCAACGAGTTCCGCAGCGGGTTCGAGCAGAGGAACCGCTTCGCCAAACCAAACGATGTGTGGGCGCAACTGATGTCCTTCTTCGCACAAGTCGCCTTCGTTGCATGGTTTTTCCCAATCATAAATCAACTTCGGATTGCCCAAACTTCTCACCTTCCGCAACTCGCCATGCAGGTGCAAAATATTAGAACTACCTGCCCGCTCGTGGAGGTCATCGACATTTTGGGTGATGATATTGACTTGGAATTTTTCTTCCAATCGGACGAGTTGTTTATGCCCCTCATTGGGTTCGACCTCATTGAGCTGCGCTCTACGGGCATTGTAAAAATCCAAAACCAATTTTCGATCTTTTCGCCAACCTTCGGGAGAGGCGACGTCCATGACATCGTGGTCTTCCCAAAGTCCATTGGCGTCGCGGAAGGTTCGGATGCCGCTTTCGGCGCTCATGCCAGCACCTGTTAGGATTGCTATTCTTTTCATTTTTTGTGAGTTTGAGTAATTAACCCAAGTTGCGAACTATAATATGAGCATCGTCTCCTGAAAGGGACGATGCGGTGTTTGGTGTCGCATTGTCCTCTTGGAGAGACGATGCTCAAAACTTTATGGTTAGTCGCAACTTTAATTAATTATAAGGTAGCGGTTCCTGGAGTAGAGGTGAAGAGTGAATTTTCTCTTAGCTGTACCCTTTGGCTCCGCTCAGAATACGAGTTGGTGCGTCCCATCATTTTCCGAAAGGAACATCAAAAACAGTTCCCTCGGTGGCGATGTCCGAATTTGGGAAAACCGTTTTCGCCTCTTCAAGCAGCGGCTCTAAATTTATGTAGCGAGAAGAAAAATGTCCTAAAAGCAATTGTCCTACCTCCGCTTTTTGAGCAATCAAAGCCGCTTCTTTTGAAGTGGCATGCCCACGCTCTTTTGCAATTGCCGCTTTGTCATCCATGAAGGTGGCTTCATGGTAGAGCAAGTTGGCATTTTTGATCTGAGGAATTACTTTTTCAAAATAGGAGGTGTCCGAACAGTAGGCGTAACTTCTCTCCCGCTTTGGCGGAAATGTGATCAGTTCATTTGGAATCACCTTGCCGGAGGCAGTAGTAAAATCAGCACCATCCTTGATCGCGTTAATTTCAGAAAATGGAATATTCAATTCCACAATTTTCTCAGGTCGAATATTACTCAAAGGTCGTTTTTCTTTAAACAAATACCCACAAGTCGGAATCCGATGCTGAAGCGGAATGGAATAGACTGTAACGACTTCGTTTTCAAATATCTTTTTGTGGACATCTGCATCTAACTCATTGATAGTCAGCTCATAGGAAAGATGAGATCCCGAAGTTTCCAAAATAACATCCATCATGTTTTGCAAGCCTCTTGGAGCAAAAATCTCCAACGGTTCTTTGCGCCCCATCAAAGAATAGGACGTCAGCAATCCCGGCAAACCGAACAGATGATCTCCATGAAAATGACTAATAAAAATCTGATTGATCTTCGTTCGCTTTATGCGAAATTGGGTCATCTGCATTTGTGTCCCTTCGCCACAGTCAATCAAAAATAATTGGTTGCGAATATTCACCACTTGAGCTGTCGGATGCCGACCATTGGCCGGAATCGCCGAGTTAGAACCCAAAATGGTGACTGAGAAAATCATTTTTTAATTTTGAATGAGAGGATGACCGAATGACTGAATGAGAGAATTTGTAGAAACATTCTCTCATTCAATCATTCAAAATTCTCTCATTCTATTTCACCTCCGCAACTCGAACCCGAACCTGCAGTGCATCCATAGCAATGCTGATTTAGGACGATGTTTCGATTGTTCAATTTTTCGAGATCGAAGGTAGAAATATGTTGGGACTTCGGAACAGCGACTTTCAAATCGAGCATTTGATTGAAGTCGCAATCATACAAATAGCCATCCCAAGAAACTGAAATGGTATTGCGACACATCAGCCCTTCGATATTCATTGGATTGTAAGCATTGACCAACTCCTCCATATAGCTTTTGTAGTTATCAGTCTCAATCAAATAGTCCAAAAATCGACTGATGGGCATGTTGGTGATGCAGAAAAGATTATTGAAAACAATATCGAATTTACGCTTTAGCTGCCGTTTAAATTGAGGTTCTAAGACCTCCTGCCCCGCAGAAAGAAAAGCACCACTTGGATTGTAAACCAAATCCAATTTAAGTCCAGTACCCTCAATTCCGTAGCCGACCTCGTTGAGCATTTTCAAAGCTTTGATACTTGCTTCGAAAACGCCGTCGCCTCGCTGGCTATCTGTTCTACTTTTGGAAAAGTATGGGAGCGAAGAAACAAGATGCACCTTGTTTTTCTTAAAAAACTCAGGCAGATCATGATACTTCTTGTTGGCAACGATGATGGTGAGGTTGCATCGGTTCATGACCTCTTTTCCTCTTGCGACACATTCTTCCACAAACCATTTGAAATGTGCATTCATCTCTGGCGCGCCGCCCGTGATGTCCACGATTTTGATGGTCGGAACCATATCAATGAGTTCGAGGCAGCGCTCCAATGTGGCGCGATCCATATTTTCGACCCTATTGTCAGGGCCGGCATCAACATGGCAATGCGCGCACACTTGATTGCACAATTTTCCAATATTGATTTGGAAAATTTCCATCGGTGTGGGCTTCAACGTTTTGAACCCAGCTTCTGCCACTTTCGTGGAAAAATTAGGGAATTTAGCATCGACTAACTTCTTCCCATTCAAAACTTCGAGTTGGAAAAAAGTGTCTGATAACTCATTTCCGGTAACGGAAAGGGATTTTGTTTTTGGCTTGGTTGACATTTTTTTTTTTTGGTTGACGGTGGACGGTACACGGTGCACGGTGCACGGCCGCTTTGCTGACGGA
>CALCJP010000129.1 GCA_937967625.1 uncultured Saprospiraceae bacterium
TGTCTGAAAAATCAGTTGAGTTTCACAAGAAGATTCAGAAAATCGCTCAGACTGCTTCTTAATCAAAATTAGGATATTGAGATATTCGGATATTTTCTCTTGCCTCAATATCCCACTATCAAATCTCTAAATATCACAACCCATTGCAGGTAACACTCTTAGGCACCGGTACTTCTCAAGGCATTCCGGTGATAGGATGTGAATGCAAGGTTTGTCAATCTGACTCGCCGAAAGATAAGCGACTGCGCTGTGCAGTGTTGATTCAAATCGAAGATAAAAACATCGTTATAGATATTGGTCCTGATTTTCGTCAACAGATGCTTCGTGCAAATGTCGGCGACCTCCATGCCGTTCTCATCACACACGAGCACAATGACCACGTCATCGGGCTTGACGATGTGCGACCATTTAATTTTAAGCAAAAAAGAGACATGCCGGTATTTGCCGAAAGGCGAGTCATCAAAGAATTGAAAGAGCGATTTTCCTACGCTTTCGCGAAAAATAAATACCCGGGCGCTCCAACCATCAAACCGATAGAAATAAAAAGAGGAGAAAATTTCAAAGCCGCCGACATCGAAATCCAACCCATCGAAATCGAACATGGTAACTTACCCATCTTAGGCTTTCGCATAGGTGACTTTGCCTATCTGACAGATATGAAAACCATCTCCGAAAAGGAAATCAAAAAAATAAAAGGAATTGATACGTTGGTCATCAATGCGTTACATCACTACGAGCATCACTCACATCTCAATCTGGAAGAAGCACTCACAATGGTCGAACGCATTGCGCCCAAGCGCGCCTTTTTTACGCACATGAGTCATTATATGGGTTTGCATGAGGAAATTGATGCGCAATTGCCCGAACATATTTCGTTGGCTTATGATGGGTTGATGCTTGAAATGTAAAATCTACCCAAATAAATTTAGGTGCTACACTTCGGCTCCGATTTTAGTACCCGATGGAATTACTGCTCCCTTTTTCAAAACCACGATACCGTCTCTGATGCAGTAAAGATCCTGCTCCAAATCTTCTTCCAATCCTTCTGCTCCTTTGATGACCACGTTATCTCCGATACGGCAATTTTTATCGATGATGGCGCGCTCGATGTGGCAGTTTTCGCCGATGCCTTCGATTGGAGTTCCTTCTTTTAATTCCATGAGCATTTGGTCTAAGTCGCGATATTTTTGGGCACCCATGAGGATGGAATCCAAAACCTTAGTGCCGTTTCCTATCCGAGATCGAATCCCGATCATGGAGTTCGTAATCGTATCTGCATGAATCACGCAGCCATCTGCAATCATGGAGCGATCGATTCTCGTTCCGAAAACTTTTGATGGAGGCAACATCCGCTGTCGCGTAAATACGGGATTGTCTTGATCGAAGAGATTGTAGTCAGGAATCGATTCGGTCAGTGCCAAATTTGCTTCATAAAATGAGGCTATCGTTCCGATGTCAGTCCAATAGCCGTTGAACTGATAACTTGCTACCGGGCGTCCACCCTGAATAGCATTCGGTATGATTTCTTTTCCAAAATCAGTTGCATTTGGACTGTCGTCAAATAACTTTTGCAATGCGCCTTTGCTGAAAAGATAAATCCCCATACTCGCCAGCCAATCTTTCCCTTGCGCCTTATCTTCTGCCGACATTTCCGACTTCCAGTTTTGGAGAATATAGGGAGCGGGTTTCTCCGTAAAGCTTTGGATAAACCCCTTTCCGTTTACCTTCATGATACCGAAACCGGGCGCTTCTTTGGCAGTGCAAGGAATGGTTGCAATGGTCAAGTCTGCCTTCTGCTCGATATGAAATTTCACAAATTTTCCAAAGTCCATTTGATACAAATGGTCGCCAGAAAGAATCAAAACATACTTGTATTCATGATTTCTCAGATGGTGCATACTTTGACGCACGGCATCAGCAGTACCTTGAAACCACCCATCATTATTGGGAGTTTGTTCAGCAGCTAAAATATCCGCAAACCCGCTACTGAAATTATCAAACTGATAGGTCATTTTGATGTGTCGATTGAGCGAAGCGGAGTTGTATTGCGTTAGCACAAACATCCTTCGGACCCCTGAGTTGATGCAGTTACTGATCGGAATATCAATCAATCGATACTTCCCCGCGATGGGGACTGCAGGTTTGGAGCGTTCGCCCGTGAGTGGGTAAAGACGAGAACCAACACCGCCTCCTAAGATGAGGCATATGATGTCATTTGTCATGAGGGTATTCTTTTTAAGTATGTTTGAAATGTGCTTTTTCCCCCTTTCGGGAAAATGCCGAAGCTTTCTTGATCTGTAGCATCCGTAGCGATAATTCATGAATTGTCGCTACATTTCGCGAAAGCGAAATATTATCATGCACTCTGAGTAACAGATACTAACTCATCGTACATCTTATTATAATTTCCAACGGACTCCTCCCATGAGAAGTTCACGTTCATGACGCGTTTTCGCAGGGCTTTGAATTTTCTTTTCTTCTCGTAAAACTGAATGGCTCGATATACTGCCATAAATGCTTCATCTAAATCGAACTCATAGAAACGGAATCCGCGCCCTGTGTCTGGAGATTCTTCTATGTCTCCAATCGTATCTTTCAATCCGCCGACGGCTCTCACTATCGGAATGGTTCCATATCGGCATGAATACATTTGGTTCAAACCACATGGCTCCACTCTGGAAGGCATCAACAAATAGTCCGAACCGGCATAAAGTTGATGCGCCAAGGTTTCATTGTATTCGAGCGAGGTGTCAAAGAAGTTGAATAGTTCGCTGCTCATTTGCCGAAAGGCATTATGTAATTTTGGATCTCCGGTGCCTAAAACAAAAAAGGAAGCTTTCAATCCACTCTGATAGACGCGCTGCACTAACTCTGGGATCAAATCCGCTCCTTTTTCATAAACCAATCTTCCGATAAAAGTTATCAATGGTCGGTCTGGTTCAATATGAAAATTCTTTGCCAATTCTTGTTTGTTGGCAGATTTAAATTTTTCTATCGAATTTCTTTTTAGGGGGTGGAGTAGATGTGGGTCGGTTGCGGGATTCCAAACCGTATTGTCGATGCCATTGAGGATGCCTTTGCACTTGAACCGTTCGTGTCCAAAAAGTGATTCTAAGCCAACGGAATTGTGGCGCAACTCTTCCATGTAGCCCTCCGAAACGGTGGTGACGCGCCAAGCACATTTGATGCCCGTGGCGAGTGGATTGATACTGCCGCTCCAGTCGAGCAGTCCGCGTGCTTCTTTTTCAAAAAACGGAAAGAGGTAAAACCGATCCCAACCAAAAGCACCATGATATTGACCATTGTGGATGGTCAAAACGGTTGGCGTTTCTGCCAATGCTTTGAACTCGGTGACATGCTTCACAAAAAATGGAGTCAGCCCTGTGTGGTGGTCATGGCAATGGATAATTTGTGGGCGCATTTTGGGTTGGTCCACGAGCCACTTCAAAACCGCCAATTGAAAACTCAACCAGCGCTCTGGTTCATCTTGGTAGAAATGTCCGCCAGGGTCAGCATAGATTCCGGGGCGATCAAACTTCCCTGGAATATTTGCTACATAGAGCGGAAATCCTAATTCCTGATTTTGGACTAACTCAATAGTGAAAGGCAGATATTGGTCGTGTAGATTGACAATGCCTTTATGGACTTCTTTCCATTTGGCTTGCTCGATCCATTTTAGTCCATATTTAGGAATGATGACGGCGGTTTCTGTTCCTGCTTGAGAAAGGTATTTAGGCAGTGAGCCTACAACATCCCCCAAACCACCTGATTTGGCTGCTGGATAGCACTCTGCTGATATGTGTAATACTTGCATCTATTTTAGTAAATGAGTTTTCAAGATAGATAAAGATATGATAGTACCAAAAAAGTGCTTGTGAAAATTTCCTTTATTTTTTTTGCCGTAAAATCGTTGTTTTGTATTTTTGAGTATTCGAAAACCTAAACAACCACCAAATGAAAAAGAGTCATATCCCTATTTCACTCTTTCAGTTTCTTAATCAGGAACGTATCAGCCTTTTGTCTGTTTCTCTTCTGGCAGGTCTAATTTTTTGTTTTTCTGACACTATTCTTGGAGTTTTTCAGACAGATGATTCTGAGAAAAAATTGGTAGAAAAGTCCATTGCGGAACTGCAAAAGATCGCTGAGAACAAAAAGAAAAATTACTCTTATAAACAAAAGGACACTTATCAACCTCGGGAAGGTCAGACAAAACGGAAGTTTTCTAAGAAAAAACTAATCAACAAAATCACTCAGGAATCCCTGTTTGAATTTGATCCCAACAAGGCAACCGAAGAGGAATTTGTTCGATTAGGTTTGACACCACGAGTGGCGACTACCATTCTAAAGTATCGTAATAAAGGGGGCAAATTTTTCCGAAAGGAAGATTTTAAAAAAATATATGGCATCTCTGAAGCAGATTATGAACAGTTGGAACCATTCATTCAAATTGTGAAAACCGCACATAGGCCGGCTTTCGCCAAACAAGAAACCGAATTCAAAAAACCACCCGTCAAAAAACCAGACGTCGTTGTTATTGACATCAACACCGCCACAACAGAAGAGTGGCAGCAACTCAGAGGAATCGGTCCTTTCTACTCAAAAAAGATTACTCGCTTTCGCGAAAAATTGGGTGGCTTCTCCTCAATCGAACAAGTCGGCAAGACCTATGGGCTAAAGGATTCTACTTTTCAAGTGATTAAGCCGTTTTTGAAAATTTCGCCTGTTTTTAGGAAGATTAAAATCAATCAACTTGACGCTAAAACCTTGAGTGCACACCCTTACATCAAATGGAACCAAGCAAACGTGCTCAAGAAATATCAAGAGAATCATGGTCACATACTTGATATTGAGACTTTTTCCAAAATAGTGGTTTTCTCGAAAGAGGACGTAGAGCGATTAGAGCCTTATCTTGATTTTTCTGAATAAAGAACCGATTTGAATCAATAATCCGTTTTAACCGACTTATCAAACGGCAATTTAAACTGATACATCACATCCCCTGCGGTCTCATCTTCCAAAACATCCAATCCATATTTCACCTTTCGCGGGTCATCATAGACGAGTGTGCCGAAGGCGCGATCCCAAAAAGAAAAGATATTACCAAAATTCGAATCCGTCCACGGGCGCTCGAAGTGGTGGTGGAATTTATGCATGTTGGGCGTAATGAAAACCCAACTGATGAGGCGATCCAATTTTTCAGGAATGTAAAAATTCGCGTGAGAAAAGTAGGTGAAGAAAATGCTCGAAATCCGATATACTAAATAAAACGCAACGGGCATGCCGCTGATGACGATAGCAACCAAAGCATATATCTCTCTGATAAAATAATCACCCGGATGATGGCGTGTCCCTGTGGTAGCATCCACGTGCGTGTCGCTGTGGTGCACCATGTGGAATTTCCACATCCAACTATATTTATGAAGCATGACATGGGCAATGTATTGCGCAATGAAGTCAAGCCACATGACAGCTATCAACAACTCCGCCCAAATCGGTAAATCAAACAGATTGAGAAAACCAAAATTGGAAGCACTTAACCAATCAAAAATGCCAACCGTCGCTATTCCAAACAGTAAATTAATAAGAATAGAAGTGCCTAAAAAGACGAAGTTCCTTCCCGCATGGCGCCACTTTTTATAGTCTAATTGGAAAAGAGGGAACCCTCCTTCAAGCAACCAACTGAAAAATAAACAAACGAATATCCACCCCAGTTTTTGAACACTGCTAAGGCTTTCGAAAAATGTAAGAAATGCTTCCATGAAAATTATTTTTTACGAAAGTAGGGACGATTCATGAATCGTCCCTACAATCAGGCGAAATTTTACTTATTCAAATACACATCAGACACTTTTGCTTTGGTGGTCTGAGTCTGCTTTCCCAAAATCATATCTGCTCCTTTTTCGGCAATCATATAGACAGGCGCATTGGTATTGCCCGAAGTGATGGTCGGCATGATGGAGGCGTCAATTACGCGCAATCCTTCGATTCCTTTGACGCGCAAATGGTCATCTACGACCGCCATTTCGTCGTTGCCCATTTTGCAGGTGCCGACGGGGTGATAAACGGTTTCTACGACTTTTTGAATGTGCGTTAGCCATGCATCATCACTACTGCTATCCACGGGCGCAATGATCTCCTTTCGGAAAATGTCAAAGGCATTTGCCTGAAGCACTTCGAGTGCTAATTTGCCACCCTCGATTAAGACTTTTTTATCAGCCTCTTCCGACAAGAAGTTTGGCTGAATCATCGGATGCTCAAATGGATTCTTGCTGCGTAACTTTAAGAAGCCACGACTTTTGGGTTTCAAAAGCGTTGGCAAAATGGTAAAACCATCTTGCTCTGTTGGAAAAGTACTGAGGTCATAAAAATCAACATCGTAACCCGTACCAATATGAAAAGCTGTAAAATGCAATTGTAAATCTACTCGATCAGGACTTGCTTGAGTGCTTCCAAATGCCACCGATTCCAGTGGGCTTGCGGTTAGCGCCCCTGTTTTCTTAAACAACCATTTCATCAAGTCAACACCTTGATTCATCAATTTGATATGATGGTTTTGACCTTCCTGCTGATTGGAGAGGGCGCTCACATTATAAAATAAATGGTCTTGCAAATTCTTCCCGACACCTTTCAAATTACGGATACATTCAATCCCATTTTGCGAAAGTTCCTCTTGGTCGCCGATGCCGGAGAGCATCAACAACTGCGGCGAACCAAACGCTCCCGCTGATAAAATTACTTCCTTATTCGCTTTGAAAGTTGTCGCGTGATTATGGCTTTTTCCGACTATGACGCCAACCGCCTTATCGTTTTTGACTACTACTTTTTTAGTAAAAATACCAGTCAAAACCTTCAAATTAGGGCGTTTCATCGCAGGTCGTAAAAATGCAACGGCTGCACTATGCCGACTTCCGTTTTTGATATTGAATTGAAAAAGACCTGCCCCTTTTTGCTTCGCGCCGTTGTAATCTGAGTTGCGCTCAAATCCTTTTTCTACAGATGCTTCTATGAACGCTTCCGCAAATGGCGTTTGAAATCGTTTCGCGAAAGCGACATTCAATTCGCCTGATTGTCCATGATAATTATCATCGTGATCTTCATTATGTTCTGAGCGTTTGAAATAGGGCAAAATTTCGTCGTAAGACCAGCCTTTGTTGCCCTCATTTGCCCAATCATTGAAATCTTCTTTATTGCCTCGCACATAAGCCATCGCATTGGTGGAGCTACAACCGCCTAAGGTTTTGCCTCGTGGCATATACAGTTTTCGACCCAAGAGATGCTCTTGTGGCTCCGACCAATAACCCCAATCAACGACTGATTTATGTAATTTCGGATAGGCACCAGGGATGTGAATTTCGGGTTTCCAATCTCGTCCGCCTGCCTCGATGAGGAGGACGGAGTTTTCGGGATTTGCCGAAAGGCGATTGGCTAAAATACAGCCAGCACTGCCGGCGCCGATGATGATGTAGTCGTAGGTCATGTGAATATTTTCTTGGTAAGACTTTCGTTAACCGCTGCTAATATAATAATTTCGTCGCGTGATTTTTCCCTTTCGGGAAATACAGACATTTCCCGAAAGGGGAAAAATCAATCCATGTTTAGAAATCCCGATAGGGATTAAATATGAATAACCACAGGTGCAACCTGTGGCATCTAAACTGAAAAGCAAACCAACCCCGAATGGGGTTGAATAAAAATCAATTAAGTTCAATCCCATTCGGGGCTGTCAAATTAGACTTTCAACATCCGCAGGTTTCACCTGCGGTTATTTACGTTCAACCACTCCGTGGTTAAAAAAAATAGCAACCATGAAAAATCTATTCACCTTACTGCTACTTTCATTCCTAACCGTTTCCGTGACTGCTCAAGAAGATCGCCTGACTCCCGAAGGACTTTGGGAATTGGGGCGCGTTTCTTTAGATGACGTTTCGCCTGATGGCAAAACGGTACTCTATGGCGTCAGCTACTATGACGTCGCCGAAAATGGCGGCAATCGCGACCTCTATACCGTACCAGCAAAAGGAGGCGCGGCGAAGAAAGTAACGGCTTTCGCCGAAAGCGAATACAATGCGGTGTTTCGCCCCGACGGCAAAAAAATTGGCTTTCTCAAAGGCGGTTTCCTTTGGGAAATGAATGCCGATGGCTCTAAGCAAAAACAAATCAGCGACGTGCAGATGAATGGCTTTAAATATTCGCCTGATGGCAAACACATCCTTTTCATTCAAGATGTGAAGTATGGCGAAAAAGCCAACGAAAAATACGACGACCTCCCGCTCACCGAAGCAAAAATCATCGACGACCTCATGTATCGCCACTGGAATAGCTGGGACGACATGGCGAATAGCAACATCTTCATCGCGCCTTATACTGATGGCGCCCTTTCGGGCAAACCGACGAACATCATGAAGGAGCCATTTGACTCGCCACTCAATCCATTTGGCGGCATGGAGCAAATCGCTTGGAGCGCCGATGGTCAGCAAATCGCCTACACTTGCAAAAAGAAAAAGGGAAAAGAATATACAGTCAGCACGAACTCTGACATCTATCTCTATGACTTGCCTTCCGGCAAAACGACCAACCTTTCTGGCGGCATGAAAGGCTACGACATGGAACCTGCCTTCTCTCCCGACGGTCGCTATGTCGCTTGGAATAGCATGGAAGAAGAAGGTTTCGAAAGTGATCGCAATCGAATTTTTGTCTATGACTTCACGTCAAAAACCAAAACAGAAATCACCAAAGGACTCGACCGAGCATGCAATCACCCGCATTGGTCGAAAGACTCAAAAACCATCTATTGTCTGACTGGCGAAAAAGCGACCAACCAAATCGCAGCCATCGACATGCAAAGCAAACGATTCCGCTTGGTGACGCGCGGCACGCATAATTATTATGACGTCATCCCTTCCGGGAAAAGAGGGCTTATCGGGCGAAAATGTTCAATGTCAATGCCCCACGAGTTGTATCGAATCGACGCTCGCTCTGGAAAAGAAAAGCAATTGACCTTTACCAACAAATCCATTTTAGACAACATCAAAATGGGCAAAGTCGAACAAAAAATGGTCAAAACCACCGACGGCAAAGACATGCTCGTTTGGATGATTTATCCACCAAATTTTGACCCATCGAAAAAATATCCAACCTTACTTTACTGTCAAGGAGGCCCCCAATCAGCAGTCAGCCAGTTTTGGTCTTACCGTTGGAATTTCCAACTCATGGCTGCCAATGATTATATCATCGTTGCGCCCAACAGACGCGGCTTACCTTCTTTCGGTCGCGAATGGAATGACCAAATCAGCGGTGACTGGGGCGGTCAGGCAATGAAAGATTATCTAAGCGCCATCGACGACGCTGCCAAAGAATCTTATGTAGATGAAGACAACCTGGGTGCAGTCGGTGCAAGTTTTGGAGGCTACTCCGTCTATTGGCTCGCGGGCAACCACGAGAAGCGATTCAAGAGTTTTATTTCTCACTGTGGCTTGTTCAATTTAGAAAGCTGGTATGGCACCACGGAAGAGATGTTTTTCGCGAACAAAGACATCGGAGGTGCTTATTGGGATCCTAAATTGAAAGAGTCTTACCTTAAACATTCTCCCCATCGTTATGTCCAAAATTGGGACACGCCGATGATGGTGATTCATGGCGAGAAAGATTTTAGAGTACCGATAGGAGAGGGCATGCAGGCGTTTCAGGCAGCTCAATTGCAAGGCGTGCCGAGTCGCTTTTTATATTTTCCCGACGAGGGACACTGGGTTCAAAAACCTCAAAACGGATTGCTTTGGCACCGCGAGTTTTTTGGATGGTTGGATGAATGGTTGAAGCCAGAAGGGAAGCGACCTTAGCAATCTTCCGGAGGCTGAGCCTGTCGAAGCCGAATGTTTTGTGGAAACCCGGCTTCGACAGGCTCAGCCTCCGGAATACTAAACCACAAAATCCTCCTCCTCAAAGATCTTCCCATCATGGCAGCGAATGATTCGCGCCGGAAAATTTTCCAAAATTCGATAATCGTGGGTTGCGAAAAGCACGGCAGTGTCTTGCTCCTGAGACAAGCGCCGCATCAATAAAAGTATATCATCGGCGGTCTCTGGGTCGAGATTGCCGGTAGGTTCATCAGCTAAAATCAGTTCGGGTTTATTTAAAAGTGCGCGGGCGATGACGACGCGCTGGCGCTCTCCGCCGGAGAGTTTATGAGGCATTTTTCGATTTGCCCCTTTTAAACCCACCTTGTCTAACAATTCATTGATGCGCTTGGTCATCTTGTTTTGGTCTTTCCAATTGGTCGCCTTCAGAACGAATTGGAGATTGTCCTCAACAGTTCGATCCATCAGCAAATTAAAGTCCTGAAAAACGATGCCCAACTTGCGCCGTAGGTGTGGAATTGACTTGCGATCCATGTAAGATAAGTCATGCGAAGCGACTTCTCCTTTGCCATTCAAAAGCGGTAGCGCTGCGTAAATGGTTTTTAATAAACTCGACTTTCCGCTTCCGGTCTTACCGATTAGGTAGCAAAACTCCCCTTTGGTAATGCGCAAATTGACATCCTTAAGGATGAGGTGCTGTTGCTGATAGATATCCGCCTTTGATAAGAGGAGTATGGTTTGCATGAATATTTATGGTCAATTCTAAATCGGCGGTAAAAGTAATCTTTTTCAAAAAACCTTTAGAAAATATATTTTCAAAATTTATATATGAATAGACACTTTGGCACACCGTTTGCCTTTTGGGTAGTATATCGCTAATCATGAATATGAATTGAAGTGCAAGAAACTCGAAGATTAGCACATAGTTCTGTAAAAGTTAGGGTGAGTGTTTGTTCATAGTTTTTGTTTTTTATTCAAGCCCCCGAAGTTTTTCGGGGGACTTTTTTCCCTCTCATCCTTCTAAAGATAAGTGTTTGTTCATAGTGTTTGTTTTTTGTTTTGTCCCTGTCAAGTTGTTGGCAGGGTTTTTTGTTTTAGGGCTATTGTGTTGATAAATTTGAAGGTTGATTTTTAGCTTCACTTAGGATTAATAATTTGCAAAATCGGTTATTCATTAAGGTTGTTCCTTTAGGTCTGAGTACCTTTGCGGAAAATTTTGATAATGAATAATAAATTAATTTCAATAGGTCTTTTGGTGGTATTTGGATTTTTAGCGCTATCATCTGAGTCATGTGATCCAGGCACTCCGACACCCGCCCCAGACACTGAAACTACTCCACCTAAAAGAGTCTCTGTCCCAAAGTTTGAAAAAGATAGTGCTTTCACTTTCGTGAAAAAACAAGTGGAATTCGGCAATCGAGTCGTCAACTCTCCTGGACACAAAGCATGTAAAGAATGGCTGGTCAGCAAAATGGAAGGCTATGCAGACAATGTGATTCAGCAAAACTTTTCGGCGAAAGCCTATACAGGCAAAGCCCTAAATGGAACGAATATCATTGCTCAATTTAACCCCAAAGCAGGGAAGCGAATCCTACTTGCGGCCCATTGGGATACGCGCCACATAGCAGATTCAGACCTCGAAAAAACGACTCGAAACAAACCCATTGATGGCGCAGATGATGGCGGCAGTGGAGTAGCAGTTTTGTTAGAAGTAGGCCGACTCCTAAAAGCAAATCCTATTGAAATGGGAGTAGATATCATTTTTTTTGATGCGGAAGATCATGGTGATGAAAACGACGGTCAAGATCCAAGCACTCGCGAAGAACAGGAAGCTTCCATGAAAACTTGGTGCCTTGGTTCGCAGCACTGGTCCAAAAACCTTCACACGCCCGGCTATATGCCAAAATTTGGAATCCTACTCGACATGGTAGGCTCCAAAAATGCACGTTTTGCAAAAGAGGGCTACTCTATGCAAGCCGCACCCAACGTGATGAACAAAATTTGGAAATTAGCAAAAGCAATGGGCTACTCCAACTACTTCAAAGATGAAAAAGAAAATGGTGTAATTGATGACCATTTGTTCGTAATTCAGAATGCGCGCATTCCGATGATTGACATCATTAACCTTTCAGAAAATAAGGAACAAACCTTCGGTGACCACTGGCACACCCAAAATGACAATATCGAAATCATCGACCCCAGAACGCTTCGCGCAGTAGGGCAAGTGGTACTCGCTGTGGTCTATGGTGAAGCGAACGGTACGTTCTGATGAGAAAACGGTACGCTCGCTGTGGAAAACTTGTGGAAAACTGTTGAAAAATAATTATTCCAAAACATTGATACTGATAATCAGCTATTTACGTAGCTGATTTTTTTTTATCAATAATTTTTTCAATCATAAAATGATGACAATCAATTTTTTATGATAAAAAAAATGTTAGTTTGAAAGTAAAATGTTAAATGAGATGGTTTGAAAATACAATCAGCAGTCTCTACATTTACAGAACAAAGAACAGAACACTATAATTTTCGAGACTAAGTAGGCATACTGTGAGAAAACATTTTTTATCCAACCAATAATTGTCCTGCCTAATTAGTTCAGTTTCTTCTCTGTTCCACCACCAAGTTAGTTGAGTTTAATATTTTTCCGAAAGGAGTATTAAATTCTCTCTCTCCATGAGCAAAAAAGCAAATTTGACGAAAGTCGAATGTAAGATATTTAGTATCAGTAAGTTAGATTTTTACCCTATCGTCTGTTTGTTGGCGATAGGGTTTTTTTATTCCCAAAATACTGAAACAAACAGTTACTTTCTCCTTTATTAATCATCTAATAAAATGAACTATTTTTTAAAACTAAGGAACGATAAAACAATAAGTAATCATTTTTGAGTGGTAGTTATTCTTTCACCGTTCCAAAAAAGAAATCATTCATGTTAGATCAATTAATGAATTCCATCGGCGGCGACGTTATGAGCTCACTAACCGAAAAAGCAGGCATCACTTCTGAGCAAGCAGAGCAAGTATTGCCTATCGCTCAAGACACTTTGCAAGAAGGCTTGATGAAAGAAGCAACAAGCGGCAACGTTGAAGGCATCTTAGGTATGTTCAACAGCGGAGCAGAACTCGAAAGCAACGGAATGTTTGGAAGTTTGAAAGGCATGTTCATGCAAAACATTATGACCAAAATGGGTTTGCCAGCATCTGTAGCAGGTTTGGTTGCGGGCACTGGTCTTTCTGGTATTATTGGTAGCATGGCTGGCAAATTTGGTGGCGCTGGCAATATCACTCAAGATGGCTTAATGTCTGGTTTAGGCATGGGCGACGCCGGCGGATTGATGGACGCAGCCAAAGGTCTTCTTGGTGGCGAAACGGGCGGTGTCATGGATGCAGCTAAAGACATGCTTGGCAACGGAGGCAGTGTTGCTGACGCAGCTAAAGACAAGTTGGGAGACATAGCCGGAGGCCTTTTCGGCAAGTAATCTTCTGAAGTTATAAGCAAAGAAAACAACAAGCAGAGGCGGTAGAATTCATTTTCTACTGCCTTTTTTCATACACCAAAACCGATGCACCAATCATCCCATGTAATCATAAAAGCGATTACCAATGAAAAGTATCATGCTCACCTTCTTGCTTACCATCCTTATTTTAAACTTCTCACCACTCCCCCAATTCATCGGTCTGCGACCCACCATTGAGGTCTATCATTACACCGCCCTTACGGGCAATGAAATCACAGAAATTCCAGCTAAAGGGAAACGAATTGACTTTACCCAACCCGGCTTGCGCCGAAATTTCGAAAAGAAAATTTGGAAGGTATGGCTATGGCGAGAATATCTCACCCATCCTCGGTGGCAATTGGACTCACTTTGAAGCTCCTCTGATTCGCTTCATAAATTTCAAATCTACGACTTCACCATCGAGTGTTTTTAGTTTAATAAAATGCGCCTCCCGAAGCTTGTCCGGGACAAGTTTTCGGCGAATGAGTAGTTCCGTTTCCGCTGCTTCCAACTCCATTTCCCGAAAGGGAATAATCAATCCAAAGGACTCTAAATAAGATTTGAATCTAACGATGACTCCTTCAGGGCGCAACTCAATGTTGGCATAATTGGTCGTGTTTTCTCTTTCTAACAATTGCCAAATCTCCTCACTCGCCTCTGTGATGATAAACTTCTGAGACCCCGTACCGCCCATCCGCCAACTGGCGAGAAACGAATATGCTTTGCCGACTGCTTGGTTGACTTCGCGATTGATTTTTGGGTCATTGTATGATAAGTTTCTTAGCATCTTTAAGGATATTTTCAAAGGGAATAAAACTACTCCACAAAGCGAAATAGCTCATAAAACGATTCGAGTGATTCATTTTTTTCATCGAAGAAAAAGAAGACCGTAAGCTGCCCTCGCCCTTCTCGATAGAGCGAAAGCATTCGGCAGTGATCTCTTTCTGACACCTCTCTTTTTGGTCTAAAATAATACTCCTTTCCCCAGTCTGCATGAAACGTTTTTTCGGCGAAAGCCGCTCCCAATTTCAAAACAGTGGTCACGGAGGCTTCCTCATGCGTGGCGGCGGTTACTGCCAAACTTTTGCTCGTGATTTCGGGGATTTGAGTCGCATAATTTCGGGAATCATAAGGTGAGAAAGCCACCCAAATTTCCATTTCGCCTTTCGGCAAATGAACGCGCAAGTCATGCTTCAAAAGCGATTCCTTCAGAGGGGCAAAGAACTTCGCTCGCCCTTCGGTGGGTTCATCCATCTCAATATTTTGCGAAAGCAACTTCGATTGGAGAGTTGGGAAATCAAGTTTTTGAGCAATCAAACCTGAGCTTATTAAAAACAACGCCATCGAAAAACGAATGACGAATGACGAGCGACGGAAACGATGCTTATCAACTTGCTGCATAATCAAAATATAATTTTATAAAAATCCGTCATTCCTAATTTCGTCTCCCGTTGTCCGTCCTCCGTCCCTCGTTTTTTACCGCCCCGGATTATAATCCCTCCAAACAGATTTCACCATTTTAACTGGTAGCGCCACCATTCCCAAAATCGCCGCCATCGCAAAGAAAAGCATCTCCGTTCTGATATAATTAAACATAGATCCTCTATCGCTTTCGCTCAAATTTTGCAACACATCATTCAGTCCTTCTTCATCAATATAGGACTGAAAACCAATCATCTGCTCTACCAATAAAAAGATGATCGGCACCGTAATCATCACCAAAACGACTTTCAAATACTTGCTGTCAGCGAGAAAAGAAAACTTAGTCAAAAACACCAGTCGAATGATAGTCACTGCAGCAACTATGAAAATAATATTAATCGTCCAAAACGGGTAATCAACAGTGGACTGATAAATCGGATAGAGTACCGCAAAAGCAATGATTGCTGTGACCACCCACCAAATCAGTTCCATTAAAATGAATAATTGACTTTTCTTTTCCACAAGATTTTTGTTTTGGATTGACAACAGTTTTAAAAATTGATTGTTCCGAGTTACATCAAAAAATATATAACATGACCACACTAAAGAAGGGAGACCAAGCCCCCGATTTCACCGCAGTGATTGAGACGGGCGAAACTATTTCATTATCTGATTTTAAAGGCAAAAAGTTAGCACTTTATTTTTATCCAAAAGACAACACGCCCACCTGCACCGTCGAGGCGTGTAATCTGAGAGATGGGCATGCCGCTCTAAAAGCAAAGGGTATAGAAGTCATCGGCGTCAGCCCTGACTCTGAAAAAAAGCATACGAATTTCATCAATAAATTTGAGTTGCCTTTCCACCTCATCGCCGATCCCGAAAAGGTAGTTGCCAATGCCTACCAAGTTTGGGGTCCTAAAAAATTCATGGGAAAGGTATCAGACTCTATCCACCGCACCACCTTCATCATTGACGAAAAAGGCACTATCGAAGCCGTCATCGAAAAGGTGAAATCTAAGATTCATACTGATCAGATTTTGGAGGCGATTGCTTGATAAGATCAACTTCAAGAATCAAGTTCAAACTCAATCCGAGATTGATTTTTTAGTTTGAATTTGATCTTGATTCTTGCACATCATCTTAAAAAAAAGCAGACATTTGCGGTCTTAAAAAATCTCGCTTTCGCGAAATGCGCATATTTCGCATAAACTTGTCCCGTATTTTAATCGGGAGCGAGAAAAAGAAAAAATAGCAAATGGCAAAATTTAAAGCACCGGTCATCCATGAAGTTACCAATGTCGAACTCAAGCGACCGGCAATCAGTCATTTGGAAAATGGCATTCCGCTCTATGATTCGCGGATTGGAACCAATGAGGTTTTGAAACTCGAACTCTCGTTTCAAAACGGGCGACCTTTTGAACATAAGAAATTGGTGAGCCGTTACACCCCTTCGCTACTAAAAACGGGTACTAAAAAATACACTTCAAAAAAGATTGCAGAGACCTTTGATTACTACGGCGCCACACTGCGCACGATGAGCAATCTCGATAGTTCTCGCGTGATTATTTTTACGCTCAAAAAGCATTTTGAGAAACTCTTGCCCGTGCTGACAGATATGCTTCTGCAGCCGACTTTCCCCCAAGATGAACTCGAAACCTATCGCAATCGCGCCAAACAACAGCTGAAAATCGACCTCACAAAAAACGATACCGTTGCCTACCGACAGGTGACCGAAAAGATTTTTGGAAGCAAGCATTATTACGGCTACAATTCAGATGTAGCAATGCACGAAGCCATCACGAGAGAGGATGTTGTCGCGCATTTTGAAGGTACTTTTGGGAGCAATAATGCGACCCTTTTCGTCAGTGGAATGACCGATGATAAGGTCATCAGGAAACTCAATAAAACAATTGGAACTATCCTTTCGGAAAAAGCCGAGCGTTCGAAAACGGAATTTAAAATCCCACATTTGCCGAAAAGGCAAAAAATAAAAATGGAAGGCTCCGTGCAAACTGCTGTGCGAATTGGGCGGCATTTGTTCAATCGACAGCACCCTGACTTTCCGGGCATGTTTGTGTTATCAACGGTTTTGGGTGGCTACTTTGGTTCTCGTCTGATGTCCACCATTCGCGAAGAGAAAGGCTACACTTACAATGTTTTCAGCTATCTCGATCCATTTCGATTTGACGGCTATTTCCAAATCGGCACCGAAGTCGGCAACGAATATCTGAATGATACAATCAAGTGTATCTATGCCGAAATGGACAAACTCTGTAATGAACCCGTCGGTGAGGATGAACTCAAAATGGTGCGCCGCTACTTGATGGGGAATCTGCTGACCAATGTCGATGGCGCATTTAGTACTTCAAGCGTCATCCGCACGATGATTACCAACGATATGCCTTTGGAACATTTTGACAAAATGGTCGAAACTTTCAGAACGATTACAGCGGCTGATTTGCAGGCGCTAGCGCAAATGTATTTTCGGAAGGAGATAATGTGGGAGGTTTTGGTGGGG